>JANOTH010000206.1:0-7229 GCA_031416275.1 Ferruginibacter sp. | reverse complement strand
CCATTCCATCAAATAAATTACCAATGCGGATGTTTTCATTTTCTGCATGTTGGTTGTTATCATGGTTGGCTATGGGCACAGTTACAGTTGTAGCTCTTAAGTATTTCTCAAACACATAAAGTGGAAGACTGCCACCCATGGTGGGTTGCAACACTATTTGATCTTTGGTTGTACTTCTAATGGCAGCAATAACTTTTTGTATGATTGGTAAATCCATGGATGTGCGCTGTGCATTGATACCATCAAGTCCGGGTATTATTTTTATGATTTTTGTATATTTTTTTCTCTCTTCATCTGTTGGTTCATTTGCGGTAATGTAATAGCCTTTTCCTTTTATGTGGTTGATAACTTTTTGTTGTTGTCTTTTCCAATCGTTACCCAACACTAACCTAAGGTCGAGCACAGCAGTTGCATAAGTAGGTATTTGGTTAGAAGCCATTTTACCAACATTGCCACTTTGAATACCGTTAATATTTAAAGATGGCTGATTTATGGCATCACTTAATGTGAGTCCCTTCATTTCAACTTTTGTTATGCCCAATTCTTTTTTCATTTGTTCATCAACCAGCGGAACTTCTCGCAGTGCTTTTTTTTCTGATGGTTTTAGTGGGGTTACATCATTATAAAATCCTTTTATGGTGACCCTCCCATTTTCGTCTTTCATGGATGCTAATAATTTAACCAGCATCATTGCAGGGTTTGGTGCCCAGTTTCCATAATGGCCGCTGTGCAATGGTCTTTTTGAAGCGTACACTGTTAAGTCTAAATGTGTATCGCCACGAACACCAAGTATGATTTGTTTTTTCCCTGACTGGTGCACGGGACCGTCACAAATAACCCATAAATCTGATTGCAGTAAAGTTTTATATTTTTCAAGTATTTCATTTAGATGCGGAGAACCAGCTTCTTCTTCTCCCTCAAAAAAGAATTTGATATTGCAGCCAGGCGTTAAACCGCTTTTATTGATAGCAGTGTAGGCATTTAAAATGGCATCTATACCCGCTTTATCGTCAGATGCGCCACGGGCATAAATCCTCCAATCTCTATTCCATTTTTCATTTGATGGAAACTCAATATTACTGCCGTTCTTATCTATTGCATTTGTAAATAGTGTTGGTTTAAAAGGTTCTAAACCCTTTGCCCATTGAGCCGCATTAACAGGCTGCCCATCGTAATGTGCATAAAAAATAAGTGTTTGTTTAGCGCCTGGTACTATTACTTCGCCATAAACAACAGGCGGAACACCAACTGTTGTTGCATTTAAAAGCTGCACTTTTTCAATGCCCCTTTTATACATCATTTCCATAATAAAAGCAGCCGTCATTTTTTGCCCTGCAGCATCTGAGGCCGTATTTGGTATGGACAAAAATTGAGAAAATTCATTCATTATATTACCTGTATTACTGCTACTGTAATTCCTTATTGTAACAACATCTGCGGATTGCGCTGAAGAAAAGTTCCCTATCAAAAGAAGTAACAGTGGTAGAAAAAAATATTGTTTCATGAGCTTATTTTAGTTGAGTTTATCAGCTACAATTTATGCTAATAAATAATGGGAAAGCTTCTAGGGCTTGACTTTATCCATCATTTTTTTGAACAACTAAAACAAACGTGATTAGATAATACAAAGGGGAGTTGCAGTTAAGAAGTATAGTGTAGAAAGCAAGCACATTTTAAACAAGATGGTTGTTTCAACTTTTTATGCTGTGGTGAACAATAAAACATTTACAGGAAATGAAAGCCTTTGAATTAATCAAATCGGCATGCATAAATCTTCTTTTTAAAGAGCATACAACAATTCCTCTTACAGCCATTGTAGCTTTGGCTAGTAGCGTTATGCAACAGGATTACAATACCATTACTACTGTTTTAAATGATTTACCATCTTTACCTGATAAAGAGAGATAGTATTTTCCTGCAGCGATATTTTCAGGAAGCTCCACTGTTATTTTATTGCCGCTGTTATTGTTGTACAAAATTTTGCCCGTCCATATCTGTTGGCCTGCAGTATTTACAAGACTGATATTATAATTTCCAAAAGATGGAGAGGTGAAATATACGTTCATTAATTTTGCAGTTACCGGATTAGGATATACACTTACACCTGCGCCGGTTTTTAATCCTGTCATTTTTACAACGTTACTATAAGTTACAGCACCACTTAAAGCTGTTATTTTAATTCTATAAAAAACTGTGCCTTCCAATGCAGACAGGTCTTTAAAACTGTAATTAGACTCAGCACCATTATTGAGCATTGCAGTTTGCATTTTTATAGCATTAAAGCTGATGGCATTTGCACTTCTCTCCACAACATATTCTCTGATATTATTTTCTGCAATTGTTTTCCAATTCAAAGTAATAGAAGCATCATCGTTGCGTATAGCATTTAGCGTAGTTGAAGTAACTGCTAAAACCGTTTGAGGCCTAAAAATTACCATAAACCTATCTGATTTATAGGAGAGCGGATCGCTTGTAACATTGAAATTAATAAAGCTACTATCGCTGAGGGATATCGGCGTTTGCGTTTGCAAAAAATTATCTACCAAAAAAGCCTGTTTAGTAAGGTCCATGTTATCAGGCGCTATTACAATTGTATGAGGTTGTTGAACCAAATTGCTTACAAAATAAAATAACGTATCTGTAGTTGTTATCAAACTTCTACCCTCAACAGCAAGGTTATGATTGCCACGTTTTAGGCCAAAATTTTCGCCGCCATTCATTATTTTAAGCGCATCATCGCCATCTACTTCATTACTTAAATCATTATCGAAGGCCGCAGCATTTCCATCTGAAATTGTACCGGTATTGGTTAAAAGCGTACTGCGTAAGAATTGCCTGTTAGCAGTAATTCGTGCCTCTGTTGCATTTCTGTTTACAAGTTTTGAGCCGCCGGTTTTTACCTGCTCTGAAAAGCCAATGGTACCTAGAGACGCTGTGCTGTGCACAAAAAAAGCTTGTCCTGATTCTATCGTTTTGTGTACGCCTGTATACATTCCACCACCTGGTACAGCGTTCCAAGAATTGGTAGCGGTCATTGTTTGGTAACCGCCTACCCCATATGAACCTACGAGGGATGGATCCCACGTGTAAAATGTGTTATCTAAACCCGATCTTGTAAGTAGGGTAAAATCTATTTGAGATGCATAGGGATTACCTACAGATTCAAACTTGCCTACAGCAACTGTAATGGGCGATGGAGGATTAGCAGGTGTGAACAATGTTCCTTTTATACGCAAGGTAGTAGGCGTTGTGCCTGAGCCCGATGTAACGGTCCTATCGCCCCTTACAAAAAGCATATACCCTTTTGGGTTATCTATTAATGCGGAAGTAGATGCTGGTCCCTGGTCATAATTATTGGTTGCACTTTGATAAGTTTTTATAGATGCGTTTGGAGAAGTAGCATCGTAGCCTGCACCTGCACCAAGTGGGTTTGTAACCCATGTACCATAACCATTTGCAGCGACGCCGGCTTCTTGCCAGGTGTTTCTAATGGTTTGCCCATTGGCAGGCACCGCTAAAAATTGCCAGCTTTTTCCATGTCCACCTGTGCCGACTTTTATATAGCGCTCAATAATAAATCTTCCTGTACCGTAACTAACGCCTGCACCAACAGCAATAGCAGAAACTGCTGCTGTTTGGGTTGCGTTTGATTGAATAGTTATGTCATTATTGCCCAATGCTAAATTGCCAACTGTTAGTTTTAATTCTTTTGCAATTGTTATACTTTTATTAAGTGCTATTCCTGCACCGGTATTTTTCACCTCCAATATATTCATTGAAAATATACTGGCTGTTGTACCTGGAAAAGCTTGGAGAGTATTTCCGTTAAAAATAATACTCCCTTCATTTTTTAAAGTACCTGCATTATCAAAATCAGTGTTTGTAACAAGTGTAGCATTTTTACCAATACTAAGCACTGCCCCAATTTTAATAATTATAATTCCATGCGGATTTTGAGCTGACAAATTACCTGAAAAAAATAGTGATAGCAAACCCCATAAAGTTTTGCCTATTACCTGTAAAAGTATCTCCTTTTTCATGGCCTCAATTATCAATAAAGTGTTTGTTTGCAGTTAATAATTTCATGTTTTTATACATGTTGTGCATCACTTCCATGTGAGGAGCAGTAAGCACTGCAAGGAATAAAAAAACATAGGCAACAAGCATATTATTTCCTAAAAAAAGAAAACCGCTTGTACCAAATATGATGAACCCTACGAAAGAAATAATACTGTAAAAACCAATTTGCTTTACGATAGTTATTTTAGAGATTAAACCATCTTTACTCAAATAACTAAATATATTTTTTAAAGAAAATACAGAATGCCATAGTACAAAGTAAAAAGTGAAACCTAATATCATAGGTAGATGATAAAGTATAAACAGCAGCGTTGCATATTCTACAAAAAATACAGCAAGTTCCTTAAACTTAACAGCGTTTGTAAACATGTACCATATTGCTATTATTAAAAAAATAAAAGCACTAAAAATTAAAATATGGTATCGGTAATGATCAATGAATGATATAAACATTTCATTCTGTTTACCTGATGTAAATAAGGCACACAAAGGTTTGAGGGTTTCAAAGTGTGGTAGTATGATAACAAAAAGTATGAGAATGCCATAAGTAGTTACGAAGAACTTTCCTGACAATTTTGTGCTATTAAATTTAACTAAATCAGTTTCGCCAAAATGAAAAGCAGCAATACCAATAAATAATAAGTTTGTGGCTACAGGAAAGAACCAAAAAAGTAACGCAAAAATGGCAAGCCTTGCGATATAGTTTAAGTGAAATTTTTTTGCCGAAAACGACTTTTTATCTGTTGCATTTTCTGTTGCCACCAACATATCTGCCGCACCATGTGGAATACCAAGGCAAATAATACCTGCTATAAATAAAATAAATTGCACCTCAGTCGAAAATGGTTGAACAAAGTATTGAAGCAGTAGTAGAGAGATACCTGTTATTAATAAAATGATGCGCATAAAATAATTTTTATCTTACAGTAAGATTTTGCTTTGCTGTAGTGTTTTTAATTGCAGAAGAGCGAAACCCAGCCAACCACTAATCCGTTATTCGAAACTGCATTTCTTCAACAGTGATAGTATTTGCATTTCCGTTATTGCTTTTAACAAAAACCTCTATATAATCATTGGTTGAAAGATCTACCTCGGTAATTAAATTAATTTGAAAACTTTGGTTATTGGATGCTGCTGCCATAGATGCAGACGGAGCCGCAATTACAACCCCATTCTTAGCAATAACTATTGAAAAATCACTATTATTTACGGGAGCTTTTGCGCCAATAACAACAAATATCTTTCCCACAATATCTACTCTTCCCAGGTAAGTGATTTTATTAGATGAAGTAGAAAACTTTTTTGCATTTACTGGTGTGGTTGTACCCGCAATTTTATAAAAAGTATTAGCAACAGGTAAAGATGTAGCAGTTGCATTTCCCGTCATGTACTGAAAACTAAATGCCCTTGTATTGGGGATGAGGCTGTTGGAAATCATTTGCCAACCTATGCTATATGAGTCAAATCCACTCAGCATAGTACCTACGCCACGAAACATATTATTTGTCATTCTACCAAGATCAGTGGTAGCGCCGGCATTCATCTTGACACCTACTTGCCCTGTATAAACAAAATAATTATTGGCAAGATCTATGTCTAGAATGGTACTACCTGCTAAAAATTCAATACCTGAGCCTGAAGTAATGCCCGTTATAAAATTTAATACAGAACAAAATTTGCCTACCGTCCCAGTCACTTTTACACCATCTGTACAATTCCAATAATTTTGTTCGAGGGTAATGGCTTTAAAACCGCTTACTTGTCCCACACCTAAAGTAGCTATACCTATTTCAACTACTGAACATCCTGAAAAGATATTGCAAAATTTAGTGCCCGTAACATCTGTAAAATCGTAGGCTTTGGTAGTTCCCGTTAATGGGATTACTGCAAGGTTTGCCATATAAACGCTTACGCTTGTGCTGCGCAATATACCTCCACTCACAGATGACATTATTCCATCTTTTGCAGGATCAATTCCACTTAAACTTGCACCATTTAAGTTAAGATAGTAAGGCGATATATTTACAATCCCTGAAAAAATATACATTTTTGTTGCATCGAGGGTAATGGCACTGCTAACAGGAGTTGGTAAATCGCTGAGCGCAGAAACATTTACGATGTTGTTAGTTGCCCTGGTAGCTATCGATTCCCACCTGCTATTGTTGTAAATATTGAGTGCTTTTGTACTAGTGTTATATAGCTGTAGCGCATTGGCAGGTAAAAGGATTGAATCTCGCTGGGCCGTTGTCATCCTAGGTATTAGTAAACCGTATTTGGTAGATGAAATATCTAACATGCTGGAAGTATCAGGCCCGGCGCCTGTAGCATTAATAGCAATGTTCTGTGATATTGCCGAAGTAGCATGCACCAAAAGGAGCACTAGTAGTAAGTAGCTTTTCATGTGTTAGGGGTTAAAAACTATATACTTTAACACAAAAATGAACAGGATATTGTACCGAGTTTAGTAGTAATGCATTAGGAATTTTGTAGCGTTTCTTCTGCTACAAAACTCTTTAATATTTAAAATAGAAAGTCGTGTTACATCAGAGCAGTGTACAATTTTTTTTGTTGGCTAAAATGAATAAGTCCAGCGAAGCGGAACTAGCCCACGGTTTAGTTTATAGAATTATTTGCGTGGCAGCAAAATTTACAGTACTATTTTTAGTAAAATAGTACATCTTAAACACAGTAAATTTTTACGAAGCTACAGATCACAAAAATCTTGTTGATCGCAGGGGTGCTTGGAGTCGTGACATTTTAAATTACAACTACTTAGCGTAGAGTAATACAATTTTTACTTTATCAACAAATAAATATTAAAAAACTATTTAGACAGAGTAGTTAGTTGTAACCAAAATTCTTCAATCTTTAAAATTGCGGTCAAAAACTCGCTGATTTCGAGGGGCTTTTTGATGTAGCTATTACAATGGTTTTCGTATGCCTTATCAATATCTTTTTGGTTAGATGAAGTGGTAAGCATTATTACAGGAATCTTCTTAAGATTTGCATCAGCTTTAATTTGTTGCAAAACCTCATGCCCATTAAATATGGGGATATTAATATCGAGCAAAATAAGATCGGGTTTGTTTGCATCAACAAATGCATTTCTTTGAAATAAAAAATCGAGTGCCTCTTTACCGTTTTTTGCA
>JANOTH010000205.1:0-6451 GCA_031416275.1 Ferruginibacter sp. | reverse complement strand
TAAAAAACCTTAGTCACGTTCGTTATGGCCGTATGGAAAAGCGTTTTACTGAAAATTTAAATTCGCACATACTTGCACAAATGGAAGGTCTTACTGGTAAAAAGGTAGACGATACTGAGCGTGCATTTATTCTACACGGGCCTGAGGAGGTAGATCTAGTACACAGCGGTTTGGAAGAAAGCATGATTACCGCAACAAGAGAAATAATGGAGATATGGTTATCGAATCCTGAAATTCCTGACATGAGAACAGCAGCTTATGTAAATGCAATTAATAAAGTTGCAACTAGCTACGGCGAGTTAGGAATCTTCCCATAAACATTTTAAGAAATAATAATTTTGAGCCCCGAGTATATTACTTGGGGCTTTTACCTTCATGTCATTTTTCAACATTTGTTCGGCGTACTTTGGCTACGGTATTTTTTATACAAATATGCCTACGGCATTTGTACAAAAAGCACTGCCCTTCGTATGCCGCAGCCTTTTATCAGCGTAACATTTCTCAACTTTTATTGTGTTTTATTATTAATTCTTCTTCTAGTAAGAATGAATAAATCTCATCTTTTTTTTTTAATTTCACTTTATGCAAGTAGCACACAAATATCTACCACACTATACCTACGACGATTATTGTCTGTGGGAAGGTAATTGGGAATTAATTGATGGGATACCTTACGCATTGTCTCCGGCACCTACAATGAAACACCAGCTTATTAATTCAAACTTGATCGCACTCTTTAATGTAGCACTTAAAAAAGGATGTGGAAAATGCAAAGCATATATGCCAATTGATTGGAAAATAAAAGAGGATATTGTTGTGCAACCCGATATGAGTATTCTATGTGGTGACTGTAATAAAAAATATTTAGAATATCCTCCTGTTTTAGTAGCAGAAATTTTATCTCCTTCTACAGCAATAAAAGATAGAAATTTAAAGAAGGAAATTTATGCATCGCAAGCAGTTAAATATTATATCATTTTAGATCCCGCATTTAATAAGTTGGAACTTTATGAATTAATAAATGGCGGTTACAGTCCCATCACTGTTTCACCAACCGAATTTACTTTTGCTTTCGAAGACGGATGTATTGCTGAAGTGAATTTTGAAGATATTTGGGATTAGAAGTGCCCTGAATGTATTTTTTAAAATAAATATCCGCCGTTTTCGGGTCGTTCCATTATTCAATCAAACATACATTTGTTACAAATCTTTACAAATGTCATCTCAGAACCAAACAGATTTTAGCAGAATAGCAGAAGCAATTTTTTACATTAGCAAGAACTTTACAGCGCAGCCAAGTCTAGAAGAAGTTGCACGACATGTGCATGTTAGTCCATCACATTTTCAAAAAATGTTTATCGAATGGGCAGGCGTAAGTCCTAAAAAATTCCTGCAATACATTTCTATAAATTATGCAAAATCAAAATTAAGAAACGAACAGGCGACACTTTTTAATACCGCTATCGACACAGGATTATCTGGTGCCGGAAGGTTACACGATTTGTTTGTTACTATAGAAGGAATGACACCTGGCGAGTACAAGAATGGCGGTGAAAATCTCACAATAAAATATAGTTATTTAGAAAGTATTTTCGGGAAACTTATAATAGGATCAACAGAAAAAGGAATCTGCTACATTGCTTTTTATGAAGAAGAAAAGCACGCTTATAGTCTGCTAATAAAAACTTTTCCAAAAGGCACTTTTATAAATGTAGAAGATGTTTACCAAACAGATATTTTAAAAATATTTTCCAACGATTATAATTCTGCAAACAAAATAAAATTGCATTTAAAAGGAACTTCTTTTCAATTAAAAGTGTGGGAGGCCTTATTAACTATCCCATTCGGTGGCTTGGCTACTTATGGTGAAATTTCTAAAAAAATAGATAGCCCGAACGCAGCTAGGGCTGTGGGCTCAGCTATTGGCAAAAACCCTGTTGCGTTTATAATACCATGCCATAGAGTTATACAATCTACAGGTTTATTTGGTGGCTACATGTGGGGAGAAGAAAGAAAAACTGCCATCATTGGTTGGGAGGCTGTGAAGGCAGAAGAAATTAGAAGTTAGTAAGTTGAAATTTCGACCAACCATTGCAAACAGCCCATTCACAATTCATATCTTACAATTCACTTGCAGGCATCTCAAAAACTTCCACAAAAGCATTTTCTTTTTTCTGAAAAGCCGCACAAAAATTGCCATTTGTTACCACCATAAAAGGAGCCTGAATGGTAGCGTTGTAATTTAAAACTTGTCGCAATGTACTTTCAGTAAGTGGCACATTCATTTCTTTGCATTCAACAATTAAAAAAGGCATAGCATTTTTATAAACGATAATATCAAAACGCTTCTGTACTTCACCAATTTGTAATTTTTTTTCAACCGCAATTAACGCTGCCGGATATTTTAAAACATTTATTAGATAATTTAAAAAGTTCTGTCTAACCCATTCTTCAGGCGTTATACCAAACCATCTTTTTCTGATTACACAAAAAATACACTCTTTGCCATTCTCGCTTTTTATTAAGGGCTTTATATCTGGATAAATAATTTTAATCATTCTGTGTAAAAGTAAATAACCCACATTGATTTTCGGAGTCGCAAATTAGCCTTAAAAATAAAAATCGTATTTTTAAACGAATTTAAAACGTATGAAATCAAAAGAAGAAATAGTTGACAATTGGTTACCGAGATACACGGGGCAAGCTTTAGAAGAGTTTGGAGAATATATATTGCTCACCAATTTTAGTAATTATGTTACCATGTTTGCGGGATGGAATAATGTAGAAATTGTTGCACCTGACAGGCCAATGCAATGTGCAACTGCCAATAACATTACCATCATAAATTTTGGAATGGGAAGCCCGGGTGCAGCAACAGTTATGGATTTACTTACTGCAATAAAGCCGAAAGCCGTTTTATTTTTAGGTAAATGCGGGGGTCTAAAAAAGCGAAATAAAATTGGTGATTTAATTTTGCCAATAGCAGCCATAAGAGGTGAAGGCACAAGTAACGATTATTTTCCGCCTGAAGTGCCCGCAATGCCATCCTTTGCGCTACAAAAAGCTATCTCCACAACCATTAGAGATTACGAGCAGGATTATTGGACAGGTGTATGTTACACAACCAACAGACGGGTTTGGGAGCATGACGAAGTGTTTAAAGAATACTTGCAAAAAGTACGTGCTTATGCTATTGATATGGAAACAGCGACAATTTTTACTGTAGGTTTTTACAACAAAATACCAACAGGTGCGTTATTACTTGTGAGTGATAGCCCAATGGTACCCGAAGGTGTAAAAACAGAGGCAAGCGATAAATCAGTTACTGCAAATTTTGTTGAAATGCATTTGAAGATTGGGATAGATTCATTAAAGCAATTAATGAACGATGGTCTAACGGTAAGGCATTTGAAATTTTAATATTGTGCCCATGTTGCCATTGGTGCAAATAAAAAATTTAGATATTTCTTTTGCACAGGATAAAAAAATGGTGCAAGCTGTAAAAAATATTTCCTTTAATATACCAAGTGGTAAAATAACAGCATTAATTGGCGAAAGCGGTTCAGGTAAATCTGTAACCGCTTTGTCGTTTTTACAACTGTTGCCTATACAAGCTAACTCAAGTGGTAACATTTTATTCAGCGAAGATGGATTAAATGAGGTTGATCTTTTAAATATGGCGCCCGAAAAAATGCAAAGTCTTCGCGGTAATAAAATCGCCATGATTTTTCAAGAGCCCATGACCTCATTAAACCCGGTTCATACATGTGGAGCGCAGGTTATGGAAGCATTGCTGTTGCATAAACAAATAGATAAAAAAACGGCAAGGCTTGCAACAATAGCGTTATTTAACAAAGTTGAATTGCCTAAGCCTGAGCAAATGATAAACCGTTACCCTCACGAAATTAGTGGCGGGCAAAAACAACGGGTAATGATAGCGATGGCTATGAGTTGTAACCCTGCTTTTCTTATTGCCGATGAACCTACAACTGCGTTGGATGTGAGGGTGCAAAAAAATATTTTGTTGTTGCTAAAAAAACTCCAGGCTGAAAATGGAATGGGCATCCTACTCATCACTCATGATCTTTCATTGGTTGCAGATGTAGCAGATGAAATAGCTGTGATGTACAAAGGTGAATTGGTTGAAACCGGGAAGGCAAATATTGTTTTAACCCAGCCTCAACATTTATATACAAAAGCTTTGCTTTCTTGTAAGCCATCAGGCGAAAAGAAAGGAAAAAAATTGAGCGTCGTGGCGGATGTTCTAAACGGAAAAGTAATAGAAGAGTATATACCCACAAATATTATCGAAACAACATCTGCTGAAACTGTTTTAAAAGTAGAAAACCTACATGTAAAATTTGCTGCTGCAAAGAACATGTTTGGGAAAGTAACGGAATATTTCAATGCTGTAGATGATGTAAGTTTTACTGTAAATAAAAATGAAACTGTAGGGTTAGTAGGGGAGAGTGGTTGTGGTAAAACAACTTTAGGCAGAGCAATTTTGGGATTGGTAAAACCTACATCTGGCAATGTTATTTTTAATGATAAAAATATTGCTTCTTACAACGAAAGGGACATGAGGGTGGTACGCAAAGAACTACAAATAGTTTTTCAAGATCCATATGGATCGTTAAACCCACGATTGAGTATTGGCGATGCTATTGTGGAACCAATAAAAGTGCACTATTCAGATATAAATAAAAATGCCCGAAAAGAAAAAGCTATTCATTTGTTGGAGCAGGTAAATATGGGTGCAGATTCTTTTAACAGGTATCCACACCAATTTAGTGGCGGGCAAAGGCAACGAATTTGCATTGCCCGAGCTTTGGCACTAGAGCCAAATTTTTTAATTTTTGATGAAAGTGTTTCTGCATTAGACGTAAGTGTACAGGCACAGGTATTAAATTTAATAAACGAATTAAAGGCCCAATACAATTTTACTTCAATATTTATTTCACATGATCTTTCCGTAATACATTACATAAGTGATCGGGTAATGGTAATGCACCAAGGCAAAATAATTGAAGAGAATACAGCAGATGAAATTTTTTATCATCCAAAAGAAAAATACACCAAAGAATTACTAAATGCTGTGACAGGTATAAAATTTGCATTATAAATCTGAAGTTAAAAACGTACCTTCGCACACTTTAAGAAAATCATGCCGTAACATGATAAGTGCCTTTTAAATAAAATTGAAGGCTTATTTTCAGTAGAAATTCATTCTGCACGGCATGTAATAACAATTTAAAATTATATTACTGCATGAAATTATCTCAGTTCACATTCGATCTTCCACTTAACCTTATTGCTCAAAACCCCGCCAAGCGCAGAGAAGACAGTCGCATGATGGTGATAAACCGCAAAACGGGCAATATAGAAAATAGGCACTTTAACGATATTCAGGAGTATTTTGATGATAAAGACGTATTTGTAGTAAACAACACAAAAGTTTTTCCTGCACGTATGTATGGTCGCAAAGAAAAAACAGGTGCTAAAATTGAAGTTTTTTTACTTCGTGAATTAAATAGACCAAATAAATTATGGGATGTGATTGTTGACCCGGCTCGTAAAATAAGAGTTGGAAACAAATTATACTTTGGCGAGAATGATGAACTTGTAGCAGAGGTAATCGACAATACCACAAGCCGTGGTAGAACTATCCGTTTTTTATGGGACGGTACAGATGAAGAATTTAGAACCATGCTCGATTTTATGGGGGAAACGCCATTGCCAAAATACATTAAGCGCAAGCCAGAGGAAGAAGATAAAGAAAGATACCAAACTGTATATGCAAAGCATGAAGGTGCGGTTGCTGCTCCAACTGCTGGTTTACACTTTAGTAAAGAGCTTATTAAAAGGCTAGAGATTAAAGGTGTTCGTTTTGCTGAAGTTACACTTCACACTGGTTTAGGTACTTTTAGACCAATTGAGGTAGAAGATTTGAGCAAACATAAAATGGATGCTGAATATTACAAAATAGATGAAACAGCTTGCGGTATTGTAAACAAAGCTAGAGAGAAGAACCACAGAATTTGTAGTATTGGTACTACCACCATGCGTGCAATGGAAACATCTTACACTGCACAACACATGCTGAAGCCGTCAGAAGGGTGGACCAACAATTTTATTCACCCACCTTACAATTTCAATATTGCTGATTCATTGGTTACCAACTTCCATTTGCCAAAAACAAGCTTATTAATTATGGCTTGTGCGTTTGCAGGGTACGATTTAATGATGGAGGCTTATAAAAAAGCTATTAAAGACAAATACCGCTTCTTTAGTTATGGAGATGCTATGTTGATTATCTAATTAATTGATTATAAGTTTTTAAAAGCATTCCTTCGGGAGTGCTTTTTTCGTTTCTGGGCAAAAAAAAGGGGCCGTGATGGAAATCGCAGCCCGTATTAATCCAATATCCTATGAAAAACCATACTTAAAACGC
>JANOTH010000204.1:0-10108 GCA_031416275.1 Ferruginibacter sp. | reverse complement strand
CAAATAAATCGAACTCTTTAAAATCATCGTCTAATTTTAAATCATCATCATCATCTTTAACTTTTTTACCTGCTGCCTTTTTTATTTTTGATGCAGGCACGTCAAACTCATCAAAATCTTTATCCCAATCTTCATCTTCTTCAGTTTTTTCCCAATCATCTGCTACATCAATATCGTCGTCGTCATCATCGTCGTCAGATGATTTTTTTCCATTACCCTTTATCGCTTTTTTAGGTGTCTCTTCATCCAAGTCATCTTCTAAATCATCGTCATCATCTACATCTTTTTTCTTGGAAGATGTGGTTTTGGATGAAACTGATTTATCTCCTGTTTTTGGAGTTGATATTTTTTTGCCGGTATCTTTTTTTACTGCCATTGTCTGTTTAAATTATAAATGTAAATTTTCGACGGTAATTTTAAATAGCCAAATATTTTAGATAATATTTTTGATAATTCTTTAAATCTTTACAAGTTGTTCTCTTCCCGGTCCATTACTGATATATCTTACAGGAACTTTTAAAAATTCGTTAAGGTAATTTATGTAAGTGTTCATTTCAGCAGGCATATTTTCAAAAGCCTTAACTGTTGTTATATCTGTATGCCATCCTTTAAAAGATTTGTAAGATCCTTCTATCGGGAGCTTGTTCATTTGAAAAGGAATTCTGCTAATTTCCTCCCCATTTATTTTATAAGCGTTACAAACTTTTAATTCTTCCAAACCATCCAATATATCTGCCTTCGTCATCACTATTTGCGTAACACCATTTATCATACAAGCAAATTGTAAGGCTACCAGATCAATCCAGCCACACCTTCTTGGTCTACCTGTGGTGCTTCCAAATTCGTTACCTGTGTTACGTAAAAAATCACCTGTACCGTCAAACAATTCTGTTGGGAATGGACCACTTCCAACCCTTGTACAATATGCCTTTGTTATACCGATTACTTCCTTTATTTTTTGAGGTGCTATACCTAAACCTGAACAAACACCACCTGTAATTGTACTGCTGCTCGTAACAAAAGGGAATGTTCCGAAATCAACATCAAGCATACTTCCTTGTGCTCCTTCCGCTAACACTTTTTTGCCTTCAGCTATTTTTTCGTTTATAAAATACTCCCCGTTTACTATGTTTAGTTCTTTAATAAATTCCAACGCCTCAAAAAACTCTTCTTCCCAGGCTGAAATATCTTCCTGAAAATTGAAACTATCCAAAAGCCTTTGGTGTTTTAGCCTTAGTTTAATGTACTGTGACGTAAAGCTTTTGTCTTTTAAATCGCCCACTCGCAATCCATTTCTACCTGTTTTATCCATGTAAGCCGGGCCTATTCCTTTTAGTGTACTACCAATTTTTTCGGTCCCTTTACTTAGCTCGCTTGCTTTATCTAACGCTCTGTGTGTAGGTAAAATAAGATGGGTACGTTCGCTAATAAAAAGATTTTTTTTGTAATCAACCCCAAATGCCGCTACTGATTCACATTCTTTTTTTAGGGTTACTGCATCTAACACCACCCCGTTGCCAATAAGGTTTATTTTGTCTGCATGAAAAATGCCACTTGGTATTTGATGTAAAACAATCTTTTTATCGTTTACATATAAAGTATGGCCTGCATTAGGACCACCCTGGAACCTAGCCACCACGTCATAATCTTTAGCAAAAAAATCAACTATTTTACCTTTTCCTTCATCACCCCATTGTAAACCCAATATAACATCAACCATAATAGACTTTATTTAACTGCATTATTTTATAAAGAGAGATAAAAAGCTTTGCTTTTTTTGTGGGGTAAAAGTAAAATGAAAAAAAACAAAAAACTAAATATTGTTTGCATTTAAATTAATAATTGCTTCTATTATATTCAAGAATTCAAGAATAGCCACTAAAAATTTACAAAAACAAAAGCCGCCTCAATTATTGAAACGGCTGTGCCTTTAATTTTATAAATATAATATTATTTTCCTCCGCTCATTTTAGCTTCTATACTGAGTGTGGCATGCGGTACAGCTCTCAACCGTGCTTTATCAATTAACTTACCTGTTATGCGGCAAACTCCGTAGGTTTTATTCTCAATGCGTATCAATGCTTTTTCTAAGTGATCAACAAAAGTGATCTGGCGACTTGCCATTTGGCTCAGCTGTTCTCTCTCCATACTCAAGCTCCCATCTTCCATAGTCATATAACGACCATCACCTTCATCTCCGCCCATATCATCTTTACGAGTTATTAAGCCTTGCAAATAAGCCAATTCTTTTTTGGCAGAACCTAGCTTTCGCTGAATCAATTCTTTAAATTCCGCAAGATCTGCATCACTATACATTACAATCGGAGCACCCGGATCGGCAGGCGCTTTATCTAAAACAGATTTTGTAAAATCTGGCTCGTATTTACGTGATGTTTTAGTATTTATTTTTGGTAGAACAACAGGTTTTTGCACTACGGGTTTAGCTGGTGCTGCTTTTGCTGCAGGTCTAGGAGCTTCAACAATTTTTGCAGATGCTTTAGCTGCTGTAATTTTTGTAACAGCTTTCTTTGCCGACTGCGCTTTGGGTTCAACTTTTTTTGTTTCTATTTTCTTAGCCAATTGCTTTATAGGTTTTTGTTGAGCTGCTTTTTTAGCCGGAACTTTTGCAACACTCTTGTTAACTAATTTTACAGCAACCTGTTTGGAAGGCTTCACTGCACTTTTTACAACTTTTACAACAGGTTTCGCTGCTTTGCTAGCAACCTTTGCCACCTGCTTTGCAACAGCTTTTTTAGCTGCAGGTTTTGCAACATTTTTTTTCGCCACAGGTTTAATTGGGGCTTTTTTTGAAACAACTACCTTTTTTGCAGGTGCTGTTTTTTTAGCAGGTGCAGATTTTGCTTTTACTGCAGCCGGAGCGGGCTTCTTGACAGCCTTTTTGACTATTTGTTTTGCAGGTGCTTTTTTGGTAGCCATAAACTAGTTGTTATTTTTTATAACATTTACTTTTAAAGTGGCGTCATTAACTTCAATTTGTGTGCCTTGTTGTAAATCAGCTACAAACTCAAGTTTTTCTGCCAATATTTCCGCGCAAATATAGTCTTTAAATTTCATAAATGAATTGTGAACGATTTCATTGTCAGTCACAAACACATGTACCTTGTCGGTTAGTTCGAATCCATTATCCTTTCTTATATTTTGAACTTTGTTTACAAACTCCCTTGCATAACCTTCCATTTGAAGTGTTTCGGTTATTACCACATCTAATGCAACCGTTAATGTTCCTTTACTCGCTATCTCAAATCCCGGTATTTCATCGGTAATTATTTCAATATCTTCTGAATTTATGAAGATTCTATCATCATCCTTCGCTGAATCACTTTCTCTTAATACATACCCTTCTGTTTGTACTTTCTCAATAATCTCATTGCTAAACTTTTCAATTTCCGCCGCAGCCCATTTCATTTTAGTACCTAATTTTTTCCCTAATGTTTTAAAATTAGCCTTGGCTTTCTTTTTTATAAAATCATTGTCAGGCGATAGTATCTCTATTTCTTTAATGTTGGTTTCAGTTTTTATAATCCCCTCTATCAATTTGATATTTTCTGCCATTTCAGGGTTTTGGGCAGGAATAAAAACTTTTTGCAAGGGTTGCCTAACTTTTATGTTGACTTTCTTCCGTAAAGAGAGAATTAATGAAGAAGCATCTTGGGCCAATTGCATTCTATTCTCTAATGCAATATTTATTACTGCTTCATCTTCTTTTGGATAAAAGCTATGGTGGACACTATCCTGAACTACTCTTTTTGTAGCATTGTTGAGGTGTTGAAATAGCCAATCTGCAAAAAACGGCGCAATTGGCGCTATAAGCCTGCTAATTGTTTCCAAACATTCATACAAAGTTTGGTAAGCGGCTATTTTATCTTCCTCGTACTCCCCTTTCCAAAAACGGCGACGACAAAGTCTTACATACCAATTGCTTAATAAAGTATCTACAAAATCCTCGATGGCCCTACCTGCTTGCGTGGGTTCATATGCATCAAAATTTTCGGTAACATTTTTAATAAGGGAGTTTAGGCAAGACAAAATCCATTGGTCAATCTCAGGACGTTTACGCAGAGGAATATACTCTTCGTTAAAAGTAAATCCATCTACATTAGCATATAAAGCAAAGAATTGGTAGGTGTTGTAGAGTGTTCCGAAAAATTTACGCTGCACCTCTTTTATACCCTCTTCATCAAATTTTAAACTATCCCAAGGCGAAGCATTGGTAATTAAATACCACCTTGTTGCATCTGCGCCGTAGCTTTCTATTGTTTTAAAAGGGTCAACAATGTTACCCAATCGCTTACTCATTTTTACCCCATTCTTATCAAGTACAAGTCCGTTACTCACAACCGTTTTGTAAGCAACACTATCAAATAATAAAGAACCAAGTGCATGCAATGTATAAAACCAGCCACGGGTTTGGTCAACACCCTCAGCTATAAAATCTGCGGGGAAAGCTGCATTTTTTGTTTGTCCAAATAAAGGTGATTTTTTATCCGCTGCATGATACTTCCAAAAGTTGTCTGTACTCAATTCACCAAAATCGTTAGAACTTGCATCAGGTAAACCCCACTGCGCATAAGGCATCGCTCCACTGTCAAACCAAACGTCTATTAGATCTGGTACCCTATTCATTGGCTTACCCGTAGGAGAGACCAAAATTATATCATCAACATATGGTTTGTGCAAATCAAGTATTCCTTCGTGCAAATAGTGCTTGTTTGTTTCGCCACCTAAAACATCAGCAGCTTTTTTAATTTCATTATTAAGCTCATCGATACTGCCAATACAAATTTCCTCTTCTCCGTCTTCAGTTTTCCAGATGGGCATTGGTGTTCCCCAAAAGCGAGATCGGCTCAAATTCCAATCAACCATATTTTCCAGCCAGTTACCAAAACGCCCAGTGCCTGTGCTTGCAGGTTTCCAGTTGATGGTTTTATTAAGTTCCACCATTCTATCTTTTACAGCAGTAGTTTTTATAAACCAGGCATCTAAAGGGTAATAAATGATTGGTTTATCTGTACGCCAGCAATGAGGGTAACTGTGCTCGTACTTTTCAACTTTAAAAGCCCTGTTTTCTTTTTTTAGCTTTACAGAAATATCTACGTTTACATCAATATAATCCGCTTCGTCTTTATAATTTTTTACAAACCGATTGCTGAATTCACCAACGCCATCTACAAATTTCCCTTCTCTATCTACAAGGGTTAATATTCCTAAATTATTTTTTTTACCAACACGGTAATCGTCGGCACCAAAGGCAGGAGATGTATGTACTATACCTGTACCATCTTCTGTTGTTACAAAATCCCCTAGTATCACTCTAAATGGTTTTGCGCCGGGTGTTATTTCCAGTATTTTTTCTACACTATTTGCTTCAAATGGAAGCAGCTGTTCGTATGTAATTCCTTCTAGTTCACTCCCTTTGAATGATGCTAAAATTTTCCACGGTTGTAATTTTACTTCAGCAGAATAATTTTCAAAATCGCCGTTCTCCCCTTCCTCTTTAAAATATTTTCCAACCAAATTTTTGGCTAGAATGACGTTGTTTGGTAAATGTGTATAAGGATTAAAAGTTTGTATTAATACATAATCAATATTTGGCCCAACAGTTAATCCAAGGTTTGAGGGCAATGTCCATGGTGTGGTAGTCCATGCTAGAATGAAGGCCTCACTGCCCTCCACAGGAGGGTTCTGGCTTTCAATAGCTGAAAATATCTTTGTTATTGCTGGGTGCTCAGTAGCCCCTCCTGTGGAGGGGTTGGGGAGGCGGAACATCACCGTTGCACTTGTATCCTTTACATCTTTATAAGTACCAGGCTGGTTAAGTTCATGAGATGATAATCCTGTACCGGCTGCAGGAGAATAAGGTTGTATACTTACACTTTCGTACAAAAAACCTTTTTTATACAACTGGCTTAGGCACCACCACAACGTTTCTATATAATTGTTCTCAAAAGTTACATAAGGGTTATCAAGATCTACCCAGTAACCCATTTTTTGTGTGATGTCGTCCCACTTGTCTTTGTATTGCATTACTACTTCCCGACACTTCTTATTATAGTCTTCAACAGATATTTTTTTACCAATATCTTCTTTTGTTATACCAAGTAATTTTTCAACTCCAAGTTCAATGGGCAGGCCATGGGTATCCCAACCACCTTTGCGTTTTACCTGAAACCCCTGCATAGTCTTATACCTACAAACAAGGTCTTTTAAAGTGCGGCTAATTACATGGTGAATGCCCGGCATACCATTGGCGCTCGGTGGACCTTCATAAAAAACGAAAGGAATATTACCTTCCCTTAAGTCTACACTTTTTTTAAAGGCATCTGTAGATGCCCATTGCCCCAATATTTCTTCGCTTATAGATGGAAGGTTAAGCTGCCCGTAAGTTTTATATGCCACACTCATCAAATTTTCTTTTAAAATTGTGTGCAAAGGTACATTATTAGGTAATTAGGTTTTTTCAATATTTAAGTGTTCAAATTCATCTGCTGTGTATAAAACAAAACAGCTTAGAAAATAAATTTCTAAGCTGTATCTCTATTATTCAAACTAAACAAACTACTATTTTAATAGCACAATAATTTTAGTGCATTAACAATTCACAAGGCTTAATACCTGTTTGCTTTTTAAAGGCAGTACTAAAATGAGAAATAGATGAGTAACCAAGCAAATGAGATACTTCTGTAACGCTTAATCCTTTTTCGTACAAAAGATATTTAGCATGCTCCATTCTCTGGCTTTGGTAAAAATCAAATATGGTGGTTCCAAAAATTTCTTTAAAGCCTTTCTTTAAGTAACACTCGTTAATAGCTACTTTTCTACTTAAAGCTTTAATAGTGATAGGCTCACCAATACGTTGCAATAAAATTTCTCTTGCTTTTATTATCTTATCTCTGTCAGCCTCGTTAGATAAAAATTTGCAACTGAAAGTAGCTTCTTCCTTATCGCCTAACATACAATCCATACTGTACAAAAGCAATATCTGCATTTGTGCATTCACAAAAATGTTTGCATGTGTATCTGTGTAAGTATGGTTCAACAAAGCATCTATTGCCATCCTTGTTTTCCCACAAAGTGGCAAAATCTTACTAAAAGAGTTTTTGTGGGTAAATGCCAATACACAATCAGAGAAGGAAGGCGAGTTTCTGTTAGCCTTTACAAACTGTTGTAAATAAGATGGCGAAAAACTAAAACTCAAAACATCGATCGTCTCTTCTCTGTCCGAATCAGTTTGTCTCTGCTCTCCATAAATATTACCACTTAAACAAAATTTAAGTTGAAGATTGTTAGAAACCTCGTCATTGGTAATATACATGTATTCTAAAATACCTGTATCATCAATTGACCATTGAGGTTGCCTTTTGTACCTTTTTATGGAGTAATTAATTGACCCGGGAACATTGCGATCTACTTCGTGTAAGAGTTGCAAGTCTTCCTGTAAAAAGGGTTGTCTCTGTGCTAGCGATAAAATGTCTTGTGCCAATATTGTCATGTTGTAAAACTAACGAACATTAGTTAGATGAAAAAATAAATTTTTATTATTTAACATTTGGTGTTGCAACATTAATTAAAGCTGCAACAAAAATTGTCATTATTTTATCCTATTTCGTAAATGCTAAGTATAGGAGTACAGATTTGTACGGTTTTAAGGCTGTGTACTTGTCATTTATAACAAAATAACCCTTTTTATAGGCTGCTATTCCTTCCCAGTTGTAGCTCCAAAGAGACTCAGGGAACTCCCATAACGGTAGCCAGTTGAACTTTTTATTTTTATACTTTATGGAAACCAATCTTGCATAACTTTTATAACTATTACTATCTTTAATTAGACTGTAATTCGTTGAATCTGTTGAAGGAATTCTGTAAACTTCATCTTCTCCCCCACCATTATAAAAATAATTTATTGCAGTAAAGTTGCGCTTGCCAATAGCTGTAATATCTGTAAGCCTAAAAGGTAATTTTTGAGATAACAAATACGCACTTTTATTTTGCTTATTAAATCGATACCCTATTTTATTTATAACATTACTTTGCGGAAAATAATTAAATTCAAAGAATGTTAGTATTGATTTTTTACAGTTTGCTAAAGCCTCGAAACCTGCATTGTATATGTGTTTACCGTCACTTCCTACAGGTTTTAAAATCGGTGTAAAAATGTTTTTGTCAAGAACAATCGCAGTATCATTTATAGTACCTTTCAGCAAATAACAATTGTTTGAAGTGGTTGCAGTTTCAACCGATAGGTAAATATTTTTTTTATCGATTACTATTGCCTCCAAGCCTTCATATTCATCGCCATTGGCATACATTCTATCTCTCAAAATGTCTAAATTGTAGATAGGTATTTTTTTAAAAGGCAGGGTAAATGATGTATCCTTGAGTTTCTTGTTAATATCTTTTAATTGTATTGAATACAATTTTGCCTCTGCCTTATCCTGCAGTCTGCTTTCACTCAAAAAAAACAGCTTATCATTTTGGATAAATAGACCTGAAAACTGGTTGTCATAATAGGAAATTTCAGAGGGTAGAGAAATATTATTTACTGCAAAATTTGCCTTTTGTGCAGCCAGTTTTAAAGAAAAAAGACAAATAAAAAACGCTAAAATATTTTTCATACACACAAACTTATGTCAAAACCATATTAACCTTATATCACCTCAAAACTCGGTCTAATTATTCCGGCAAATACATGTTGGTAAATGGTTAAAAACAGACCATTTTTTGGCTTGAAAAACGGTGTGTTTTACTTAACTTCGCACGCATTCGTTTTATAAAGTTTGTTACCAATTATGAGTATAGAAAATGAAGTTTTACCAGAAGCTGTAATGCCCGTATACGGTGCTGATAGCATAACCGTTTTAGAAGGTCTTGAAGCTGTCCGTCTTCGCCCGAGCATGTATATAGGCGATACAGGAGAAAAAGGGTTACATCACTTAGTTTACGAGGTGGTAGATAACTCAATTGATGAGGCACTTGCAGGTTGGTGTAAAAACATAACTGTCAGCATTCACGAAGACAATTCTATTTCCGTACAAGATGATGGGCGTGGTATCCCAACAGGCATCAATACAAAAGAAAATAAATCTGCTCTGGAAATTGTAATGACGGTATTACATGCAGGTGGCAAGTTTGATAAAGACACTTATAAAGTTTCTGGCGGATTGCACGGAGTGGGTGTTAGTTGCGTAAATGCACTCAGCACAAAATTAATAGCAACTGTAAACAGAGATGGTAAAAAGTTTGAACAGGAATATTGCATTGGTGTACCGCAATATGCAGTAAGAGAAATTGGTACAAGTGAGCATACAGGCACACACGTACATTTTTGGCCTGATAAAAGTATTTTTTTAACTACGGAATACAAAAGAGATATTTTAGAAGGGCGTTTAAGGGAATTATCTTTTCTAAATAAAAAAATAAACATCATCCTCAACGATTTTAGAGAAAAAGAAGAGGATGGCAAGTATTACAGCAAAACTTTTTACAGCGAAGGTGGTATTGTTGAGTTTGTAGAATACCTTGATAAAAAAGCAGGTCGCAGTCCACTAATACCTATCGTTATTTATTGCGATGGATATGATGAAAAGAACAATGTGGTCGTAGAGGTTGCGATGACTTATAATGCAGGTTATTCAGAGCATCTTTTTAGCTATGTAAACAATATTAATACCATTGAAGGTGGTACACACGTAGCGGGTTTTAGAAGAAGCATTACCCGTGTTTTTAAAAGCTATGGCGAAAAGAACGGCATGTTCGAAAAAGCCAAAGTAGCTATTGAGGGAGATGATTTTAGAGAAGGTATTTCTGCCATCATTTCAGTAAAGGTGCCCGAGCCACAATTTGAAGGCCAAACAAAAAGCAAACTTGGTAACAATGAGGTGAGCGGTATTGTAGATACAACCCTTAGCCGTGTGCTCGAAAACTATTTGGAGGAGAATCCAAAAGATGCTAAGACAATTATACAAAAAGTAATATTGGCTGCGCAGGCAAGAGCAGCAGCTAAGCGTGCAAGAGAATTGGTGCAACGTAAAACAGTCTTAGTAGGAGGTGGTTTGCCGGGTAAACTGGCAGATTGCTCAGATAAAGATCC
>JANOTH010000203.1:0-1954 GCA_031416275.1 Ferruginibacter sp. | reverse complement strand
AATGCTTTTACACCCAATTCATCAACCAAAAATTTCAGCAGCTTTGTTGCTTCCGGCGTACCTGTCATAAATTCTATACCCGCATAAATATCTTCTGTGTTTTCTCTAAAAATAGTCATACTCACTTTTTCAGGTTGCCACATGGGCGATGGTGTGCCTTCAAAATATTTTACAGGACGAAGGCAAACATACAAATCAAGCTCTTGTCTTAACGCAACATTCAAACTGCGTATTCCGCCGCCAACTGGTGTTGTAAGCGGGCCTTTAATAGATAATAAATAATCTTTAAAAGCCTGCATCGTTTGTTCAGGCATCCAACTGCCTGTGGCATTAAAAGCTTCTTCCCCTGCCAATACTTTTAACCATTCAATTTTGCGTTCACCGTTAAAAGCTTTTTGCACTGCAGCATCAAATACCCTTACGCTTGCTTTCCAAATATCAGGACCTATTCCATCGCCTTCTATAAAAGGAATAGTTGGATTGTTGGGAACGGTAAGTGTACCGTTTTGCATTGTTATTTTTTGAGACATAACGATTCGATATTTAGATATTAACCTTAATTTTTTACGAGGTGCAAAAGTAACACTCTAAAATTTTAGAATTTTAATTTGTAGAGCTTATTATAAACCCTTTTGAGGTCTTAAATTTTAAATCGTTACACTACAATTCACCCACTCCCCATCAAACTTTACCCCATCAAACTTTTTATAAAAATTTATTGCTGGTTCATTCCAATCTAACACCTGCCAAACAAGACCGCTGTAGTTTTTTACTTTACACTCTCCAATCAATTTCTCAAACAATAATTTACCAATTCCCTTGCCACGCATATCTTCGGTAACCAATAGGTCTTCGAGGTACATTCTTTGACCTTTCCAAGTACTATACCGTATATAATAAAGCGCAAAACCTTTTACTACTTCATTTTCTTTTGCAACAAACGCCTGCCAAACAGGATGCTCTCCAAAACCACTTTCAATAAAATGCTCCATGCTTACTGTAACTTCATCAGGTGCTTTTTCATAAACTGCTAACTCATGCACCAAATGCATAATAGCTTGGCAATCTTCTTTCACAGCTTTTTGTATTACTATTTCCATTCTTTTTTTTGCCAATTTAAAACTAATTATTCATTGGTTGCTAAAGTATACTTTTGTACAAATAACGAATACTACCCGTACATGAAAAAAATGCTTGCACAATACGCTGCTTACAATCTTTGGGCAAACCAACGAATTGTTGAGGTTATAAACAATCTTACTGATGAGCAAACAGAAAGACATATTGAAAGCAGCTTTAATGGCATTCAAAAAACACTTCTGCATTTATGGGATGTAGAGAATATTTGGTGGCAGCGATTAAAATTGACAGAATTGCAAGTTTGGCAAAGTGATAATTACACAGGCTCCCTAATGGAACTTACTAAAAATTTATTGGCACAAAGCAAACAATGGAAGGAGTGGATTGACATTGCAACCGAAGCTGCATTGGAACATGAATTCATTTATAAAAATTCGAAGAAAGACCAATTTAAACAACCGGTGTACGAAATGCTTATGCATTTATTTAACCACCAATCTTACCACCGTGGGCAACTTATAACTTTAATAAGGCAAACAGGAGAGACGAACATCCCCAACACAGATTTAATTGCTTTTCTAAGAAAAAAGTAACCGTTTATAGCGTAAAAATAGTAGAATCGGGCAAGGTTGTACATTGACAGTTCACTAATTATGAGCTACCATTACGAGTTTTACACCATAACCTATATAGCCCGGAAAAGCAAGTTGGTATTCAAAATGAACAAATTCTTTTTCTACTAGCCCAATTCCTTTTGCATAAATTTCTTTAGAAAAATCTTTCGATGCAATATTTGTTTGATTGGGTTGCCCAGGTGGAATTACGGGAAGATTTACTGACTCATCAATTTGATTAACCGTAACTGTATTTGTTA
>JANOTH010000202.1:0-4183 GCA_031416275.1 Ferruginibacter sp. | reverse complement strand
ACAGTTTTGTTCAATATTCGTGGGAAAGATATGGGAAGCGTGGTGAAGGAAGCTAAAAAGAGGATTGATGAGGAATTTAAGACGCTTCCGAATGGATATTATATTGAATGGAGCGGACAATATGAAAATCAGGTGCGTGCTGAAAAGCGTTTAAAGATTTTGATACCCATCGTACTGCTGATCATAATGGTCATTTTGTATTTTACATTTCATACTTATCGTGAAGTATTAATTGTATTGTCCAGCATTCCTGTGGCCCTTGTTGGCGGGGCTTACTCTCTTTTCTTTTTTGATGTAAATTTTTCGGTGGCGGTGGCCGTTGGCTTTATTGCCCTGTTTGGTATAGCGGTGGAGACCGGTGTGCTTATGCTGGTTTATTTAAACAACTCGCTTTACAACAAAGTGCGCAAAAAAAGGGAAACATGCGAGCCACTCAATAACACTGACATTGAAGAAGCTGTGTATGAAGGCGCTGCCCTTAGGTTACGCCCAAAATTGATGACCGTATTGGTTGATATTTTTGGCTTATTACCTCTCTTGCTTGCCGCAGGCACCGGCAGCGATGTAATGAAGCCTATTGCCATTCCATTTGTATTTGGTTTAGTAACCTCCACCTTTTTTGTATTGATTGTTTTACCCGCCATGTATGCATTGGTTCGTGAACGTGAGTTGAAGAAACGAGGGAATGTAGTAATTGAAGAATTAAAAGATTAAAACATGAAAAGCATTTTAATAATACTGATAATTATGTGTACAGGCTTTTCAGCAAATGCGCAAACGAAAAGCCTTGATGAAATTATTGATGAAATTCAAAATGCACACCCTTCGTTAAAAATGTATGATGCAGAAGTACAATCTATGGATGCTGCTGCTAAAGGCGCATGGAGTTGGATGGCACCTGAGGCGGCAACAGGTTTTTTTATGATGCCTTACAATCCTGAGTATGCACGCAAAAATGATATGGGTGAAGATGGCATGGGGCAATACGTTTTATCAGTGCAACAATGGCTGCCGAACAAAAAAAGACAGGCAGCAGAATATCGCTACATGAATACGATGTCGTCTGTAGCAAAAGAGAAAAAAGCTGCTGCGCTCAACGAGTTAATTGCTGATGCAAAGAAGAATTATTTTGGCTGGCTTATCATCAAAAAGAAGTTTACCATATTGGAGCAAAATGAAAATCTGCTGGACTTTATGATAAAGAATTCAGAGATACGATACAAGAACGGGATGGGTAAATTAAGCGCATACTATAAAGCAAAAGCTGCTCTTGGTAAAATACAAAACATGCGGTTGATGTTTGAAAATGATATACGACTTCGCCGTATTAATTTAAATACGCTGATGAACCGTAATAAGGAAATTCAGTTTGATATTGACACCACATTTATCATTAAGGATTACACCAATTTTCAATCAGATAGTACAGCATTAATAAATTCCAGAAGCGATCTCCGGGCCATTGAAAAAGATATTCAATTGGTAGGCTTACAACAACAATTAGAAAGGGCAAAATTGAAACCTGAATTTGGTTTTCGCTATGAACACATGATCGGTATTGGCGGGCAGCCCGGACAATATACTGCAATGGCAATGGTAAAAATTCCGCTTGTTCCATGGGCATCAAGAATGAACAAGGCAAATATAGAAAGCTTAAAATATAAAGGGGAAACATTGGGTTTTCAACGCCAGATGGTCATCAATGAGTTATCCGGTATGGCTTCCAACATGCGTACTGAACTAAGTACTAAACGAAGTCAGATAAGACTTTATAAAGAAAATATTTTGCCTGCCTTACAAAACAATTACAAGATCATGCAGTTAGGATACAGTCAAAATACTGAGGAATTATTTGAATTGTTTGATGCGTGGGAAGCCTTAAACATGACGCAGTTGGAATACCTGGACCAGTTGCAGCAGCTCTTGGTAATGCAAACTGAATTCGAAAGAATTCTACAAATCAACTGAACATGAAAATCTGTATTATAAAAATTACCGCCTCCTTTTTATTAATGTTTGTAGTAGCATGTAATAATGAGAAAAAAGTAGATCACACACAACATAACAATGCAGAAAAAAAGAAAGAATTATTTACATGTTCCATGCATCCGCAAATCATTCGGGATAAACCCGGCAATTGTCCTATTTGCGGAATGCAACTTGTGAAGAAAGAAACGGATGGTACGATTATATTGGGTGTGCAGTTAGAATCATTATTAAAGCCCACAAACGAATTTGTTATTTCAAGTATTCCCGTCACAGTTATGAATATAGAGCGGATAGTCACTGAAATGAATGTACTTGGTACTATTGAGTATGATACAAAGATGATCGGGAATATTTCAGCAAGAGTAAACGGTAGGATAGAAAAACTTTATATCAAGTATAAATATCAGTTCATTAACAAAGGGCAAAAAATAATGGATCTCTACAGCCCGGAATTGCTTACCGCACAACAAAATTTGCTGTTTATTTTAAAAAATGATGGGGGAAATAGTTCACTCATACAAGCAGCCAGGCAGAAATTATTATTGTTGGGCATGAGTACAGAACAGATTCAAAGAACTACACAAACAGGCAAGCCCATATTTTCTGTAAGTGTGTATAGCAATTACACAGGGCATTTACACAACGCAGGCGAAGGTTCTCTGGCTATGAACACACAGGTTTCATCATCTATGGGCGGAGGTATTACAAACACAGAATTATTAAATTTTAAAGAAGGAATGTATGTTCAAAAAGGACAAACCATGTTTTCAGTTTACAATCCTTCCCGGGCATGGGCTCTACTGAATATTTATACCGAAGGGCAGTCTTCGGTACAAAAAGGACAGTTGGTAAAGATTACGCCTGAGACTGCCCCTGAACTTGCCTTTCAAGGATTTATTGATTTTATAGAACCGTTTTTCAGGGAAGGAACAAGGACTACTTCAGCACGGGTTTATTTTGATAATTCAAAGCTGAAACTACCCGTGGGAAGCCGGGTGCGTGGGTTAGTCACAACGAAACCTATCACCGGCAGTTGGTTACCAAAAGAAGCTGTTGCGTCTTTAGGGATTGACAAAATTGTTTTTTTAAAGGTGGCAGGTGGTTTTAAACCCATTAAAATAACTACAGGTGCAACCAATGAAAAAAGCATTCAAATTGTAAGCGGGTTATCTCAAACAGATTCTGTGGCTATGAAGGCACAATATTTAATAGACAGCGAAAGCTTTATTAAAGTAAAACAATAGTTATGCGCTATATATTTTTATTATCTATGGTTTTTTTATGGGCTTGCTCAGCCAAGGAAAAGGAAGTGCGTATTGAAAATAAAAAAACTCTTCCTGTAACTGAGAAAAAATCAGATATGCAGGCTGAGGATGAACTGCTACTCAGCGATCAGCAAATTCAATTAGGCAATATCAGCGTTGATACTATGCGTTCTGGAAGTACGGGAAACCAAACAGTATTAAATGCTGTCCTTACTTTCGACCAATCAAGAACTTCAGCTATCAGCTCAAGAGTAATGGGAAGAGTGGACCTGTTGTATTTTAAAAATATAGGGGATTATGTAAGTACAGGAAGTAAACTTTATGAAATATACAGTGAAGAATTAAACAATGCTAAAGAAGAATATCTTTTAATAATAAGAAGCAGAAATACGCTTATCAGCAACAGTGCTGTGGACTACAATTCATTGGTACAAAGTTCCCAAAATAAACTGAAGTTATGGGGAATGAGCAGCGCTCAGATTGCACAGCTCGTTCGGTCCGGTGTAGCAAATTCAACAACGACAGTATACAGTACCGGCAGTGGTTATGTCACTGGATTAGAAGTACGTCAGGGAGATTATGTAATGGAAGGAGGCACTATCGTGCAATTGGCAGATCTCTCTGCAGTGTGGGCAGAGGCGCAGGTATTTACTTCTCAGTTTTCACAGCTGCAACAAAACGCCGCTGTTACAGTTCGCATCCACGAGCTGGGGGATGAAGCAATCAACGGCACCATCAGTTTTGTAAATCCCGAAATTGTACCGCAATCAGGCATCAATTTAATTAGGGTAGCTATTTCCAATAGAGACAATAAATTAAAGCCGGGCATGCAGGCATATGTTTATCTCAGCAACTCAAAAACTTCCTCTTTTACTTTACCTGTTGATGCAGTGATACGTGATGCGAAAGAAGCCGCTGTTTGGATAAAA
>JANOTH010000201.1:0-20635 GCA_031416275.1 Ferruginibacter sp. | reverse complement strand
ACTTTAACCTATATCATATGTGGTTATATTTAATATAATTGTTTCTGATAACGAAATTTTATAAATATTCTAAAATGGACGGTTGTTTAGAAAAGATGTAAACTCAGCCGCCACAAATTATCTTTGTACCATCAGCGGTTCTCCAAACATATTAAACACTCCAATAGAATACATTACAGGTATATCTGCGCAGCGGGGCGAAATGCTGCGCAAAGAATTAAATATTCATAACTACCACGACCTGCTGCATCATTTCCCTTTTAGGCATGTAGATAAAACCCAGGTAGATACCATTGCATCGCTCACCATGCAAAATGAATACGCTTATGTTGCGGGTATTTTATTAAGTCTTGATTTGGTAGGCGAGGGTAGAAGCAAGCGTCTTGTAGGGAAATTAAAAGACAATACAGGATTTATAGAATTGGTATGGTTTCAAGGCATAAACTTTGTACAAAAAGTAATGTATGTGGGGCAACAATATTTGCTCTTTGGTAAGCTTAGTTTTTTTATGGGTACACCGCAGATTGCACACCCCGAAATAGAGAGCTTTTCGCCACAAAAAATGGCCGGTAAGCCAAGTTTAGAGCCCATTTATCCCTGCACAGAAAAATTAAAATCAAGAGGAATAAACGGTAATAACTTTGGGAAATTTACTGCCGAATTATTTACCCGCATAAACATAAAAGATCTCCCCGAAAGTCTTCCGCAAAATATCATCGAACAATATAAATTAATGCCTCGGTACGAAGCTTACAAACAAATTCACTTCCCATCATCTGATAGAAATTACGAACTCGCTTTGCGCAGGTTAAAGTTTGATGAGTTATTTTTTGCACAACTAAGAATGAACCTCGTAAAACTGCAACGCCACAGGTTTAGCAGAGGCAATATTTTTGATAAGGTGGGCGATTTGTTCAATAATTTTTACAACAACTATTTGCCCTTTACCTTAACCAATGCCCAAAAAAGGGTACTAAAAGAAATACGAAAAGATACAGGCAGCGGCAGGCAAATGAACAGGCTCTTACAGGGAGATGTTGGTAGTGGCAAAACCATGGTTGCGTTGCTTTGCATGTTGATTGCGGCAGATAATAATTTTCAATGTGTGCTAATGGCGCCAACCGAAATACTAGCGCAGCAGCATTTGTTAAGTATTAAAGAATTACTAAATGAAATGCCTGTGAATGTGCAGTTGTTGACGGGTTCAGTAAAAGCAAAGGCACGAAAGCAAATTTTGGCAGATGCAGAAGATGGTACGCTAAACATTTTGATAGGCACTCATGCAGTAATTGAAGACAAAGTAAAATTTAAAAATCTTGGTTTTGCGGTAATTGATGAACAGCACAAATTCGGCGTAGCACAGCGGGCACAGTTGAGAGATAAAAATGTAATTCCGCCCCATATTTTGGTAATGACGGCAACGCCTATACCTAGAACATTGGCTTTGACTGCTTATGGCGATTTAGATTATAGTGTGATGGATGAATTGCCACCTGGTAGAAAGCCAATTTTAACGACACATAGAAATGAAAGCGCACGACCGCAAATAATGGGTTTTATAAAAGAAGAAATTGAACTAGGCAGACAGATCTACATCGTTTATCCGTTAATTGAAGAGAGCAGCGCAATGGATTACGAAAATTTGATGAAGGGTTATGAAGAAGTAAAATCTTTTTTCCCCGAACCAAAGTATTGGATAAGCATGGTGCACGGCAAACAAGCGCCTGAGCAAAAAGAAGCAAACATGCAGCGATTTGTAAAGGGTGATACAAATATTATGGTAAGCACTACGGTAATTGAAGTAGGGGTAAATGTGCCAAATGCATCTGTAATGGTGATTGAGAGTGCCGAAAAATTTGGCTTATCCCAATTGCATCAATTAAGAGGTAGAGTAGGCCGTGGGGCCGATAAAAGTTATTGTGTTTTACTTACCGGTAATAAATTATCGAACGATGCAAGGGAGCGAATGAAAATAATGGTTGCAACAAACGATGGTTTTGCTATTGCAGAAAAAGACCTTGAAATAAGAGGTCCCGGTGAAATAGAAGGAACAAGGCAAAGCGGCGCATTAAACTTTATGCTCGCAAGCTTGGTAAATGATAAAGCTATGCTGGAAGTTGCGAAAGTTACTGTTGAGAAATTATTAGAGGCAGATCCTGACATTTTATTGGAGCAAAACCTTCCAATTAAAAATTTTCTTATCTCACAAAAAGGTAAGACAAAGTGGAGTAAAATAGCATAGAATTTGTAAGACTTCGTTAAACAGCAAGATCTATCACAAATTTCTAAAACAGAAGGTATTCTTTCTACGTTTATTTAAGTAATTTGTACATAAATATTTTTAATTGAACCCTACAGCAAAATCTTTATTGTCGGTTTTTATTGCGCTTGCTTTGTTTTTTCAAAGCGGAACCAGTTTTGCTCAAATGGAATTTGTTCAGAACAAAGGGCAGTGGAATAATAAAGTAAATTATCGTGGAGATTTTGGCAATGGGTCATTTTTTCTTGAAAGTAAGGGCTTTACTGTACTGCTGCACAACGAAGCGGATATGGTGAAATTATCGGAGTATACGCACAGCTCCGTAAAAAAATCAAATCCAAAAGAAAATATTCCCGATACATTTTCCCTGCACTCAGCGGTTTACAATGTTACTTTTTTAGGCGCAAATGCAGCTGCCGAGCGCAAAGCAGATAAGCCTTCTGCTGCATACAATAATTATTTTATTGGCAACAATCCATCGCAATGGGCAGGTAACTGTAAAATATTTGGCGCAATAACATACAAAAATATTTATCCCAATATTGATTTAAGGTATTACAGCGATAAGGACCAATTAAAATACGATTTTATTGTAAAGCCCGGTGGCAATCCTGCTTCAATAGCCATGCGATACGATGGTGCAACATCGCTTTCAGTGAAAGAAAAAGAACTGATAGTAGGCACTTCGGTTGGTACTGTAAAAGAGCTTGCCCCTTACTCCTACCAAACAGGGTTTGCAGGTGCGTCAGAAATTAATACAAAGTATGTTGTACGAGATAATGTGGTAAGCTTTAATGTTGAAAAGTACAACGCCAATGCAACACTGGTTATAGACCCTCAAATCATTTTTTCTTCGTTGTCAGGCAGTGCACCAGATAACTGGGGTTACACAGCTACACCGGGGCCAGATGGTAGTTTTTTTGCCGGAGGAATTGTTTTTGCGTCAGGATATCCTGTATCGCCGGGCGCCTATCAAACGCAGTTTAATGGCGGTGTTGCTGAGGGTGAATTTGGCGGTGTGGATATGGCCATTTTTAAATTTTCGCCTGATGGAAGCCAAAGGGTGTATGCAACATATTTAGGTGGTAGTGGAAACGAGCAGCCGCATAGTATGATTACAGATGCCTCAGGAAATTTAATCATTGCGGGCAGAAGTAATTCAACTAATTATCCAACGCTTACAGGTATATCAGCTCCTGCTGCAGGGTCATTATTCGATATCGTAATTACTAAATTAAATGCGGCAGGTAATGGTTTGGTAGGGTCAGTAAAAATTGGCGGAGCTGGCAATGATGGAGTTAACATAAGACCAAAATACCAAGGTGCAACCGGTGCAGACAGATTAAGAAGAAACTATGGAGACGATGCAAGAAGCGAGGTAATATTAGATGCAAGTAATAACGTGTACTTAGCATCATGTACACAATCATCTAATTTTCCGTTACGTTTACCGGCACAGGCATTATTTGGTGGTGTAGCTAATACTTCAAATACACAGGATGGTGTTATTTTAAAGCTTAACCCAAATCTTTCTACATTATTATATTCTACTTATTTTGGTGGCATTGGCGATGATGCATGTTTTGTTGCAGCCATAGATCCCGTAACACAAAATTTGTTTGTAGCTGGTGCAACATCAAGTTCAACACTACCAGGCAACAACACAAATGTTATCTATCCAACTTTTCAGGGAGATATTGATGGTTTTGTCACGATACTGCCCCCGGCGGGAGGTACATTCCTAAAAACTACTTTTTTGGGTACTACTGGAAAAGATCTTGTATATGGCTTAAAGTTTGATAAAGTTGGCTTCCCATATGTAATGGGTACATCTACAGGTACAGGTACAAGTTCATGGCCTGTGCTGAATGCCGGCTTCCAAAATCCAGGTTCCAAGCAATTCATATCTAAATTAAAACCAGATTTGTCAGCATACGTTTACTCTACGGTTTTTGGTAAAAGTGGTAGTGACCCAAGTATTTCGCCCATTGCTTTTTTAGTAGATCGTTGCGAGAATGTTTACGTTTCGGGCTGGGGTGGCGGTATCAATGTGTTTCAAAGTTATTCTACAGGCAATACAACAGGCTTGCCCGAAGTAGATCCACTATCGCCGATACCGGCAGCAGATGGTAAAGATTTTTATTTCTTTGTGCTAAAAAAAGATGCATCATCGCAGTTGTTTGGTTCGCACTATGGTGAAAATGGTGGAAACACCGGTGACCACGTTGATGGAGGCACGAGTCGCTTTGATGCAAACGGCGTTATTTACCAGGCTATTTGTGCAAATTGCCAGGGCAGGGTATCAAACCCTCAGGTTATTTTTCCGGCTACTGCAAATGCATGGGCAAGAATAAATGGTGGCAGTGGTTGTAACCAAGGCTCTGTAAAAATAGAGATGAATTTTGCCGGTATCGGTGCTCAAATACAATCAGCAATAGATGGCGATGTAACCGATACTGTTGGTTGTATTCCATTGACCGTAAATTTTAAGGATCTTCAAAAAAAAGGTGTTAAGTATTATTGGAATTTTAATTCAACTGCAAATCCAAACGGTACCGATACCATAACTGTAAACCCTGAAACTTCATTCACATTTACAAGCACAGGAACCTACAGGGTTCGGTTAATCTCTGAAGACTCAACCACATGCAATATTAGAGATACATCATACATTACAATTGTAGCAGGAGATAACAGGGTAACGCCTAGGTTTTCTAGATTAAAGTTAGATCCTTGCGATAGCAGTACTTACCGATTTTCCAACCTAAGTTCATCAAGCGCAGGCTCATCTTTTACAGGGCAATCATTTGTATGGGACTATGGTGATGGCTCACCGCTAGATACATTAGGCGCTACGCCGGATCATTTACATCGTTTTCCCGGCCCTGGAACATACTTCGTAAAACTTACAGTAATTGATCCTCGTTTTTGTAATGCGCCAGCTTCAATTATTGATACGCTTAGAATAAACCCGTTGGTAGTGGCCTTACCTGATAAAATTGCATTGGGTTGTGTGGGCGATACTATTCAATTTACAAACAAATCGTTGGCAGGTTTATCTTGGTACTGGAACTTTGGAGATCCTGCATCAGGCTCTGCAAATGAATCAACTGCATTTGAACCTACGCATATTTATAACAGCCCCGGCACATACACTTATTATCTTGTTGCATACGATTCCACCACGTGTAACAAAATTGATACATCAGATTTTATACAAATAGTAGTAGTTCAAAAACCACAGGCATTGTTTACATGGGCTCCTAATCCACCGGAGCCAAATGTACCAGTAAGGTTTACTAATCTGTCAACTTTTGCTGATACCTATCTGTGGGATTTTGGTGATGGAGAAACTTCTACAGCTTTTGCACCAGTGCATGAGTACAATGCAACAGGTAGATATAATGTGCGGCTTACAGCATCAAGTAGAGCAGGTTGCTCAGCAATATATGAGCTGCCTGTAGATGTTATTGTTAATCCGTTATTAGATGTACCAAATGCATTTACGCCCGGTAGATTTGGTGTGAATAGTACTGTAAATGTTCGAGGTTTTGGTATTATAAAATTAGATTGGAAAATTTATAACAGATGGGGGCAACTTATATTTCAGTCTTCAACAAAAGGGCAAGGTTGGGATGGTTTTTATAAAGGAAAGTTACAACCTACAGATGTGTATGGTTACACTTTAAATGCAGAGTTTAGTGATGGAAAAAAACTTACAAAAACAGGTGATATAACACTTTTAAGATAAGATTTATTTTAATGATTTTTTTAACAGCAAACATCATCAAAGTAAATTAAATTTAAGCATAATTGAAAAAGAAAAGGTGACGAAAATTAAAATAATAATATTGGTAAATGTAGGATTGCTGCTTGGCTTTATAGCCATGGGGCAGGATTTACATTTTTCACAGTTTTATAATTCGCCACTTACTACCAATCCTGCAAACACAGGTTTTATACCTGATGCTGATTATAGGATTGGTGTTAATTATAGAAACCAATGGAGCAGTATAATATCAGCGCCTTACAAAACCATTAGTGCTTTTGCAGATGCACAGTTTTTTAGGGATAAGCTAGATAATGGTTGGTTAGGGCTAGGTGGTGTTTTGTTGAGTGATAAAGCAGGAAGCGGTGGACTGAGATCAGATAAATTTTATGGTTCTGTGGCGTACCATCAAATGCTCGGGTTAAGTAGTTTGTTAAGTGCAGGATTTAATTTAGGATATGTTTCAAAAAGAATTGACCCAAGTGCTCTAAAATTTCCTGACCAATTTAATGGGAAGTTTTTTGACGGAACTACCTCAACAAGTGTACAATTTACTAACCTAAATGTTGATTATTTTGATATGCAGGTGGGTTTAAATTACGCCTATTTTCCACAGGAAGATATTTATATAAATGCAGGATATTCTATTCACCATGTAAACAGACCAAGGGAAACTTTTTTTGGTGATGAGACAGAAGCAGGCAAAATTCCTATGCGGCAAATAGGGTTTGTAAATGCAATTTTAAAAGTAAATCCACGGGTTATAATAAACCCCAACGTATATTTTTCAACACAGGCAAGAGCAATTGAATTGAACGGTGGTATTCAGGCCAATTATAATTTAACTGAATATGGTGAAAGCCAGTTAATTGCAGGGCTTTATTACAGGTATAAAGATGCCGTTATCCCAACAATTGGGTTTGAAACTAAAAAAACAGCTTTTACATTCAGTTACGATGCAACACTTTCCCCTTTAAAATCTTTTAACAACTACAGGGGCGCAGCAGAATTTAGCATTGTAAAAAAAGGTTTTTATCCGGGTAACAGCGACAGGCAAACCTTGTGTCCGAAGTTTTAATTTCCCCTAATTACATTTAAGTTTTTTTGATTGCTGCAGAAATTCCCTTTTCTGCTTTTATACATTGCTTTATAAATCCGAACTTTATTTAAAATTTAGCCACATGAGTATTGTTGTAGATAGAACGACGGACTTTCGGGAACATTTATTAGCCTTTAAAAATATTGTGGGAGAAGCGTATGTTTTTACCGACGAGGAAACGCTGGACAGTTGCGCCAAGGATGAAACTGAAAATCTTTATTTTTTACCCGATATAGTTATTAAACCACGCACTGCGGAGGAGATAAGCGAGGTGATGAAGATTTGTAACGCAAACAGAATTCCTGTTACGCCAAGAGGTGCAGGCACAGGCTTGAGTGGTGGTGCATTGGCACACAATGGAGGTGTTGTAATTTCTTTTCAAAGAATGAACAGTATTTTAGAAATTGATGAAAGAAATTTACAAGTAATAACCGAACCTGGTGTAATTACGCAGGTACTGCAAAACGCTGTAAAAGAAAAAGGGTTGTTTTACCCACCTGATCCAAGCAGTTATGGCAGTTGTTTTATTGGTGGCAATATTGCGGAAAACAGCGGTGGCCCTAAGGCAGTTAAATATGGTGTTGTAAAAGATTATGTTTTAAACCTGCAGGTTGTTTTGCCAACCGGCGAAATAATTTGGACAGGCGCAAATGTGCTTAAAAATTCAACTGGTTATAATTTAACGCAACTTATTGTTGGGAGTGAAGGAACATTGGGGCTCGTTACTAAAATTGTTTTAAAATTAATTCCACATCCAACACACGATCTTTTAATGCTTGTTCCGTTTAATGATTTGGAAAAAGCGGGAGCTGCAGTTAGTGCTATTTTTCGTGCAGGGTTTACACCAAGCGCATTGGAATTGGTGGAAGCTAATGCTTTAAAAATAGTAAGCAAATTTGTTGACAGTAGTTCAGTAAAAATTGATGATGATGTTGCTGCGCATATAATTATTGAAGTTGATGGAAATGACATGGAAGTTTTGATGAAGGAAATGGAAGCTATTGCAAATGTGCTTGCAGGTTTTGACTGTGGCGAGATTTACTTTGCAGATGATGCTCAGCAAAAAGCAGAACTATGGAAACTGAGAAGGAGGGTTGCTGAAGCTGTAAAAATTGATGGCTATACTATTGAGGAAGATACAGTGGTACCAAGGGCTACACTACCTGCATTAATAAAAGGAATTAAAGAATTAAGTTTACAATACGATTTTGAAGTGGTTTGTTATGGACATGCAGGCGATGGTAATTTGCACGTGCGTATTAAAAAAGAAGGTTGCGTTTACAGTCTTAACAACGAGAAAATAATTCCTGCATTAAAAGCACTTTTTATTCTCATAAAATCACTCGGCGGTACAATTAGTGGAGAGCATGGTATTGGGCTTATTCAAAAGGAGTTTATCCCGATTATGTTTGATGACATAACGTTAAATATTATGCGTGGAATTAAAAAAACATTTGATCCTAATAATATTTTAAATACTGGTAAAATATTTGATTCACATTAAACGGATTGTTTTTGTTTTAGTCTTTAAAAAAAATTGGAATATGAAGAAATTGTTTTTATTGTTTTTTTGTGCAAGTATTTTCGCACTAAAGTTAAGTGCCCAAACAGAAAAAGACGAAGAAGAAGAGGTGAAAAAGAGTTTTTTTAAAAAGGAGAATTTAATTACCGGAGGTAATGTTGCGTTAGGTTTAGGGTCAGGTAATTTTTCGGTAGGTGTGGGTCCTTACTTTGGTTATAGCGTAAATAAATATGTTGATGTTGCTATTGGTTTAAATTACAGTTACATTTCTCAAAGAGATAATTTTACAACATTAAAGCTCCGCCAGTCTGTTATTGGGCCAAGCGCATTTGTAAGGTTATATCCTGTAAAGTTTTTATTTGCCCATGCTCAATATGAATACAATTTTATTAAGTTTAAACAAATCTACGGTAACGGAATACCTGACGATGTTTTCAAACTAAAGGTCCCTAGTCTATTGATAGGTCCCGGCTTTGCAAGCGGCAGAAATGCTGACAGCAAAAGCTTTTATTATATTTCCGTTTTGTTCGATGTTTTAAAAGATGTTAACTCACCATACACTGATAACCTTGGTAGAGTGACTCCTGTTTTTCGTGCAGGGTATAACATCGCATTGTTTCAAGGCAATGGTGGACTAGGAAATAATAGAAGGAACGAAAGAGAGCGAAGAAGATTTTAAATATATTTTAAAAGCATTTCAGGCTCATTAATAACGGTCATTTGTTCCAGTGGATGGTTGTATAAAAATCCCTCGTCATGCAAGTGTGCAATATGTGCAACTAGGTGATTGTAAAAACCTGCTGAATTTAAAATAAATATTTGCTTGCTGTGAATTTTAAGCTGGTTCCATGTGAGCATTTCAAAAACTTCATCAAGTGTTCCATATCCTCCGGGTAAAATGATAGCTGCATCACATCTTTCATAAATCATTTTTTTTCTGCTGTGCATTCCGTCCACCACATGTGTCTCTGTAAGCGACTCATGAATAATTTCTTTTGTTTGTAATAGCTCTGGAATAATACCAGTAACATTTCCATTGTTATCTAAAACAGCATTGGCTACGGCGCCCATCAGGCCTCGGTTACCACCACCATAAATTACATCTATATTTTTTTCTGCAAGCAGTTTTCCGAGTGCTCTTGTATGTTCTTCATACAAAGGATTAATACCAAGTTTACTCCCACAAAAAACTGCAATTGCTTTTATACTCATAATACTATTTTAAAGAGATTGCAAAGTCATTAATAAATTTTGATTGTCAGCATTAATTTCTAACTAAAATTAATTTACGAATAAAATAAAAATCCACACCATTTTCAGATATGGAATTTTTTTCATTTTTTCGGGGGAGTAATCTGTTTATAACTACAATATTTCAACTCCAACCTTTTTAAAGGGATGCAATATTTCATCAGTTTCAGGTAATTCTGTTACTAAAGTATGTATACTTTTTGTATCACAAATGCGAATACGCTGGGTAGTATTTATTTTTTCAGAAATGGTGAGTAGAACTGTTTTTGCAGAAGATTCCATCATTGCTTTTTTCACCTGTACTACCTCCCAATCATTGTCTGTAAGCCCATGGTTAATGTGTAGGGCATTAATCCCCAAAAAGCAGATATCAGCCCTTATCTGTTTGATTTTTTCAATGGCTTCTCCGCCTACTGTAATCTGAGAACCTTTAGATAATTTATCGCCTATTAAAATAATTTCAATGTTTGGATGATGCATGTATTCAAATGCTGCAGGCACACTCCCTGTTATAAATGTTGCATGCAAATCTTTTGGAAGAGCCTTGGCCATTTCAATAATAGTGGTGCCACCGCTCGTTAATACAAACATGCCATCCTTAATGAGAGAAACTGCTTTTTGCGCAATAATCTTTTTATTTTCCATTGCATAAACCACAGATGAATTAAAGGAATTGTGAAACGATTTTGAAAGCGCTCCGCCATGTACTTTTATAAGTTTATCATCATCTGCAAGTTGCTGCAAATCTCTTCTGATAGTATCTTCCGATACTTTAATTTCTTCACTAAGATCTGCCACCATAACCCTATTGTGCAGGTTTACGTTGTGTAGAATATATGTTTGTCTTTCTTTTTTTAGCATTTATACAATCCAGAATATCAAGTTAGATTATAAAAGTATTAGAAAATTTAAAAACTGCAAAATCTTGCAAAAGATTTTATATATTATTACCGGCTCAACTAAGTTTAGCCTACCATTTCCAAAAAAAGTTTATCGATATCCGCAAAAACCTGCAAATTATTGCAGTTTTTATTATATTTTTCCAGCAACTAATTGTTGGAATAAATTTGTCATCTAATAAATGATGACTGATTTTTATATTAGTTTTTGCTTGGAACAAATTATTTACCAAAAAAATTACACATGAAAAAATTATTTAAACCAGATTTTGGCCTTCATTTTTTGATGTTACTCCTCTTTACAATGACGGGGTTTTTATCAAAAGGGCAGGTAACTTTAAAAGGAAAAGTTATTGGAGAAAATGGGAAGCCTCTTTCAAATGTATCCGTTCAACTTAATCCCGGGAACAACGGAGGCACATCCGATGCAAATGGAAATTATATGTTTTCCAATAATATTAAACCTGGAAAATTTACTCTTGTATTTAGTGGTGTTGGTCTAAAAACAGTTACTCAACAAATAACCATTAGCAACAATCAGGTTATTGAAAATGATGTTCAGTTAGTTTCAGATCCATTGGGTTTAGATGAAGTGGTTGTTACCGGATATGGCACTCCAACCAGAAAAAAGCAAATTGTAAATTCTATATCTACCGTTTCGGGTAAAGAACTTAGTGGGAGCGGTGCTCAAAGTATAGATGCAGCAATGCAGGGTAAGGTTGCAGGAGCGCAAATCAACCAAAACTCTGGCAATCCTGCGGGCGGCATGTCGGTAAGGTTAAGAGGCCCAAGCACCATTGCAGGTTCATCAGAACCACTTTATATTATAGATGGTGTAATAGTAAACAACGATTCACGTCAGTTACTTGATCTCGGTGGTGGTGCACAAAATCGACTGGTAGATTTAAATATGAATGATGTGGACAGAATCGAGGTTATAAAAGGTGCAGCGGCTGCAGCGATTTACGGTTCACGAGCAAGCAATGGTGTAGTTCAAATTTTTACAAAAAAAGGAAAAGAAGGTACCCCTCAGTTTTCTTTTAGCACAAGTATAAAAACCAGTGAATTGAGGAAAAAACTGGAATTTAATGAAGTGCCTTTTAGGTTTAACAGCAATTCAAATAACGCTGATCTTACAACAACTCCTGTACAGCGATTCGATTATCAAGATTTGATCTATAGAAATGCATTTGGAACTGAAAATAATTTGTCAGTTTCAGGTGGATCAGCTGGTACAAGATATTATGTATCTGGCAGTAATTTTTTCAACGAAGGAATCATAAAAAATACAGATTTTAAGAGAAATGGTTTACGATTGAGGTTGAACCAAAAAGTAGGTAATAAAGTAAATTTTAGTGTAGGCGCAAATTATGTTGTAAGTGGAAGTAACGATATTCCAAATGGTGGTATAAACAGTGCTTACGGTGCATTAACTGGTTTTATTTTTGCAAATAACTTTGTAAATCCTGCAAAAGATCCTGTTACAGGAATTTTTCCAAACGTTACCACAAATGGTATTGGTGTAAGAAGAACGAATCCGTTAGAAGCAATTGAGCGTTTTAAGTTTAAACAACGTACAAACAGAATGACAACCGATATCAATTTTAATTACAAACCTATTGAAGGTTTAGCCATTGATATTACTACAGGATTTGATAACTATACACAAACTGCCACTGCATACATTCCACCAATTAACACCACACCAACTGATAACTCAGGTTTATCTAGAAGAGCAGATGCCACCGTATTTCAAACAAATACTGATCTTACTATAAGTTATAATAAAGCAGTAAAAAGTTGGTTGCAAAGTACAACGGTATTAGGCGGTACTATACAATACGATAAATCTTTGGGCTTTGCTGCAAATGCAAATGCGCTTGGATCATTTGGGCAAACAATAAATAATGGAACCATAGTAGCGGGAGAAGATAGATCTGAAAGATCTTTCAGAGGTGTTTTTCTTCAACAAACTTTTGGATTAAATGACAAATTGTTCATTAATGCTGCCGGCCGTTTTGATGGCTCTTCTGTTTTTGCTGCAGAATATGCACAACAGTTTTATCCTAAACTAGGTGCATCTTATATTATATCAAATGAAAAATTTTGGAAAGGAATTTCCAATACAGTGTCTTTTATGAAAATAAGAGCGGCCTGGGGTAAAGCAGGAAACCTAACGGCGCTTGGAAGCTACGAACGCTTTGCTAATTATGGTGCTGCAATTTATGGCTCACAGGCTGGTTATATTCCTTCAACCTCTCAAGGTAATCAAGGTGCCAGACCGGAAAAACAAATTGAACTCGAGGTAGGTTTTGATGCAAATTTATTTAAAGACAGGGTAACAGTTGAATTTAATTATTTCTCAAAAAAGGTAGAAGATTTGCTTTTGAGAAGAAATCTTTCTCCTACCACAGGGTTCTCGAGTATTCCTGTAAACATTGGTAACTCCACAAATAAAGGGATAGAGTTTTTAATAAAAGCTATTCCTGTAAAAACAAAAAATATTGAATGGAGTACAAGCGTTTCTTACCTTAATGTAAAAAATAAAGTAACCAATGTAGGTGGTAACGGTACACTTGGTTTTGCAAACGGTTTTGGTTTAGTAGCGGCAGTAAATGGTGAACAGCTTGGAGTTCATTATGGTGCTTTCTTTGCAAGAAAACCTGATGGTTCATTGTTGTTAACTCCTGCAGGATTGCCGCAAAGAGAACTTGGTACCCAATTAAATGATGGCACATTTATTATAGGAAGAGATGCAACCACCGGGCAACCAAAAGGGGCAGGTTTAGTAAAAGTTATTGGACGTCCGTTACCAAAACATGTGGTGTCATTTATAAACACTGTAAATATTAAAAGATTCGCTTTAAGAATGCAATGGGATGGACAATACGGATTTGATGTATTTAATTTCACGAAAAGAGTAGGAGCAAGAGAAGACTATGGTGGATTGAAAGCATACGAACCAGAACTAAGAGGAGAAGTGCCAAAAGGTACATCGAGAGCTGTATTCAGCATTTTTGAAAACTGGATTGAGAAAGGTGATTTTACAAAGTTGAGGGAGCTTTCATTGAGTTACCAATTGCCTGGAAAGTTATGGAAATTTAAAACTGCTTCCTTTACTGCAGCAGGTAGAAACTTATTGGTGATAACAAATTATAGCGGCTACGATCCTGAAACAAACGCCGCTGGACAAGACAATGCAGTAAGAGGATTTGATTTTGTGGAAGTGCCGTTGCCAAGGTCTTTTAGCTTCACGGTAAATCTAGGTTTCTAAAAAAAAAAATTAAAAAAAAGTTATGAAAAATTCTAAAATAACATCACTCATCCTTTTATCAGTTGTATTTTTTATGGGAGGCTGTAAAAAGGAATTTAGAAATCCTAACAATCCAACAGCGCCGGATATTTTGGAAACAAGAGAAGGTTTAATAACACTGAGTATTGGGATGAAACAAAATTATGCAACATCGGCATTAGAAGGTCTCTATATAAATTCCGGTGTTACTTCAAGAGAAATGCGAGGCACATCGACATTGCAAAATGTATTGGATTTAGAGGCAGGCGCTGACGTACTTCCTACTAATAATGGTAATATAGCACAGGTTTGGAACAGGATGTTTAGAGTAATGGCAATGGCAGATAATGTGATTTTAAATGCACCCAAAATTATACCACAAGACCAGCAAATGCTTTCAGGTATTTTAGCACATGCTCACATATTCAAAGCCTTAACACTGGGTGGACTTGCAGTAACATTTGAAAAATTTCCTCAGCAAACAAATATAAATGGAAACGCTGTTTTTGTTACCCGAGAAGTAGCCTTACAAACTGCGCTTGATCTATTGAACCAGGCAAAAAGTTTGATTGCTGCAAATGCGCCTTCAGCAGAATTTAATTCGAGGGTTATTGGTGCAGATTTTAGCATGATAAATATCATAAACGCATTAACGGCCAGGTATAGTTTGTGGTTAAAAAAGTACAGTGATGCTTATGCTGCTGCTAGTTTAGTAAATCTAACTTCAAAGTCTCAGTTCATTTATACAACTCAAGGGCAAAACCCAATATTTACGGGCTCGGTAATAGCAACAAGTTACAGACCAAGAGAATTTTTTGGTTTAACCGGAAGTTTGCTTGAACCAACTGATGCTCGTTTTGCATTTTATACAACTGCACCAAATGCAACTGTTGGCGGGCAAAATGTAAAAACATTGGCCGGTTTTTTTAATACAGCTACAACGCCAATACCTGTTTATTTACCCGATGAAATGAGACTAATAAAAGCCGAAGCGGTATTATTTAGTACTACTCCAATTGCAGGAACAACCAATCCGGGTACTGTAATTACTGAAATAAATGCTGTGCGCCAACAAGCAACTGGCGATATTTTTGGTGTAAATGCTAATCTTACTGCGTACAGTGGTACTACAGATGTAGCAAGTTTAACAGCAGAAATTTACAAGCAACGTTGTATGGAATTATTTCTCACAGGTAACAGACTAGAGGACAGCAGACGTTTAGGACGCCCTGCGTCTCCTACGAATCTTGTTGAAAGAAATAGAAATTTTTATCCTTATCCAGATCAGGAAAGGCAAAACAACCCTAACACTCCGGTAGACCCATTATTTTAATTAAAGTAGAAACTTAGACAGCGACCCAAACAGTCGCTGTTTTTTAATTTACCAAACATGAACAAAAACATTTCTCATCTATACAACATTGCCCAAAAAGAAAACCGATTAATTATTGGGCTGATGAGCGGTACTTCATTAGATGGCTTGGATGTGGCGCTCTGTAATTTTAAAGGAAGTGGCGTAAATACTGAAATGAAATTGTTGCAGTTTGAAACCATACCATACAATGATGATTTTAAAAAGGAGATAAAATCAATTTTTAGCAAAAAGCAAATTGATTTGGAAAAACTCACTTTGCTAAATGCATGGGTTGGTACACAACATGCCGATATGATAAATATCCTTCTGCAAAAATGGAATATCAAAAATTCAGACATAGATATTATTGCAAGCCATGGACAAACCATTTACCATGCGCCTAAAACTTTGCATGGAATTTCAAAATTTAGTAACGCTACTTTGCAGATTGGAGATGGAGATCATATTGCTGTAAAAACAGGCATCACCACCATCAGCGATTTCAGACAAAAAAATATTGCAGCAGGTGGCGAAGGTGCGCCATTAGCGGTTTATGGAGATTATATATTGTTAAGCAAACTTGGTGAAGACCGCATATTATTAAACATTGGGGGCATTGCGAACTTTACTTATTTGCCCGGTGATAAAAATGCGGATAACATTTTTTGCTCAGATGTTGGTCCGGGAAATACCATGATGGATGCTTACATGCAACAACAATTTCCTGGAAAATATTATGATGAAAATGCTGCCGTTGGACTACAAGGGAAAATTGATGAAACACTTTTATCAGCATTAGAAAATCACCCTTTTTTTAAAAAAGATTTTCCCAAAACAACCGGTCCTGAATTGTTTAATATCAATTATTTACTAGCAGCGCAGGCAAAATCAAACACAAATAATTTAAGTGTATACGATGTGATGGCGACGCTTAATAAATTTTCAGCAGAAATGATTGTGGCTGCCATACAACAAACATCAAGCAACAAAAAAATTGTGGTGTACAGCAGTGGTGGTGGCATGCACAATCCTTTGCTCATGCAGCATATAAAAGAACAGTTACCTGAAATAGATTTTAAAACAACAGAAGAATTAGGAATTAACCCTGATGCTAAAGAAGCCATACTATTTGCAATACTTGCCAATGAAGCATTGTGTGGCGGAGATACGGATTTTGGAAAGGCCGCACCAAGTGTTAGTATGGGGAAGATTAGTTTTGGTTAGCGATCCCGAGGAGAAAAAAGCAGCCTCCCCTAACCCCTTCCGAGGAGAAAAAGAAGCCTCCCCTTACCCCTCCCGAGGATGGGAACTACCGAAGTAAAGATCTATGCAAATATGATCTTCGAGCATATCTTCTCCATATCCCTTCCCTCCGGGAAGGTTAGGATGGGCTTTCTTCTCCTTATCCCTTCCCTCTGGGAAGGATAGGATGGGCTTCATGGGCCTCCATCGCCTTCTTCACACTGCCATTTTTTAGCAACAAATCTTTAGCAGTTTCGTAGTTTTTTAATCCTGTTTTTTCCATCAACATTTTAGTGCCTCGGTCCACGAGTTTTTCGTTGGTGAGTTGCATGTTCACCATTTTATTTCCTTCCACTCTTCCTATCTGTATCATTACTGCTGTTGATATCATATTTAACACCAGCTTTTGTGCTGTACCGCTCTTCATACGGGTGCTACCGGTAACAAATTCAGGACCTACCACTACTTCTATCGGGTAGTCTGCCGCTGCACTTAGCGGTGAGCCTTGGTTACAGCTTATAGATCCTGTTATAATATTTTTATTTCTGCATGCTTCCAAAGCACCAATTACATAAGGTGTTGTGCCACTTGCAGCAATTCCAATCACCACATCTTTTTCATTTATTCTATGTTCTTCCAAGTCTTTCCAGCCTTGGGTTAAACTGTCTTCCGCATTTTCTATAGCCTTTTGTATGGCTTTTTCACCACCAGCAATAAGGCCGATGATAATGCCATAAGGCATACCAAAAGTTGGTGGTATTTCGCTTGCATCTAATATCCCTAATCGACCGCTTGTGCCGGCTCCCATGTAAAATAACCTGCCGCCTGCAAGCATATTATCTACAATTGTTGATACCAATTTTTCTATTTGTGGTATAGCTGCAGCCACAGCAGCAGCAACGGTTTCATCTTCTTTATTAATATTTACCAGCAATTCCTGCACACTCATCTTTTCTAGATCGTTGTAATTGCTTGTACTCTCCGTTACTCTAATAAATTCCTGCATATCTTTTTTATTTGTTTGATGCAAATGCAATTTACGGCTTAAATATTTCTACATTAATTTTCAAATCGCCATAAAGAATCTTTAAAAAAACAAACTATATTTAGCTGAATTAAACGATTGAAAAATTGGGATATGGTCAATGAAACAAATAGCCCACGTCGGCTCTTATCTTTTGAGAAAATAGATACCCTTATTTACACCTCTGTTGATGAAGTTTGTACTGCGGTAGCAAATGAAATTGCAGCACTCATCAGTTCCAAAAATGCTGTGGGAGAAAAAACTGTTTTGGGTCTTGCCACGGGAGCTACACCACGAAAAGTTTATACCGCATTGATTCGACTACACAAAGAGCAGGGATTAAATTTTCAAAATGTTGTTGTCTTTAACCTCGATGAATATTACGGCCTGCAAACAGATGCCATTCAGAGCTATAGCAGGTTTATGAACGAAAATTTGTTCAACCACATCAACATAAAAAAAGAAAACTGTTTTATTCCGCAGGGCGATATAAATGCAGAAGAAGTAAAAAAACATTGTGAGGAATACGAGCAAAAAATGGCATCTTTCGGTGGAATAGATTTTCAATTGCTGGGTATTGGTCGCAATGGCCACATCGGTTTTAATGAACCAGGTAGCCATGTAAGTTCTGTTACCCGTTTAATAACGCTGGATAACCTCACCCGTTTTGATGCCGCTTACGAATTTGGCGGTCTGGCAAATGTGCCACGCAAAGCAATAACAATGGGCATTGGCAGTATATTAAAAGCAAAAAGAATTGTACTTCTTGCTTGGGGAGATGCAAAAGCCAACATCGTAAAAGAGGCGGTAGAAGGTCCCGTAACAGAGTTTGTGCCCGCATCTTATTTGCAGGGTCATCAGAATGTGCAGTTTGTGTTAGATGAGAGCAGTTCTGCAGAACTCACTCGTATTAAAACTCCGTGGTTGACTGATGATGTTTTCTGGAACAAAAACCTCATAAAAAAAGCGGTTACAAATCTTTCCTTTACGCTCCAAAAATCTATTTTAAAACTCACCAACAATGATTACAATCAAAATGGTTTGAGCGATTTACTTGCACTTTATGGGCAGGCATACGATATCAATATAGAAGTTTTTAATCAGCTGCAACACACCATTACCGGTTGGCCGGGCGGTAAGCCAAATGCAGAAGATACTCACAGACCCGAGCGTGCAGAACCCGCAAAAAAAAGAGTAATTATTTTTAGTCCGCACCCTGATGATGATATCATTTCTATGGGAGGAACTTTTCAGCGCTTGGTGGACCAGGGGCACGAAGTACATGTAGCTTACCAAACAAGTGGAAACATAGCGGTAGCAGATGATGAGGCGTTGCGGTTTATAGAATTTGTAAAAGATTACAACGAACAGTTTAATTTAAAAAGTGAGCAGGCAGAAAAAATGTATGATGATGCACTCGCATTTTTGAAGATAAAAAAGAATGGCGAAAAAGATATTCAAGCACTGCGTCGGGTAAAAGGAATAATACGTAGGGGCGAAGCAAAAAATACCTGTCGCTTTGTAGGTGTGCCGCAGGAGCATGCACATTTTTTAAACCTTCCTTTTTACGAAACAGGGCTTGTAGAAAAAAATGAAATTGGCGAAGCAGATTTTACAATTATAGCAAGCTTAATTGATGCCGTAAAACCGCATCAAATTTATGCAGCAGGCGACCTTGCAGATCCGCATGGCACTCACCGGGTATGTCTCGAAGGTGTATTTGAGGCAGTTCGCAGACTTAAGCACAACAGCTACATGAACGATTGTTGGGTGTGGCTTTACAAAGGTGCTTGGGCCGAGTGGGATATTGATTTAATTGAAATGGCAGTACCCATGAGTCCCGACCAGGTATTAAAAAAGCGTAATGGTATTTTTAAACACCAAAGCCAAAAAGATGGTGTTGTTTTTCAGGGTGCAGACAGCCGTGAATTCTGGAAACGTGCAGAAGACAGAAATGCCGCCACTGCTGAGTTGTACAATAGGCTCGGCCTTGCAGAATATGCCGCTATGGAAGCTTTTGTGAGGTGGCGGTTTTAATTCCCCTCCCACGGAGGGGTGGATGCCGTAGGCAGACGGGGTGGTTTTTTTTGGGCTGTGAGCCGAAGGAACGTTGTTCAACATTTGCCGGGGCTATCCGCTATACCTACGCTCCGCTGCGGTGCCGCTTCTATCCCCCAGCCCTTGGTTAGAGGAATCTTTTTTTACCTTTTATTGTGGAGTAGATGGTAGGGAAGATTTTTACCAAGATAATACAGATCATTGCTTGGATACACGGAGAAAGATTAATTTCAGCCGCTTACGAAGTAATCAAATTTAGAATTAAACGATAAATTGAAATACATTATCACACAGAATCGTAATGAAATAACTGTTAGTTGTAATGGCATTGAATTCTTAAAAGTTAAGACCAAATTAAATTGGTTAAGCACTTTTAAATTAAAATTTTTTAAGGATGATGACCTGATACTAATTAGTACATGTAGGCTTTTTGGTTTTAAAAGATTAATAAAGTTTAAGTACGTAAAAGCAGGATTTGACATCTCACTGAAGAAGCAGTCGGGCAAAACGTATTTGTTAGCTAACAGTAATAGCTATGGATTAATTTGGCGCCACTTTAGTAATATCCAAAACATTACCACCAGAAATAATAAACCAGCTGCAGAGCTTTACATAAAAAAAACCTTAAAAATTTGGTATTTAAGTAACGCTGATACAAGAATTTTTAGTTTTAATTTATATGAAGAAAATCCATCGGATGTACTTTTTCTTTTAGTACGTAATCTACTTGAATTTCCTTCACTTCGTGACTAGATTTTTCGCCTCGGTGTGTCTTCGCTAATGTCTTAGCCGCCGCTTCGTTTTCAACCAGCGGAGTATTATAAACCACCACAAGTAAATACATCGATTCAATGGCTCCTCTTAC
>JANOTH010000200.1:0-4020 GCA_031416275.1 Ferruginibacter sp. | reverse complement strand
TTTTATCCAATAAAGCTACCCCGAGGTTAATATTGTCTACTTCAATTTGCGCTATTTTTTTAAGTACCGAAGTTTGGCTGTGTTTAAGATCTTCTAATTCTCTTAAAATCTTATCCATCAATTCTAATTTCTGCATTTTTTACATTTTTCTGTATTTTGATTATGTATTGTTACTAAGCCAACAACCGTGCGACAAATTGATAATGAAAAAAACATGAAGATGGTAAGTATCTCATACGGAAATTTTTAACTGAAATACACATCTCACAATATTGGCTTTATACAACTAGCGAAACGCTAAAATAAATCGCATAAAAAAAGCTCGAAGTGATCGAGCTTTTTTTACAACAGTTAACTAAAATTTTATTTCGGATTCTTTACCGGTGCACTTCCTGCAGCTGCAGGATTGTATGCAAGTTCATTATCGGGTACATCCCAATAATCTAAAAAGCCATAATTTATTGTTGCGTTAGTATTTAGAGTTCCTGCATTACCTGCCAACAAAATTACTCCAGTACGAGATTTAGAAGGGTCGATGATATCCCATCTACGGGCGTCATAAAAAGACAAACCTTTAAATGCAAGCGCAATCCTTCTTTCTCTGCGCAATTCTTCTCTCGCTTCAGCAGCATTTGTAGCCACAGTAGCAGACAAGCCTGCTCCTTGGTAATTTCTAACATTATCAACCATAATCATTGCAGCAGTTATACTTGCTGCAGAAAACCCACCAACATTTAAAGTTGCTTCTGCTTTCATTAATTCATTTTCTTCATATGTACCGCATAAGGTGATTTCATTTGCACCCACAATATTGTTTGCATAAACAATTACTCCTGTCAGTCCATTTCCGCCATCTCTTAATGAATATCTTGTGTTAAAGGAATTGCCTCTGTCTTGGTTAAATAAACCAATTCCTGCATTAAGTGTCCTTACATTATTAGTAAAACGTTTGTCTCCGGATTTAAACTCCTGTACAAAACGTTCACTAAGTTTGTAAGTACCAGTAGCGGATGCTGTTGATGTAACTTTATCTGCTATTGTAGTGCCTAAAAAATCGCCGTCTTTATCAGTGCGACCCGTAAAAATAAAATCTCCGGATTGAATACCGTTCATTGTGAGGTTTAATACACTTGTCCATTGAGCAGTAGTCATAGCACTTGCTAAAGTATTTACAACGATATTTCTTGCCTTCATGGTGTTGATATTTCTTTTCCAGTTAGCAACTGTAAACACACCGCCTTTGCCTTTTTGTAAAAAAGTAGGAATTATTTTACCAAGGATAGCAGTGTATGCAGTTGTACTTGTTACGGAAGTTAAAGCAGCATCACAGGCATCAAAATTGGTATTTGATTCTGCAATGATTGCTTCTTTACTTACAAAATTACCGTTTGTACTTTGATCACTGAATGTGGCATTCTGTTTTATGCCCGCATAATAAATAGATCCGATTCTAGAATAAGCATAACCTTTCCACCAATAAGCCCATGCATTTACAGTAGCTTTTTTTGTAGCAGCATCAGCGCCACTATATGTTGCTTTTCCTGAAAGATCGAGAATAGTGTTAGCCGCTACAATCATGTTGTACATATAGGCCCATTCATAAAATGTTGGATTACTACCTGATTGAGAATTTACATTTACACTTCTCAACAGTGCATATTGGGTAGCTACTGCACTTGGATTTATAATGGACGTGCCATTATCTAAGGTTACTTTATTGGGTAATCCAATTTGATTAATATATGCATTTGCAGCTTCTACTCCAATGATATCTCCCATCATTTCGTGAAAGCCCGTAGCACCTGCCCAAAATCTACCATATACCCCATCACTGTATTTTAGATCAAAAAATCCATTGCGGTATATAGTGCCAGTAGATAGTGAAATTACGCCCGCTTCTGTTGTAGCATTTTCAGGGCTCGGTTGATTTGTGTTTTTTATATCCAGTTGTTTTTTGCACCCTGTAAAAAGGAATATTGCAAAAAAACTTAGTTTTATTATTTTCATTTTGAATCTTTTTTTAATTTACAATGCAATGTTTAATCCTATCGTGTAAGCTTTTGTATTTGGTATTGTGTTGTGATCTACAGCACGATCAAAAGATGAATTAGAACTACCTGAACTTACCTCAGGATCATACCCTGTGTACTTGGTTTTTGTAAATAAGTTACGACCGGATAATACCAGTTGTGCCTTTTGAAAAACCCGTAATTTTGTAAATTTTGCCAAATCAAAAGCCGCAGCAATGTTTCTTAAACGTAAAAAAGATGCGTTTTCATAAAAATAATCTTTTGTTCCATTAAATGCTCCTGCTGCATAAACACTACGGTAAAATGCTGTGTAAGCTTGTGTTTGACCATCTATCGTTATTGGTTTTGTATAATCACCGCTAATACCGTCCCTATACATCCAGCTTTTTGTTTGGTTGTATAAGTGACTTCCATAAACCCAATCCCATTGTATATTAAAAGTTACAAAGTTTTTAAACGAAATATTATTAATGAAACTCATGTTAAACTTAGGATTTGGATCTCCAAACGAATACTGTTGAGGTGAGTTTACAGGACGCTTAGTTGCCTTATCTACTACATATCCATTACTTGCTACTTCAAAGTTGCCTTGATTAGCTTTTGGTATAAAAGGAAGACCTGTATTAGGATCTACCTGGTCCAGCGATTTCAAAATTAAGAAACCATACAATTGACCAATTCTTTCTCCCTTACGTAGAACATAATTGGTGCTTCCCGCAGCAGAGGTAATAACTACTTCTGCACCTATTACACTTGAAATCTTTGAAGTTTGTTTTGAGAAATTGACAGTCATATCCCAGTTAAACTTTTTAGATTCTAAAATGCCTAAATTCAATGAAGCTTGAATACCGTCTGATTTGAGCCCATAAGCATTTTGCACTTTTGTACCGATGCCTAATGTTGGTGCCACGTCTACATCATATATAGCATTGCTGGTTTCCCTGCTCCAGTAAGTAACAGAAACAGATGCATTCTTTAACCAATTTCCTTTTGAAAGTCTAAAACCTAAATCAGTACCGAATTCTGTTTCTGTGCTCTGTTCAATTTGTATATCGGGATTAGGATTATTAATAGGAAGAGTAAAAACATTGGATGGTCCTAAGTTAGCACCACCTAATACCGGAAAGCGCTGAAATGCCCCAGGTTGGATACCGGCTTCACCATAAGCTGCTCTCAACTTAAAATAGTTGAAATTTTGATTAAAGCCTGCATTTTTCCAAAAATTTAAATTTGAAACGTTGACATATGCATCACCTCTCGGAAAATTTTGAGCTTTAGCTCCTGGTCTATAGGAAGCAGAAGAAAAATCGCTTCTTAAGCCTGCTGATATGCCCCCAATGTCACTATATTCAATTCTTTGGTTAACCAAAACTCCATAGGTTATCAATTGTCTATTAAAATCACGTAAAACTTTAAATGTCCCTGCCTGGTTAGCATTCCATGGGGTAAAAATAGGTGCATCAAAACCATATGAATATAAACTCTTATAATTATCCTTACGATAATCAAAAGAGAATTGGGTACTCGTTTTTATCGGCACTTTAAAATTAAAATCTTTTTCAAAATCTGTTCTTACAGTTGCTGTTCCAAGAAAATTTTGAAAAACTGTTCTGTCATTTATATCATCTATTTCTCCGCTAAGAGTTCCACCTGGCCCAAATAATTGGTTGTTATTTCCAATAAAAAAGTTTTGTGCAACTGCGTTTTGATTAAATTCCTGATTTTCATAGCGGCGTTTAATATAGTTCTGTTGAAAATTTATACCGTATTTGGCATCTAACTCTAAAAATTTAGGGAATTTATAGTTCAGATTAAAATTTTGAACCACATCAAATTTGTTATCAAGCGTACTTGAGTATTGGTTTCTATAATTCGGGTTTTGAGCGTTTACGCCTGCAGCGCCTCCATAAAATATTCCATAATTTCCGTCTGTATCTTTTTGATCGTAATTGGCAAAAGGCCTTGTATTATTTAATGAAAACAAGATGCC
>JANOTH010000199.1:0-18666 GCA_031416275.1 Ferruginibacter sp. | reverse complement strand
GCTCTGCACTTTTCAATATGTGAAGGCTGTAAACGTTTTGCTTCGCAAACGAAATTTATTGGTATAAATGCTAAACACGCAGAAAGTTTTACAGAAGATAAATTATCGCTTCAAAAGAAAATGATCATTAAAGAATTAATGCAGTAATAGGGTGCTTAAACGTTGTTTTTAGTTTATTTTTTTTCATTCAAGACAATTTGCAAATTGTAATTTTTTAGTTGCTTATTTAACTAGTGAAGCGTTGATTGGCGGATGCCTTTATCACTTTTCCTTATCAGCAAATTGAACAAGAATTTCCACACTATTAAACTTTGTAAGTAAATAGTAAACAAAATGGGAAAAAAACTCCCCATTTTAAAATTCCAAATTCGCAATTCTCTTATTCATTATTTTAAACCACAGGGGTGGTAATAAAGCTAACATCATTGAGCCGGGGTAGCCTGTGGGTAGCTGCGGCGTGTTTTCGTAATGTTTAAGTATCTGGTATTTTCTACTTGCAAGATAATGGTGGTCGCTATGTCTGCTTAATTCAAATAATAGCATTCGTCCTATCGCATGGTTGCTGTTCCAGCTGTGGTGAGGCATGGTGCGTTCATAAGAATTAGCTGACGTAATTTTTCGCTGAAGCCCATAATGTTCTATATAGTTTACAGTTTCTAATAGCAATATTCCCATAAAAGCAGCGCATAAAAAATAAACTGTTATCCATCCACCAAAAACGAAATAAACAATTCCAACAAAGGCTGCCTGAATAATATGCGCCTGCAACATTTCATTTTGTAAACTAAAAGGATTTAATCCTTTTTTCTTTAAATCACTGTTAGCTATATGCCATGCTGATAAATAAGAAAATGCAATTGTTCTAAAATAAAAGGAATACAACCATTCATTGTATCGTGCACTGCTTGGGTCGTTGGGTGTTGCTACATTTTTATGATGCCCTTTGTTGTGTTCAATAAAAAAGTGCATATACAGGCTACTGAGTAGAGAAATTTTTGCAAGTATTTGCTCAAATTTATTTTTTCTATGCCCAAGCTCATGTGCTACATTAATACCAAATGTGCCGCAAAGCATGCCCATAGCGGTTATACGACCAATAATATCTATGGTATTAAGCTGCGAGCCAATAAAGGAATAAAGAAAAAATAGTAATGTAGGTATTTGTAAAAATACAATCAGGTACAGCATATAGTCGTACTTTCTGTCATTTTTAGAAAGCTCTTCTTCTGCTGCAGACATGTTTTGTGTACTTGGCTTTACAAATATTTCGAGTACAGGAATAAATACCCAAGAATAGATAATTACAAGCCAGCAGGCTATCCCTGTGCTTGTAAAACTAATAAATGCAAGAAAGTAAATGATTAATGGGTTTAGGTATTTTATATACTTAAACATGTTTGTTAGGTTTACACGTAAATTAAACAAACATATTTGCATAACCTAAAATGGAAATACCAAGGTTAACATTAAAATGAGTTGTAATTCCCGAAATTAAATCAAGGCTTCGCATTATTTTTTCCTTCCAAATAATCTACTTGCTGCACAGAACCTAACCTAAACTTAAACGGGATTTTGGTAGCCTTTTCAAACTTTAATTCCTGCCTACAAAAAAATGCAAGATTATTAGCGTAAAATGTTGGAGAAACAAGCATTGACGGAGAGATATACAAATTTACTTTGGTTGAAGAGTCAGCTATTTTTTTTGGTAGAATACTACCTTTAAACAAACTAGAAGTTACTTGGCTGAAGGCGCTGCCGCTTACTACAACTGCACAAAATAATAATGTTATAAATTTGCGTTTCATTTATAATCTTTAATGATTGTAAATTTACGAATTAAACCTTGAATTCGTTTTGCACGTGAGGTTTAAATTGAATACATTAAACAATTTTTTATTTAGATATTTTCTCATGGCCTTACATCAGAGTTTACAACAAAAGTTACTACAAAAGCTTTCGCCGCAGCAAATACAGTTAATGAAACTACTGCAGGTTCCTACTGCAATATTAGATGAGCGTATTAAAGAAGAGATGGAGGAGAACCCTGCTTTGGAGCAGGCAGATGAGGATAGCCATGATGATGAATTTGAAAAAGATGAGTTTACCGAACCGGGCGAAGAAGAATATAAAACAGAAGGAACAGAAGACGAATATGAAAACATTGACATAAGTGATTATGTGCACGAAGGTGATGATGATGTGGGCGATTATAAAATGAGGGATGAAAATTACCCTGAAAAAGATGATAATCGGGTAATTCCACACAAGGTAGAAACAAGTTTTATGGAAATAATGCTTCAACAACTTGGTTTGTTGAAGTTGAGCGAAAAGCAAATGAAGATTGCCGAGCAGCTCGTTGGTAGTTTAGATGATGATGGTTATTTGCGTAGAGAAACAAGTGCCATTATTGATGACCTTGCTTTTAGGCAAAATGTAGATACAGACGAAGTAGAAATTGAACAATTGTTGATGCAGATTCAACAGTTCGATCCTCCAGGCGTGGCTGCAAGAAATTTACAGGAATGTTTGTTATTGCAACTGCACAGAAAAACAGATCAGGGAAAAATCATTGAAATATCAATTAAAGTATTAGAAAAATATTTTGATGAGTTTACCAAAAAGCACTACGAAAAAATACAACGTGCGCTAACACTTAGTGATGAGCAGTTGAGAGAAATTATTAGCCAAATTGTAAAGCTGAACCCCAAGCCGGGCGGAACTGCAGGTGATGCGGGGAAAAATACCAACTACGTAATACCTGATTTTTTTATTGCAAACAATGTGGGAAAACTAGAGCTTAGCCTTAACAGCAAAAATGCTCCTGATCTGCGCATAAGCGAAGGTTACAGAGATATGCTAAAGGATTATGATAAAGGCACAAAAAAAGACAAGCGACAAAAAGAAGCTGTACTTTTTATCAAACAAAAAATAGACAGTGCAAAATGGTTTATAGATGCTATTAAACAAAGGCAAAATACTTTGTTGAATACCATGGAAGCTATCATGAATTACCAGCATGAGTTTTTTTTAACGGGTGATGAAACGGAACTTCGCCCAATGATTTTGAAAGATATTGCTGAGCGTACAAATCTTGATATATCTACCGTAAGCCGAGTTGCAAATAGCAAATTTGTACAAACTGAGTTTGGGACATACAGATTGAAATTCTTTTTTAGTGAAAGCTTACAAACAGACAGTGGTGAAGAGGTGAGTACAAGGGAAGTGAAAAAAATTCTTACAGATTTAATTGAGGAAGAAAGTAAGAAACACCCATACAGCGATGAAAAGCTAACTGACATGCTGCAGGAAAAAGGTTACAATATTGCACGCAGAACTGTGGCAAAATACAGGGAGCAATTAAATATTCCAGTTGCAAGACTGAGAAAAATATTATAAGATGGAAGCTATTTTGCCAAAAGAAATTTTGCCTGAAAAAAAGTATATTCATCCTTTGCTAAAATGGCCGGCTAACTTTTTCTCTTATGTTTTTCATCCCATTTTTGTGCCGCTGTATGCAATTGCATTTCTTGTTTATATTCACCCCTCTTATTTTTCTGGCTTTTCAGCAAAGTCTAAACTTTACACAATTTTAATCAGTGGGTACAACCTAATATTCTATCCGCTATTAAGTATCGTATTATTAAAGGCATTGGGATTTATAGATTCTGTTTTTCTTCGTACTAAAAGAGACCGTATTATTCCATACATGGCATGTGGTATTTTTTTCTTTTGGGCATATACAGTATTTAAAAAACAGGATATGTACCCTGAAATTATGCCATCATTCATTTTGGGTATTTTTCTCGCAGCTTCTGCGGGTTTAATAGCTAATATTTATTACAAAGTAAGTATGCATGCAATTGGGATGGGTGGGTGGCTCGGGTTATTTCTTGTAATTGCAAAAAGCAACTCCATGCTCATGACGTGGCCAATTGCAGTTGTTCTATTGTGTACGGGTATAGTTTGTACCTCAAGATTAATAGTCTCTGACCACAATGAAAAAGATATTTATTCAGGACTTGCATTAGGCTTAATCGCACAATTTATTGCTGCAGTTGTTTAAAATTCTATTAAATTAAACGCTTTTATATCTTAACTTTTTAACTGGCAGCATACTTGCTTTGTGAATTACTTAATATTGTATTTATGAAAATATTCTTTACACTACTCATAATTTCCGCCACACTTGGCTCTTGCGAAACACTTCAGCAAGTTGCAACTGCGGCGGGTGCGGGTACGCTTCCTGGAGGCGCTATTTCAAACACGGAAGCAGCCGCTGGTATAAAAGAAGCGTTAGGGCAAGGTATTACCAAATCTGTGTTGCAATTAAATACAACTGATGGTTTTTTTAGAAATGAATTGTACAAGGTTTTACTACCACCTGAAGCAAGAAAAATTGAAAACACTTTGAGAGATCTTGGTTTTAACAGCCTTGTAGATAAAGCTATTCTGCAAATAAACAGAGGTGCAGAAGATGCTGCAGGTTATGCTAAACCAATTTTTGTTGATGCAATTAAAAGTATGACTTTAAGCGATGCAATAGGTCTAATTAGAAACGGCGATACAAGTGCAACCCATTTTTTTAGAGAAGAAACAACTGCTAAATTATTGGCGGCATTTAGACCTGTAATTGCTCAATCGTTAGATAAGGTAGATGCCACAAAATATTATGGAGATATGGTTACGAGGTACAATAATTTCCCCACTACATTTAAAAAGCTTAATCCAGATCTTGCAAACTATGTAACGCAACGTGCTACCGATGCTTTGTTTAACTTAATTGCAAAAGAAGAAATAAATATCAGAACAAACTTTGCTGCAAGAACTACAGATATTTTGAGAAGAGTATTTGGAGGGGCATACAGATAAATCAATTCAACAAATTAGAAATGCTGCAATAAAAAATCTGCAGCATTTTTTTAAATATTTTTTTGTTGAATTTCAAAAAATCGAATAACACCGGCTTTGCCATTTTCGTACAACATCCTTTTATTTTTATTGCTTACTTTCTTTACTTTGGGATTTACTTTTCCATAATCTACAAAAATACTTCTTCCTTTTTCATTTAATAAATCAGGGTATTTTCTAGCCATTGTTTCCATTAAGAGATTTCCAAATGCAGCGAAATAGTCATTTATATTTTTAGGCTGATATGGTGGTATTTCAATTGAATTATTTAAAAAAGCGTCTATCTGTTCTTTGCGCTCCAGTTTTATCCCAATTGTTTCTTTGTTAAACACAAGGTCATTGCATAAAAGAGGCATATCGCCATGTTTGCAACTATCAAACATACTGATTGGATAATTGCAAAACATTCCACCATCCACATAATAATTAATGTAAGAAGAAGTGTCGCCTTGCTTAATTTTTTGTAAAGAATCATCAAGAGTAATTGGAGTAAAATACAAAGGCACACCACCACTAATTCTTACAGCCGTTGCCACGGAAAACGAAGGTGTATTTTTATAAGAGAAAACTTCGAGTCTCTGCTTACTGATGTTGGTGCCTGTACAAAAAAGATCTTTATAATTTTTATTATCAAGCTTTAGTTGATGAAGTTGCATAAAAGTAAGATCTGCATTTCCGGTTTTCTTCATCAACATCTCTCTCAACCATACTTCATATTTATCGCCCTTATAAATTCCAAAGTTTCTTTTTATTCTTTTGTATTTTCCTACCAACCCCCCTTTGCCATCATTAAATTGTTGAAATTTTAATGACATTAATATACTGTCTATTTCATTTGCTTTGTAACCAATAGAAATCATTAAACCGGCAATAGCCCCGGCAGATGAACCTGCTACATTTTCTATATTCTGCAAGGTGCCGTTTTCCTCCAACTCCTTAAAAGCACCGGCATATGCAATGCCTCTAAGGCCGCCACCCTCTAATGCGAGGTTTTTATAAATAGGTTTTATTTGTGCTGCGGAAAATAAAGGCAGTAAAAGAAACATAAATACTTTCATAGAAACAAAAGTATAAATGTAATTGTTGGCTTATGTATTGTAAAAGTTAAATAATATCATTTGCCAACAAAACCTGCCATGCGGCATTCGTATCGCCTTCATTTAAAAGTAACGCTGCGAGTTTGTGCGTTTCCGTTTCCATCTCTTGTGGATCTAGATTAAAATATTGAACAATCTGCTGTAAAGTTTCATGTTCAAATGCAGCATCAACTATAGGTAGCTCATTCACATTTGCCAATTGCCCCAAATGGTTTCCTGTAAGTATTTGGCTGTTGCGAATAGCCACAGGGAGCGCATCTATACCAATACCAATTTTAATATTGGGCTTGGCAACTTTAAATAAATTTTCGTCAGAAATTTTGCAATACCAGTCTCCGCCCATCCTTGCTACTAAATTGAATTTTGTTTGATCAATTCTATCGTCCTTATCAAGTATGCTCTCATCAATGTGCATCGTTAGCACTTCACATATTACAAGATTTCCTGCCCCACCTTCTGTGCCAAGTGGTTTTATCTCAAGTACTTTACACTCCAGTTTTACTTTGCTTTCTTTGACCATTGGAGGTTTTACCAGCGTTGCATTTTCTTCATTAAAACCTGCTTTTATAAATTCATTTTCTGTTTTTGCAAACTCACAACTTGCTAGTGACATTTGTTGCACCATATCATAATCGACCATATTAATTACAACCTCCGGCACCTCCATTACATTTTGTAAAGTATGCTTAGTAGTGTTATCTCTTACCCGCCTAGATGGTGAAAAAATAACTATTGGCGGGTTTGATGAAAACAGGTTGAAAAAACTGAAGGGAGATAGGTTTACATTGCCTGCTCGATCAATTGTAGAAGCAAAACAAATTGGGCGTGGCGCAATTGCATGCTGAAGGTAACTTTGTACATCAGCGGGGGAAAGGGTAGAGAGGTTGAGAGTCAACATGAATTATTATGGTTGCGAGTTACGAGTTAGAAGTTACGTGTGTTGGGTACTTTACTGTTTTCGTATTAAGTTTTTTCTCCATGATCTTTTGCCGCAAATATTTCATCATAGCACCAATTTGTCTACTTAATGTTTTTGAAAGTTCGAGTGAATTGAATACCTCGTCTGACGTACAATAATTTATTTTGATAGAGAATAAAAGACAATTAGTTACCTCTCCGCAAGAACCTTTGCTAATTCTTAAAAATCGATGAAAGTCTGCATTGTTATTATATTCAAAGCCTTCGGCGATATTATTGGAAACAGAAAGGGCAGCTCGCTTAATTTGATCTTTAAACGAATAATCCGTTATAATTTTCTGATTTACTTCGCACAACCGGTAAACCAAAGCCGCCAATTCGTGTGCTTTTCTCCAGATTTCTAAATCTTCAAAAGATGATATAGTTGCCATGATTAAGATTCATTCGATTAAACAATAATTATAAGGGTTTAAAACCTGTAACTCAAAACCCGTAACCCGTAACTCCTAACTCGTAACTTTCTTCAACCCCAAAATCGAAAAATCATTATCCTCCGCCACAATCGTATTTTTTAAAACTCCCAACCCATCAATTTCCATTTCTACTACATCACCATGTTGCAACCATTGCTCGGGGTAATTTGGATCGTTTAATTTGCCTGTTCCATTTAACTCTAAAAAACAACCCGTGCCTACTGTACCACTGCCAATTACATCGCCTGCGTAAAGGTTTACGCCGTAAGCACAACGCTCCAGTATTTCTGCAAATGTCCAGTCCATATCTGCAAGGTTGCCTTTGCTCACTTGTATACTGTTTACTTTACAAGTCATTTTTAAATTCCAGCTCTTCCCTGTATGTCCTTCTTTGCATGGTACTTCAAACGGCTCGAGCTCATCAAGCGTTACCAGCATAGGACCAATGGCGGTTGCAAAATCTTTTCCTTTTGCGGGGCCAAGGTTCAGCAGCATTTCTTCCATCTGCAAACGCCTTGCACTCATATCATTCATAATCATTAAACCCGCAATATATTCGTCTGCCTCAGCAGCTTTAATATTTTTAGCATGTTTGCTTACAACAACCGCAGCTTCTAACTCAAAATCGAGTTTTTCAAAATGATCTGGCATGCAAACAATATTTCCTGGCCCTTGAATACTATTGTGATTGGTAAAATAAAAAATAGGGTATTGGTCAAACTCAGGAATCATATCAACTTTTCTATTCCGCCTTGCAGATGCTACATGTTGGCGAAAAGCATATCCATCACGGCAGCTTGTAGGGTTTGGCACAGGAGCAATTATATCAGCATCTATATAATTTCCGTAAGCTTTGTTTTCGTAACCTCCCTCTTTAACTTTCCTTTCAGCAGCCTTTGCAAGAGGAAAAACATCTTCCCAATAATTTAAAAACATAGCCATACTTATAGGTAAATCAGGATGTAATTTATCGGTATCATAAATTTTTTCATTAATTACCAGAGCAAGTTGCTCATGGTCATTCTTTAAATATGTTATTAGTTTCATGTGATTATTTTACTGAAGGAAAAAAATGGAGCTAAAATTGTTATTAGTTGCCAATATGTTAAGAATGACAAATTTAGACTTCAAAAGCCTTTAAAAAAAAGGATTTTGTATATTTGCATTATATTAAATTAATACATGGAATTTCAAAAAATACATAATAAAGGCCAAGCACAAATATTTAGAAACGGCTATTTAGAATATCTTACAAAAACGCATCCCTTGGTTATATGGGGTATGTATTTACCTATTTTAATATTTTTACCTTATTATTCTATTCAATATCTGAATTACTCAGGGCTAAATGTTTTTTTGATTTATACTAGCGGAATTTTTGTGTGGACGATTACTGAGTACATTTTGCACCGATTTGCTTTCCATTATCATCCTGAAACAGAGAAGGGCAAGCGTATAAACTACGTTCTTCATGGCAATCATCATGAATATCCTAGAGATAAAGAGAGGTTGTTTATGCCTGCTGCACCAAGTTTAATTATAGCTTCTATGTTTTTCTTTTTATTCTTTTTGATAATGGGGAAGAATGTTTTTGCTTTTTTTCCTGGGTTTATGCTTGGTTATTTAATTTATGGTACAATGCATTTTGCAATACATGCATGGAACCCACCATTTAAATGGATGAAGCCATTGTGGAGAAACCATCATTTACACCATTATAAACATAACGATATGGGTTTTGGTGTGAGTAGCACAATGTGGGATCATGTATTTGGGACAATGTTCGACCTTACAAAAGAAAAAGAAGATAAAGAAAAGGTAAAGGAACTCATGTTTACGAAAAAATCTGCCTAATTACCACCGTTCTTCTTCAGAATTATGTGTGTTGTTTGACCTGTTTTCTTCTCTACTTTTAATTTTTTCTAGCTGCCTTTGTATAAAAAGTGCGGCTATTATTTTACCCGCATCTTCCTTCTTATTCTCTGCTAAAAGTTTATTTAATTTTTGCTCATTAATATCTGCCCTATAAAGAATATAGATGAGTTTATTAAAATCGTTTACAATGAGGAAATTTATTTTTTGAGTAAGAAACTCAACAAAATTTATTTCGGTTGCTTGCAAACCAAATGAATCATTTATTACATGAACTATTTCATTCTTCATCATTAAAATTTTTCTAAAACACCTAATGCAAAAAGTGCGAAATCATATTTCGTAGGATCTTTCTTATCCAATGTTTTCATGGCTTCTGTAAGTTCTATTGCAGCAAGCCAATCTGTTGGTTTTCTCGTTAAAATTCCAAAATGTCGAGCTACTCTTGCTACATGCAAATCTAAAGGTATTACCAATTGAGAAGGTGAGATGGCTTTCCAAATTCCAAAGTCTACGCCATTGTTATCGTTTCGTACCATCCAACGTAAAAACATGTTTAATCTTTTACAACTAGCTTTTTTTGCCGGAGATGCAATGTGTTTTAATGTGCGTTTAGGAACATGTTCCAACGAAAAAAAATAATTATAAAAGCCATTTAGCCCATTTTCAATATTTGTATCTCCTTTTTTTAAAGATGATGTAAAAGCAGATTCCAAAGATTGGTTTTTGCTATAATGGTGTTGAAAAAAATCAATAAAATATAAAAGGTCCGTCGGGTTAAAAGTGCGATGCTTAAAATTCAATAATTTTTTTAGGTCGTTTTGTTGATGATTCAAACAAAACTCATGGGGCGCATTGTCCATTAACTGCATTAATTCTTTGCTTTTGTTAATGATGGTAGTTCGGTTACCCCAAGCAAATATTGCAGCGAAAAAACCTGCAATTTCTATATCCTGTTTTTTTGTAAATAAATGAGGGATACAAATTGGATCGGGCTCAATAAAAAAAGGTTGATTATATTCATCAACCTTTTTATTAAGAAAATCCTGAAGTTTTTTATCGATCACTTTTTAAAAATTTTGAATCCACTTTCATTCCAGAGACAAATTTTTAACAGATTACACTAAGTAATTTCATTTTGCCACCTGCAAATTGGAGATTGGTTTATCCAATTGCCATTTTCAAATCCTCCACCAAATCTTCTGCATCTTCAATTCCTACACTCAATCTTATTAATCCATCAGCCAAACCATTTTTTATTCTTTCCTCTCTTGGTATGCTTGCGTGGGTCATGCTTGCAGGGTGATTTATTAAAGATTCCACACCACCTAAACTTTCTGCTAATGCAAATAATTTAGTTGATGTAAGTACTTTATTGGCAGCAGCAATACTATCATCCTTTAAAACAAAACTCATCATACCACCAAAGCCACGCATCTGCGCTTTTGCAATATCATAATTGTGATGGTCTTCAAAACCACACCAATAAACTCTCTCTACTTTTGGGTGATTGCGTAAAAAGTTTGCTACAATAATTCCGTTTTCACAATGGGCTTTCATACGTACATGCAAAGTCTTAATTCCTCTTAATACTAAAAAGCAGTCCATTGGTCCGGGAACTGCACCGCAACTTTTTTGTATAAAATACAGTTGATCTCTCAGCGTATCATCATTTAACATTAATGCTCCCTGTATAACATCGCTATGCCCACCTAAGTACTTTGTTGCAGAATGCATTACTATATCAGCACCAAGGTCTAACGGGTTCTGAATGTATGGCGATGCAAAAGTATTATCCACACAAAGCCATGCACCTGCAGCTTTTGATATTAGTGAAACAGCTTTTATATCAGTAATGTTCATTAATGGATTGGTAGGTGTTTCAATCCAAATTAATTTTGTTTTTGCTGTTACTACTTTTTCAATATTTGTTACGTCTGTTGTATCAACATAAATAAATTTGATACCGTACTTTTCAAATATCTTGGTAAAAAGGCGGTAGGTGCCACCATACATATCATTGGCACAAATAACTTCGTCGCCACGGTTTAATAATTTTATTACCGCATCAGTTGCTGCAACGCCACTACTAAATGCTAGGCCGTGTTTCCCATTTTCTATAGTAGCCAGAGCATCCTCTAAAGCTTTTCTTGTAGGGTTTTGGCTGCGTGCGTATTCATAACCTTGGTTTACACCTGGTGCCGCCTGCACATAGGTACTTGTTTGGTAAATAGGTGTCATAATAGCCCCCGTACTAGGGTCTGGCACCGTGCCTGCATGTATAAATTTTGTACCTAATCTATGCGAATTGTTGCTCATATTTTTTAATTATTGTGTCGCAAAATTAACCCAAAATAAACTGTAATGCTATTTTTATAATATGCGGTAGTACTAAAAATTATACAATTTTAGCAAGATTTAAAAAGCGCCAATCGATATTGTCGGCTTCATGTGTATGTTTTGGCATTAAATGCAATTTTAATACGGAGTCGTTTAATATATGATCTTTTACAAGTTTTTCCTTGCATGAAAAAATCATTTCTTGAACCTGTTTATTCTCCATCCAACTTTTTTGCGGCGTTTCAAAACCAATTTTATTTGTGTTCCATAAAATTTTGTCAGGTATTTTACCTGACATTGTTTTCCTTAAAATATATTTTGTGAAGCCATCTTTTATTTTAAGTGATGATGGCAGGGAAAAAATAAAGTTTACGAGTTCGTAATTTAAAAAAGGAAGGCGAACTTCTGTACCATGGGCCATACTGTTTCTGTCAGCGTACCTCAGCAATTCTTCTAAGCCATGCTGCATAGTATTGTGGTAAAGAATATCATTTAATTTTGTTACAACGGGCTTGTAAATGCCAAGCCATTCTTTTCCTTTTATTTTGTTTAAAAGAGTACTGTTTATAAATTGGCTTTTTATAATTTTATTATATTCTCTTTTCTCAAGCGCTAATGCAGTGTGAGATGGCAGGTAGGCAGCGAGAATATTTTTAAAATCCCAAGCAAAAGGAACATTTGCTTTTTGCAATAACTGACGCTGTTTTTTCATTTCAATATAGTTGCCTTTTGCACTCAGTTCCTGCAAATACCAATGCAAATGTTTTGTGTAACCACTAAGGGTTTCATCTGCACCTTGCCCATCTAACAATACTTTTATTTTATTAGCTGCAGCAAGTTCATAAACTTTAAATTGGGCGTAAATGCTCGATGATGCAAATGGTTCTTCCTGGTGATAACAAAGTTTTTCAAAATCTTTTAAAAGCCCTTCAGCATTAGGCGTTACAGTAATATTTTCAAGGCTAAAATTATTACAAAGTTCATTTATGTATATACTTTCATCTTTATTATACCCCGGAAAAATGGCAGAAAAGGTTTTAAACTTTTTTGTTTTTTTATCCGCATTTTGCTTGATAAAATAGGCGATAGTTGAGCTATCAATACCACCACTTAAACTTGTACCGACTGCTACATCACTTCTTAATCGGCGTTTTACTGAATTCTCTAAAAGCAATTCGAGTTGTTTAATTGCATCTATTTCTGAGATTTTTATAGTGTTTTCTTTATTTATTTTTTTATACCTGCTAAGATTAAAGTGCATATTGCCTAATGATAGTGACCCTATGTGTGCAGGTGGTAATGAAAAAATATATTTATAAAATGTTTGAGATTTATTAGATGCATGTTGTACCTGCCCAAGTGCCAGATAATTAACCATCATTTTTTCGTCGGCACTCTTATTAACTCCAACTGCCCACAAAGCTTTCATTTCGCTCGCAAATACAAATACATCATTTTCTAAAATATAATAAAATGGCTTTTCACCAAAAATATCACGAGCACAAAAGAGTTCATTTAGTGTTTTATCCCAAATAGCAAATGAAAACATACCATCAAAATATTTTACGCAATCGTGCTTATAAAAATCGAACGAAGCGAGAATAACTTCTGTATCACTTTCTGTATTAAAATGGTAACCTGCTTTTTGTAAATCGGTTTTTAATTCTTTGTAGTTGTAAATTTCTCCATTATAAACAATACTGTATCTGTTTAAATAATGCATTGGCTGTGCTCCCGCATCAGATAGATCTATGATTGCAAGGCGCCTATGAGATAAACCTACAGTATTTTCTTCGTTAATCCACAAACCCTCACCGTCAGGGCCTCTGTGCGAAAGACTATCTGACATCGTTTTTAACGACTGCGGACGTATGAATGTTTTTTTCGGAGATACTATACCTGCAATTCCACACATTTTGTAAATATAATTACTATGTGTGGAAAGCAGAATATAAAAGCCGGAAGGGTTTTACTATTAAAATTATTTTGAAAACACTATAGGTAAAACTGTTTTTACATTATCCCATGCCATTATTAAATCAGCACCGGTATTATTTTCTTTAAAAATCATTGTGAAATCACTGATAGCAGGGTCTTGTTTTTGAACAGGAATATCTGTTTTAAAAACGTCTTTCATTTCGTTGATATGCAGTCCCCATGTATTTAGATCGGTGTTAAAAATAATTGTCCATCTATCAGCATGTGGTATACAGTATAAAACGTAGGCCCCCTTCATAATATTGGTTCCTGCAATGTTTACGTTTTCAAAAAAATGAATTTCTGTAGCCTCATTAGCGCCCAACCGCCAAGGAACCCCATAACTACACAAACTTTCTTTTGATTCGCCAAATAATAATCTTCCTTTTTTATGTGGCCTACTGTATATTAATTTGGCAATGAGGTGAAGAGAATCATTTCCTTTCATTTTCTCAATTGGATAATTAACAGGGTACCAACTTATATCCAAGCTTGATTGATCTGCCTTTATGAAAGGATTTGAATCGCTGTTTATTGTTTCAATTTTCCGCTCTTTATAATCAATATTTTTCGCTTTGTTTTTGCATGAAAAAATGATTAAAACCAAAAAGAAAAATAGACCGCTATAAGTTCTAGACATATAATTACATTGAAATAGGTAAGGTTACTTTTACATCATCCCAACCCGCATTCATGGCAAAACCTGTTTTTGTCTTATCTAAATAAATATAAAAAGCCTCAGCAATATCTGTTGTTTTTTGTAACGGTACATCTACTCTTACAACATCTTTTGCTTGCTCATAGCCATAAGAACCCCAAGTGTTTAAATCTTTGTTTATAATAATTGTCCATTTTTCTGTTGTGGGAATAGCATAAATAGAGTACTTACCTTTTTTTACTTTGGTATTATTTATAGTAACATCATTAAAAAATTCTATTTCTGTGTTTTCATTTGCACCAAATCTCCAAACCTTATTGTATTCAACCAATTTCCCAAAAACTACTCTGTTATTTTTAATCGGTCTGCTGTAGATAACTCTAACAGCCAAGGGTTCAGTTGCTTTGCCCTGTAATTTTAATAACCCATAGCCTGCAGGGAAGGTGGCCAAATCCATAGGAGATTTATCAAGCGTTGGAATGGTAGATTGTGCTTTAGCGGCATTTATAAAAAATAATCCTGCTAAAAAGATAGAGAGTAATTTTTTCATTTTTTATTTCAAAGATAAAAAATCAAGGGTGTAATAGTGCTTCAATTTTATTAACGGTAAATAATTTAACATCGGGCATAAAAATTTTGTACCAGTGGTTGATGTGTTCTTTGTTATTTAAAAAGATTTGATAGGCAGTGGCTGTTTCTTCAATGTATTTTGCACGCCTAGCCAAGCCACCAAAACTTTTTTGCATCCCTTCGTTAAATCTGTAGTTGTACAACCAATCCTGTTCCCTCATGTACGGGAACATTGAAGCAAATTTTTCAGGAAAGTATTCAGATTTAATTTCGAGTAATTGGTAAGTGGATTGGGTAAATTTTTTCAATTCTTCACTAGTACTAAATTGATTTGTATCGTTGGCAAGAAAATAATCGTACACCACATCTGCAAAAGCACCGGCATATAATCGATAAGCAGGTTTAAAAATTTTTTTTATTTCGAAAGTAGCAGGGTGGGTATCAGTAAAATTATCAATTGCCCGATGCAGTTTTATGCCATTTTGTATAGCTTCCGGAAAATCAAATTGTTTTTTTCCCTTTACATAATCACTTATCATGTTGCCCACGAGTAATTCAGTATTGTTAAACGATAAATATGCGTGGGCCAGATAATTCATCTCAATATTTAATTTTTATTTACAAAGGTGGCTATTAAATCGGCAAGCCCAGGCATTAATGGTAATGTTTCATTTGTGTATGTAGCAATGTTTTTACTCCTATCTGTCGGTGCCTCTTTTAATATATGGTTCATTCCTTCTATAATTTTAAGTGTGGCTTTTGGTTTACAAGCTTTCAGCATTTCTGCTTGTTTAACCTCTACCTGAATATCGGTAGTGCCCTGCACAATTAGTATTGGAATATTAAGTTTTTTTATTTCATTACATGGGTCGTGCAGCATCCACGATAAAATATACGGCCGTACCGATGGACGGAAAATAGAAAGTAAATAAGGTGGTACAGTGTCTATTTTTTGACCAGTTTTCATTCTTTTAAAAAGCGAATCAACTGTAACTGCGGCTTTAGGCAATTGTTGTGCATATTGCCATGTAATAATTTTGTCAATGCTTTCCCCTGCACCTGCAATTGATATGAAGCCGTTTACTTTTTCTTTTTGTGCGGCTATCATGCCCACAAGCGAGCCTTCACTGTGACCAGCAATAAATATTTTGCTTATGCGCTTGTCTTTCTTCAAGGAATTGATCCACGCTGCAAGGTCATCTGCATAATCATCAAACCGCAGACTTGCCTCACTTTTCATGGCGTTTGCACTTTTGGCAATGCCTCTCTTATCTATAAGTAGTGTAGCTACATTTTTTTTTGAGAGCTCTTCCGCGATAAGCCTGTAGCAATTTGCTTTTAAGGCACTACCACTATTTCCATTTCTATCGGTTGCACCACTGCCTGCCTGTATTACAACAAGTTTAAATGTTTTCCCTGAGTGGGGTAATATTAAAGTTCCTGCTAAACTACCTGTTGCAGTTGTGAGTATTTTTTCTTCCGTAATAAATTGTGCGTTACAAATTATGCAGAGAAAGATGAAAAGTATGGTAAGTAGCGAGCGCATTTTTTATGTAAAGATAAGTTTGAATTTATGATGGGTTTTGAGAGGATATTAATACGCTTGGCAGGTATTTATGGTGAATATTAAAAACAACTGTGGTATTGTTTTATATTTGCAGCTATACATTTTACAAACTGAATATATGACAACAGAAAAAGTGAACCTGCGTTACGGTGTTTTAATTGCATTAATAGTACTTGCAGCTTTTAGCAGAATTATTCCACACACTTTTAATTTTTCACCATTGGGCGCTATAGGTATATTTGGGGCGGCACATTTTAGCAAAAAGTGGATGGCGCTGTTTATACCACTTGCTGCAACTTGGGTAAGCGATCTTTTTATAAACAATGTTATTTATGCAAAATATTACCCAACTTTTACATGGTTTGCTGAAGGGTTCTATTGGCAATACGCTGCTTATATTTTAATAGTTATTGCGGGTTTTTTTATAATGAAAAAAGTAAATACCAAAACTGTTTTAATAGGAGCACTTTCATCCTCAGCTATATTTTTTCTTGTAAGTAATTTTGGTTGCTGGCCGGGCAGTACATACCCACAAAACTTTGGTGGGCTAATGCAATGTTATGCAGCTGGAATACCTTTTGTAAAAGGCACTTTAATGGGTGATTTATTTTACTGCGCTGTGTTATTTGGTGGCTTTGCTCTGGCACAAAAACAAGTACCAGCATTGCGCACAGCAAATGCCTAAGCACGAAGAAAAATACTGTCCAAAATGCAACCAATTATTTGTTTGCAAAGTAGGGGATATTGCTAATTGCCAATGCAATACAATTGTATTAACTGAAAATACACAACAGTTTTTAGCCAAAACAAGTTTTGATTGCCTGTGTGTAAATTGTCTCCAAAAAATAAGTGAAGCTGTGGAAGTTTCAAAGACCTATGTTTTTCCTACAAAGAAAGAGGAGTTTGTAGAAGGACTTCATTATTACATTGAAAATAACAATTGGGTGTTTACAGAAATGTACCACATACTTAGAGGCTACTGCTGCGAAAGTGGCTGCAGGCATTGTGTATATGGATATCGCAGGAATTGAGTTGCAGATTGGGAGTTACGGGTTAAAGATTATAAGTGATAAGTTTTAAGTTATAAGTTTTGCAATATGAATTTGATTGGTTTAATTTAAACCGTTCCCCAAATAACTGATGAGACCATTATAAAATACAATTTTTCATTTTAAGTATGAGTATGAATTTAGAGGAACAAATAAAACTGAGCGAAACACGCATTTTTAAAGCGGTGTTTCCTAATACTACAAACCATTACGATACTTTATTTGGCGGTACTGCCATGCATTTAATGGATGAGGTGGCTTTTATAACTGCTACAAGGTTTACAAGAAAAAGATGTGTGACAGTCTCCAGCGATAGAATAGATTTTAAAATGCCTATTCCTGCTGGAACGATCATTGAACTCGTCGGTAAGGTTTCTAAAATTGGTACGACAAGTCTGGATGTGAAAGTGGAAATATATATAGAGCAGATGTATGAAAATAAAAGAGAGAAAGCTATAACAGGCTCATTTACTTTTGTGGCCATTGATGATAATAAAAAACCTACAAAAATATTATCTTAAGTTTCATAGGAAAAGTTGAAACCTGATTTTCTGCTGACGAGCGGCGGGATTGAAGTGGAAAGCCCACAGACAAGCCTTTGGCTTGGCGAGGACTTGTAACGTAAAGCCCGAACAAATGCTGCCTAATGCCCGATGCTGACCGCACAAATCTTCTTTATTTTATCTCCACTTATACTCAGTAAAAGAGGTTATTTTTGCCACGAAAATTTTTATAACAATTAAATGAATTATATGAGCAAAGGTCCGGTATCAAATTTTATAGAGCACCATTACAGACATTTTAATGCAGCAGCTTTAATGGATGCGGCAAAAGGGTATGTAACGCACTTGGAGGAGGGCGGAAAAATGATGATAACGCTTGCGGGTGCTATGAGCACGGCTGAACTTGGGCTTAGTTTGGCAGAAATGATACGCCAGGATAAAGTGGCAATTATTAGTTGCACAGGTGCAAACCTTGAAGAAGATATTATGAATTTAGTGGCACACTCGCATTACAAACGTGTACCAAATTATAGAGATTTAAGTCCGCAGGAAGAATGGGATTTATTGGAGAATCATTACAACCGTGTAACGGATACTTGTATACCTGAAGAGGAAGCTTTTAGAAGATTGCAACAGCATATTGAGAAAATTTGGAAAGATGCTGAAGCTGCCGGCGAGCGTTATTTTCCGCATGAGTACATGTACAAAATGTTGCTGAGCGGCGTGCTGGAGCA
>JANOTH010000198.1:0-1651 GCA_031416275.1 Ferruginibacter sp. | reverse complement strand
ACAGATGGGCTGCGCAGTATTTTATTTACAATGAAGCATATACCTGATATGAAGGAAAAAACCCTTAGGTACCCGAGCCACATTTCGTTGATACAAGCATTAATGCAGGCGGGTTTTTTTAATGAAGATGAAATAATGGTGCAAGGAAAAAATGTGCGACCTATTGATGTTACTTCTGCAATTTTATTTGACCAATGGAAGCCCGAAGTTGGTGATGAAGAATTTACCATTATGAATATTGTGATTAAAGGCACAGAGAATGGTAATGCAAAAACGGTTGAATATTTATTGTACGATGAATATGATGCAGCTACACAAACGCCTTCTATGAGCCGTACAACGGGTTACGCATGCAATGCATTTGCTAATTTGATCATCAATAAAAAGTTCGAACAGAAAGGTGTATTTCCGCCTGAGCTGGTAGGAAATGATGAAGCGTGTTTTGTTTATGTGATGAACTATTTAAAAGAACGTGGGGTTGAATATAAAAAGAGCTAACCAAATTTTATTTTTATACTTATGATCGTAAATAGTGTGAAGATGAGGTTGATGAGAGAAAAGTAATCATTCAATTTTAGAATTTAATTATAAGTAGAAAAACTAACATACAAATGCTGTTGCCTATTTTTGCGCAGCTAACAACAACAATATGAAAAAATTAATTACGCTGCTTTCACTTGCCATCATTTTTATTGCATGCAATAACGAAAAAGAAACGGAAGACCCAAGCATAGCACCAATTAAAACTAACAACGTAAAGACGATTCCTTACAATATTATTGCTCAATATCCACACGATACAGCAAGTTATACCGAAGGGCTAGAGATTTATAATGGAAAGCTATACGAAAGCGGCGGCGATTTTAAAAACTCGCTTATACAACTAGGTGATTTGAAAACAGGTAAAATTGATAAGACCCACAAAATGGGAACTGACAGCATTTTTGGAGAAGGGTTAACGATTTTAAATGGAAAAATTTATCAGCTCACTTGGCAAACCCACGATGTTTTTGTGTACGATGCGAAAGACGTTTCAAAAGTTATTCAAAAATTTACATGGCCTTATGAGGGTTGGGGAATGACGAACAACGGCACGGATTTAATTATTACAACCGGCGGCACAGACATGTATTTTGTAGACCCAGCAAATTTTAAAATAAAAAATACAGTGCATATACACGATGACAATGGGCCTGTTGCAATGGTAAACGAGTTGGAATATGTAGATGGTTTTGTTTGGGGCAACGTGTATACTACAAAAAATATTTTAAAAATAAACCCACAAACCGGAGCCGTTGTTGGCAAAATGAATTTTAATAATTTACCAGGTATAGACAGCATACCTGGTAGAACAGAATATTTTAACGGGATTGCTTACGACAGTACAAGCAAATCGTTTTTTATAACAGGAAAAAGATGGCCAAAAATTTATGAAGTGAAGGTAAATTAGAGAGAGTTGTTTTCTCTTTAGACTAATCACGCCAGGTTTACAAAGTCTTTTTCGTTTTATTTGTTGAGTAGATATCCTAAACCAATGTAGGCTTTATATTAATCATTTAATTCGCTGATTTGCATATTACATAAATCAACGAACTACATTTCTCTTTATTCAGCAACGTTTTTAAATTAGAAAATGCGCCTGTTATAAAAG
>JANOTH010000197.1:0-9588 GCA_031416275.1 Ferruginibacter sp. | reverse complement strand
AGCGCTGCTTTTTGTGCAACTGCACCTCTAAAAAAAGCGGTTGCTGGTCTTGCTTGCCTTGGGTTTACTATTAACTGCGCAGCGGTTAGTCCACCCGGAGTTTTGTAAAATAAATTGCTGTAATAAGTAGTGGTAGTTATCCTGTGCTTGTTAGTAGGGTTGTATGTGCCTGTGTAGCCTGCAACGGTTCGTCGCATAGCAGTATGCTCCCTGTACCCGTCAGCTTGTTGGTGAGCAAGCGTAAATACATGGTTTGTTTTTTGGGTAGAAAAGTGGTTGGTTGCGCTTGCTGTGAAAAGTCCGTAACTGCCTCCTGTTATTTGTATAGAAGTGTTGGGTTGCTGCAAAGCATCGTTCCGCATTAAAACAACACCACCTGTGCCTGCTCCATACATACTGCCACCTGGACCCTTAATAATTTGTACCGTGCCAATTAATGCGGGTGCCAATTGGTTAAAATAGGTATTGCCACTTGCATCTGTTATAGGCAATTCATTTAAATACATTTTTACATTTCTCACGCCAAAGGTTGATCGTAGCAGGTTGCCTCTAATATTGAGTCGATAACTGCCTGGGCTTCTTTCATCCATTTTTACTCCTGGCACTGTATTAAATGCGGCCGTAAAAGATTGTTGGTCGTATTTATCAAGATTGTTTTTAGTTATGATGGAAACCGCAGCAGCTGCATTGGCAACGGTGCTATTTCGTCCAAATACTGTTACTGTTTCTTCGTCTATTGTTATTGTTTTTTTTGATAGCGTTATTAGTTGATAGCTTTCTTTAAATAGAAGGGCGTTTTTGCTAACATAGCCTGTTGTACTCAATAAAATTGTAAGAGAATCTGTGAACTCCTCAAATGAAAGTTTTCCTTGAGCATCTGTACTGCCTAACGCAATATTTTTCTCAGTACTAATCACAACTCCTGGTATAGCTACACCGCTTTCGCTTACAACTTTAATGGAAAATCGCTGCTGACCATAACTGGTTACACCAAGTAACATCAAACACAAAAAGAACACTATTTTATTTATTTTCATTCTACTCAAATTAATAACTAAAGCAACTCTAATTTGTTTAAAAATCAGTTCACTTTATAAATTCCTTATCTTCAAATTATGAGCAAAGCTAAATTAAACCTTTTCGATTTTACCATGATCATGGTAAGTCTTGTTATAGGTATGGGAATTTTTAGAACACCTGCAAATGTTGCAGCTTCATCTCCCTCAGCTTTTCTGTTTTTTTCAATTTGGATAACGGGCGGCATTATTGCTATTTGTGGCGCTCTTACTTATGCAGAAATTGGTAGCAGGTTTCCGGTTACAGGCGGTTATTACCGAATTTTTTCTTACGCTTATCATCCATCTATTGCATTTGCTGTTAACTGTATTATTTTAATTTCCAACGCCGCATCACTTGCAGGTGTTGCCCTTATTGGCGCAGAATATATTATAAAAGTAGTGTTGCCCGATGCGGTTAATGCGCAGCAGGTGCAAATCATCATCGCCATAACATCTATCCTAATTTTTTATGGCGTAAACCTGGCAGGTTTAAAAATGAGTGCACGTACACAAAACGTTTTAACGATGATTAAAATTGGGCTCGTGTTATTACTCATTTTGCCCATTTTTTTTTACACTGGTAAGGATGAAATCAGTGTGGTATCTAATACAATTTCCAGCCCATTACTCCGGGAATACATAAAAGCTTTTGGCTTGGGCTTAGTGGCTGTAAGCTTTACCTATGGCGGTTACCAACAATCCATCAATTTTGGTGAAGAGGTGAACAATCCTGCTAAAAATATTCCGAGGGGCATCATTGCGGGGTTGCTAATCATCATTATTTTATACCTATCAGTAAATTATGCCTACTACAAAGTAATTGGTTTTAATACGCTCAAAACATCTACCAATATTGCAGCAATTATGGCTGGACATTTATTTGGCGCTGCTGCCGGTAAAATACTTTCGGTACTGCTTTTTTTAAGTGTACTTGCTTATGTAAATGTGTTGCTAATGGCAAACCCGAGGGTTATGCAAGCTATGAGCGAAGAAGGAATGCTGCCTAAAGCCTTTGGCAGGAGGCGGGTTAGCACCAATGTGCTATTTACTTCGCTCAGTGTATTTGCAAGCTTGTGTGTCCTCATAGTGTTTTGGGCAAAAACCTTTGACGAGATTTTAAGTTTCTCTATTTTTCTTGATTGTTTTGGTATGGTATTATCTGCCGCTACTATTTTTAAATTGAGAAGAGAAACTGCACATTTAGATGGCACTGGTACTTATAAAATGAAATTGTTTCCGTTAATGCCATTGGTGTTTATGGCAGCTTACACTTTTGTATTTGTTGTTATTTTTATTGATAAGCCATGGACAGGTTTAACAGGCTTAGCCATTCTTGCAGCGTTTGCAGGGCTTTATTTTTTGGTTGATTTGTTGAAGAAAAGGAAGATGATTTCTTAATGGTATTTTAAATTGCATTTTATGAATGTCTCCTACATTATAAACGAATTGGGCGAAGAAAGAGAAAACTACTTCAACGCAGTTGCGCCACCAATTATACAAACCAGCAATTTTGTATTTAATACGGTAGATGAAATGCGCAATGCGCTGCAAGATGAGTACAGCACTTATTTGTACAGCCGGGGCAAAAACCCAACGGTAGATATTTTAGTAAAAAAACTTGCTGCATTAGATTGCGCAGAAGATTGCCTTGTTTTTAATAGCGGCGCCGCAGCCATATTTTGCAGCTGTATTGGCAAATGTAAGATCGGGAGACCACATCATAAGTGTAAAAGATCCTTATACCTGGGCAAAGAAAATGTTTACTGAAATATTGCCAAGGTTTGGCGTTACCACCAGCTTTGTAGATGGCACAGATATAGAAAATTTTAAAGCAGCTAAAACAAATAACACAAAACTTATTTATTTGGAGAGTCCAAACAGCTGGTCTTTTGCCTTGCAGGATTTAAAGGCTGTTGCAACTTTTGCTAAAGAAAATAACATTATCACCATATGTGATAACAGTTATTGCACACCGCTTTACCAACAACCAATTGCGCTTGGTATTGATCTGTCTCTGCAATCTGCCACAAAATACATTAGTGGACATAGCGATACTATTGCCGGCGTTTTAAGCGGAAGTAGTAAAATGATTGACCGTATTTTTAAAAGTGAGTATAACAATATTGGCAGCGGCATCCAGCCGTTTAATGCATGGTTACTTTTGCGTGGCCTACGAACTTTACCGCTTAGGTTAGAAAAAATTACCAGCTCCACACAAACAATCATCAACTATTTAAAAACAAACAACAAAGTAGAAGAGGTAATTTTTCCACTTGATGAAGCCTTTCCACAACTTAAACTTGCGCACCAACAAATGAGCGGCGCCTGCGGACTAATTTCAATTGTATTAAAAGATATTGACCTAGCCGGTATTGAAAAGTTTTGCGAAACGCTGAAACATATTAAAATGGCGGTAAGTTGGGGTGGGCATGAAAGTCTGATAATTCCTCGCTGTGTAGGGATGGCAGCAAATGAATTTAACCGGGAGTTGAAAGAGCACCGCATGTTGCGCATGTATATTGGTTTAGAAGATCCTGTATACTTAATCAATGACTTAGAAGTAGGATTTGCTAACATAACATAGTAGTTCTCCTACTACAATTAATAATTATACGGAATATACTACTACAAAGAAATAGCAATTATGCTATTGTATGTAGTATACTGTTGTATTAATTTTATCATCCTGAAAAACCTTAAAAACCAAACCTTATGAAGGCCACATCAAAGACGCACTTCTCTTTAAGTGCCATCACAAAATCTTTCGGCAGATTATTTAGAGGGATTTTTTTTACAAGCAGCCACGAAGATTTCAAAAGACTGAAAAACTTTATTTGCTGATTTGTTACAAACTTTCGCATTTTTAGCCCATTTTTAAATGGGCTCTAATTGTAATATCACACCTTTTAGGGGTTGACAAAAATAAATTCTCCAGGTAAGGTGCGTTTAAACGATACATTTTCCGTTTATAAAAATACTTCGGCTTTTATTTGCACAAAGAATATTTTTGTACATGCGCCGTTTAGTAATAATTGTAATTTTAATAAGTTTAAGCACTGTTTCTTTTGCTCAGCAAAAGTGGAACTTACAGTCCATCGTTGATTATGCGATGGCAAATAATATAAATGTAAAGCTGCAAGATGTGCAGGCACGTATTGCTGCTATCAACCTAAAGCAAAGCAAACTTTCTCAGTATCCAAATGCAAATTTTAGTACAAACACATCTATAAACTCAGGTAACAACCAAGATCCTACAACCTTTAGCCGTATAACTCAAACCTTTTTGGTAGCGGGGCTTCAATTACAATCCAGTGCTGATATCTTTAATTTTTACAGCAAAAGAAATACCATCGCTGCCAATAATTTTGAAGCACAGGCTGCAAACGCATCAACCGATAAAATAAAAAATGACATTGCACTTTCTGCTGCCAATGCTTACTTGCAAATTTTGCTTGGCAAAGAGCAGGAAAATATTGCATTGGTACAAATACAGCAAACACAATCGCAGCTTGGCATTACCAGAAAGCAGGTAGATGCAGGTACATTGCCTGAATTAAATGCCTCTCAGTTGGAGGCCCAACTTGCTGCCGACAGTGTAAATTATATAAATGCAAAAGGTAATACTGCATTAAATATTCTTACCTTAAAAGCTTTAATGAATATAGATCCTGCAACTGCTTTTGAAGTAGATGTGCCGCCTATTGATAAAATTCCTGTGGAACCAATTGCAAATTTATTACCCGATTATGTTTTCGAAATTGCTTTAAAGAATCTGCCGCAACAAAGGGTAAACGAACTCAGGTTAAAAGCAGCCGAAAAAAATATAGCTGCTGCAAAGGGTTCTATGTATCCAACACTTAGCGCCTTTGGCAGCCTTGGTAGCAACTACAACAACAAGTCACGCAGTATTACTGGTTTTAACCAAACAACAACGGTAATTCCTATTGGTTCAGTCAATGTAAATGGTACCAATTACACGGTAACATCTCCCTTCACAGATTTTAATCCCATATCTTCCAAAAGCGGTTTTACAAACCAGCTGTCAGATAATTTTAGGCAGGCCATCGGGTTAAGTTTGAACGTACCTATTTTTAATGGAGGGGCTTTGCGCAGTGATTTCGAACGAAGCAAACTCAACATTAATACCATTCAATTACAAAAAGAACAGGATAATTTAAAGCTAAAGCAGGATATATATCAGGCTTACACAGCAGCATTAATTGCACTTGAAAAATTTAATGCAGGTAAAAAAACATTGGCCATAAACGAGCTTAATTTGACCTACGCAACCAAACGTTTTAATGTGGGTATGCTTGGTACTTTTGATTTGATAACAACTCAGAATAATTTGTTGAGGTCAAAACTAGAGCTTGCACAAAACCAATTTGACTATGTATTTAAAATGAAGGTGCTGGAGTTTTACAAGGGCATGGGGCTAAAATTATAGATACAAGACGCAAGATGTGAGACACAAGATGAAGCATTTTAGACAAAAGATACAAGATATGAGACACAAGACAAAAGATTAAAGACACAAGACCCAAGACCTATAACTAATACTTAAGACTTACGACTTAAAACTTATAACTCAAAACTAACAACTCACCTCAATACGAACATTTCAATACTCAATACTGTATTATGAATAAAACAACAAAATGGATATTAATAGGCGTGACACTTTTAGCGGTGGTGCTTATTGTACTTGCTAAAACAGGCGTTTTTGGTAAAGATGAAGGCACCAAAGTAACTGCCGAAAAAGCCACTGTGCGCAACATTATAGAGGTTGTAAATGCAAGCGGTAAAATATATCCTGAGATAGAAGTAAAAGTGAGCCCTGATATTAGTGGAGAAATTACTGAGCTTACAGTAGCTGAAGGTGATACTGTAAAAAAGGGGCAACTACTTGCACGTATTTATGCTGATGTGTACAATATTCAACGAAGCCAGGCAGCAAGTGGCGTAGCTCAAAGCCAGGCACAGGTAAATATTTCTCAGGCGCAGGTGAGTAACTCGCAGGCAGCTTTAGATGCATTAAGGGCTCAGCAGGAACAGGCCGAAAGGAATTACAGCATGCAGAAAAAACTCTTTGATGAAAAGGTAATAAGCGCAAGTGAATTTAATGTAGCAGATGCAAATTTTAAAACAGCAAAGGCTAATTACAATGCAGCTGTACAAGGCATACGTGGCGGGCAGGCAAGTGTGCAAAGCGCAAGGGCGGGCGTGCAAAGTGCAAGAGATAATTTGGCCAAGGCAAATACTGATCTTGGTAGAACAGCTATAGTTGCACCAATGGACGGCGTAGTTAGTTTATTAAATGTAAAGAAAGGAGAAAAAGTAGCAGGTAACAGTTTTAACGTAGGTACAGAAATGTTGCGCATTGCTGATATGGATAAAATTGAAATTCGTGTTGATGTGGGAGAAAACGACGTACCAAAAGTAAAGCTAGGTGACAGTGCTTTGATAAACGTTGATGCATATAGCGAAAGAAAATTTAAAGGCATTGTAACGCAGATTGCAAGCAGCAATAATGGGGCTGCTACAAGTGGTTTAGGTGGTGCTGCAACAGATGTTACGCAATACAAAGTGTACATTCGTATCTTAAAAGAGAGCTATGCAGATTTATTGGGCAAAGGGTCATTTCCTTTTAGACCGGGTATGAGTGCAAGTGCAGATATACAAACCAAAACACAACGCAATGTAATTACAGTTCCCATTAATGCTGTAACAACAAGAGACAAAAGCGAAAGCCTTGGTAATGATAAAAAGAAAGTTTCTACATCGGACAATATCGTGGAAAACAGCAACGATGACGACGATATTGTGGTAGTTGTATTTGTGAAAGGTGCTGATAATAAAGTAACGAGAGTGCCTGTAAAGACTGGTATACAGGATATTAATTATATTGAAATTACAAGTGGACTAAAAGCGGGCGATGAAGTAGTGACAGGACCTTATGATGTTGTAAGTAAAACATTAAAGAAGGGTACACAAATAAAAGTGGTTGATAAAAAAGAACTTTTCGAGAAGAATTAATAAACAATGATAACTAATAGTGAAAGGAGTGATTTGTTTAAATAAGTCATTCCTTTTTTTATACGTGAAAAAAAAACCGCACATTTGCTATTTCGTTGAGGTTACCCTTAAAACAAACAAGGTTGAGAAAAGTCGTTTTTGTATCATTTTTATTGATGATGGTGTGCAAACTGTGCACAGCACAAAATATAGATGTACGACTTAATATTTTAAATGATAAAAATGAAATAGCCACAAACGCTACTGCTATTATTTTGCGTGTTGGCGATTCCCTGACGCTTTTTACAAAAATTGCAAGTAACGAAACTGTTTTCTCTCTCAAAAAAAACACAGTATATATTCTCAAAGTAACTGCCGTAAATGCCAAAACATTTTACCAAAAAATACAAACCGGCAGCAGCGATACCATTATAAACATAAACTTGCAAACAAATGCAAAGCTGCTTGAAGATGTTGTTGTAGCCAGCCGAACGCCTTTAGTTAAGCAAGAGGACGATAAAACAATTGTAGATGCTGAACAGCTTGCGGGCAGCAGTACAAACGCTTACGAAATATTGGAGAAAACACCTGGTGCAATTGTAGACCAGGATGGTAATGTTTATTTAAACAGCGCAACCCCGGCAACCATTTTTATAAATGGTAGAGAAATAAGATTGAGTGCAACAGATTTAGCTAACCTATTGAAAAACTTGCCCTCCAACAGCGTTAGTAAAATTGAAGTATTGCGCAATCCATCAGCCAAATACGATGCAGCGAGCAGTGGTGGCATTGTAAACATTGTCTTAAAAAAAGGTGTAAAACTTGGTGTAAATGGAAGCATAGATGTATCTCACTTTCAGGGAATATACAGCTCTGATGCAATTGGGTTTAACGTTAATAATAGCAAAGAAAAAGTAAACACCTATCTCTCTTACAACTTTAGTAAAAAATTAAATTTCGATAATATTTCTTCAAACAGATATACCAATGCCGGCGGACTTTTTAAACAGTTTGGATCTACTAAGTTTAATAATACCAATAATTATGTGGGCGGAGGTATAAACTATGAGGCAAATAAGAAACTGAATATTGGTTATGATGCAAGAATAAGTGCTACACAGAATAACAGCTTTGTAGACAATGATATTAATATTTCGGCCTTAAGTACAGGTAATAAAATTGGTGAGAATGTATCTATAGTAAATAACCAAGGCCCATCTTTATACATAGGTAATGGCGTTTCAGCAAAATATAAATTAGATACTTTGGGCAGCGAGTGGAGCAATACACTTGACTATACATATTTTAGAGTGAACAGCAACCAACAGTATCGCAACCTAAATATATTACCTGCAAAGAATACGCTTTTTGGTGATGGTAATATTTTAAATGATAAAAATATAATCGCTTTTAAAAGTGATGTTGTAATAAAAACAAAAAAGAAATTTACCATCGAACTCGGTACAAAGCTCACGTACAGTTTTAGCAATAATAACTCAGCTTATTTTTCTGATACAAGTACAGGTAAATATGTAGATCGTTTGCAGACAAATAAATTTAAATACACAGAAAATATTGCTGCGACTTATCTGCAAATTTCCCGAAGCTTTCGTGGGCTTACGGTTAAACCGGGTGTAAGGCTGGAGTATACTGATATAAGGGGTCAGCAGATTATTCCAGCAGATACAACTTTTGCCATTAAACGAACAGATCTTTTCCCCTATATATTTTTAAGGCATAAATTGGTGAAGTTGTTTGGCTTTCAATTGGTTGGAAATGCCATTTACAGGCGCAGTATAACTAGGCCTTTTTACGAATCCCTTAACCCATATCCCCGCTATGCTGACCAGTACACGTATGATATTGGCAACCCAAGGTTACAACCGCAGTTTACCACCAACTATGAGTTTAGTGTAAATGCCGATGAGTTCCCCGTATTTTCAATTGGTTTAAATGATATTAAAAATATATTCACCACACTTACCTATTCCCGTGGTGATACTTTGTTTCGTACCTACGATAATTTAGGCACCAATAAAGAGGTTTATATGAGGTTGGTATTTGGTATTCCTCCAGGTAAGAAATACTTTTTTTATGCAGGAACACAAATGAATATTATTAATTACAAGGGGCAATATGATAACGTTCCTTTTACTTTTAAAAGGAGCAGCTTTACCTTTTTTATGTTTCAAAATTATAAACCTACACCTACACTTACCTTGAGTTTAAATGCTTTTATGCGGGTAAATACAGTTGTTAATTTCTTTGAATTAGAACCCTTTGGTGGCATAACATTATCCGCCAACAAAAGCATATTAAAGAAAAAGATGAATGTGATACTAACCATAAATGATATTTTACGTACCAACATAAATACATTTATAATTAACCAGCCAAACTTTTTGGCCGATGGTTTCAGGTATGCTGATACGAGACGAATTGGCATTGCATTAAAATATAATTTTGGGCTTAAGCCAAGAGTAGAAAAGCGGCAGGGTTTTGAAGTGCCACCTGA
>JANOTH010000196.1:0-1920 GCA_031416275.1 Ferruginibacter sp. | reverse complement strand
GAAGCAACCTTCCCAGTAAAAGCAAATTTTCCTTTTTGAATTGTTGCACTTCCTTCTTCAACACCAGTATTGCCGTTTAACAATTTTAAAATCGTACCGTCCGCTAATCCTTCGGTAGTTCCATTAATTAAAAAGCCATCTACAGCCTTTTCTAATTTTGGTGTTTTGGTAGTTACTGCAGTTTTAGTAACAACGGTTTTTTTAGTAGCAACTGATTTCTTTTTTGTTACCTGAGCAGTTAAAATAGCCGGTGTAAAAAAGAACAAAAAGAAAAACTTCTTCATCTAAATAATTTAAGCCTGCAATATAATTTATTCGTATAAATGATAGTACTTAACGAATGTTAAAACAATCTCATCTAATTGTTTGAATAAAAGATGATGTTGCTGTTTCTATGTTATTGTTTTCACTCAATGCTTTAATATACGCACTTCCAATGATTGCTCCGGCTGCATAAGAACTTGCTGTTTCAAAAGTTGCTTTGTTGTTTATTCCAAAACCAATCATCAGCGGATTTTTTAATTCCATTCCCGCTATTCTTTCAAAATATGCGGTTTTATCTTCGGCTTTTAGATTACTTCCTGTTGTGGCAGATGATGATACAGCATAAAGAAAACCACTGCTCAGTTTATCCGCTTTTTTAATTCGTTCCGCTGAGGTTTGCGGGGTGATTAAAAAAATAAAACTGAGGTTATGCTTTTTGAAAATAGGTGCGTACATTTCTTCAAACTCATACATAGGTAAGTCGGGTAATATAATTCCTGAAACACCTGATGCTGCTGCATCTTCGCAAAATTTTTCTAAGCCATATTGCAATACGGGGTTAAGATATCCCATCATTATTAGTGGAACATTAATATCATTTTTTACAGTATTGAGTTGATCAAACAATAAATTAATAGTCATTCCATTCTCTATGGCAACCATATTACTTTGTTGTATAACCGGGCCATCTGCAATTGGATCGCTATAGGGCATTCCAACCTCTATCATATCAGCTCCGTTATATTGCAAGGCTTTTAAGACTTCTGATGTGCTATCAAGTTTGGGGTAGCCTGCAGTACAATAAACGTTTAATAAATCCTTATTTTTTTGCTGGAAGAGCTGTGTGAGTTTATTATTCATCTTTTGTTATTATAATTCATTTGTGAAAATGATTCTTTCTACAAATATTTCATGTAGGTATCTAAATCCTTATCTCCTCTTCCACTCAAATTAATAACCACCACATCGTCTTTTTTAAATTTCATTTCATTCAAAACTGCAAAGGCATGGGCAGTTTCTAATGCAGGAATTATACCTTCTGTTCTTGACAAATGGAATGCAGCCTTTAGTGCATCATCATCGGTAATACTTATAAACTCTGCACGCTTAGTTCTAAACAAATTGGCATGCATTGGCCCTATACCCGGATAATCCAATCCTGCTGAAATACTGTGTGGCTCGGTAACCTGCCCATCTGCAGTTTGCATCAACAAGCTTTTACTGCCATGCAAAATACCGGTTGTACCAAGTGCTGTAGTTGCGGCACTCATACCAGTATCTACACCACAACCCGCAGCTTCTACTGCAATAATTTTTACTTTTTTATCTTCTAGAAAATGATAGAATGCACCTGCTGCATTGCTGCCACCACCTACACAAGCAATAACATAGTCAGGCAATTCAGATCCTGTTTGTTTCTTTAACTGCTTCTTAATTTCACTGCTTATTACACTTTGAAATTTTGCCACCATATCAGGGTAAGGGTGCGGACCTACTACACTTCCAATAATATAATGTGTATCCGTTGGGTTGTTTATCCAATCTCTGATAGCTTCGTTGGTAGCGTCTTTGAGCGTTTTACTTCCGCTTGTAGCGGGAACAACTTTTGCACCAAGCATTTTCATGCGGGCCACGTTTGGAGCCTGGCGTTCAATA
>JANOTH010000195.1:0-11470 GCA_031416275.1 Ferruginibacter sp. | reverse complement strand
AGTTCAGGATACTTTTTCGTTATTGGGTCAATACTTAAAAATCTGCCTAACCTTCTATCATAAATCCTCATTCCGTAATCTTGTATACCTTCGCCCGCATTTTTATCATTCTCCTTTCCATTAAAACCGTATCGGTATTCACTATTAGGCTGCGAGTATTTTCTACCTGGCATTGTCATACCGAACGGATAATAGTCATTTGGCTACAGCACCCACCGGTATTAATTCTCAAAGAGCTTATTATTTGTAAATTAGTAAAATCTTACCAAAAACCTCCTTTTTTTCACGAAAAAAACTAACAAAAATGACTGCAAAAGAATACGCACTTTTACCACTATTTGAGAAATTTTTAAAAGACAGCAGCAAAGGCAAAAGGCTAAAGGCAGATGGTACAAAAATTAAAAAACAGACAATAAACAACTACCAATATGTTTCAAAGTATTTGCACGAATATGAAACGCAATTTAATACTACACTTCGCATAAAAATATTTTCAGCAAATAACAAACGTACTTTCCTAACTGAGCGTAATTACTGGAAAAAGTTCTACTTCGAGTTTACAAATTTTCTCTACAACAAGAAGAACTGTTTTGATAATTATGTGGGGGCAGTTATAAAAGTGATCCGCATCTTTTTTAATTATGTAAACAAAGACCTTGGAATAGCTACAGGTGATTTTTATAAAAGCTTTTACGTTTGTAAGGAAGATGTACCCATTACTACTTTGTTGCCGGAGCAATTGCAATTTTTAATTAACGATACAGACTTCCACAGCTCACTCTCTCCGTCATTACAAAAAACAAAAGATGTTTTTGTTGTTGGCTGCACAATAGCACTTAGGGTATCCGATCTATTTTCCATAAAGTTTACTGATATTGAAAAGAGGGCAGACGCCTTTTACCTTCCTGTAAAAACTATTAAAACTAGAACCGCTGTTAGAATAAAACTACCCCACTATGCAATGGTAATTATTGAAAGATTTAGACTAACAGCAAAAAAGCGAAAGACCATCTTTCCACCAATACCCCGTACAAGATTCAACGACCAACTAAAAGCCATAATAGAGTTGGCGACATGGACAAGTGAAACCGGCAAGCAACGCACACGTCGTGGAGTTCTCCCACTAACTATCGAGTTAAGCGCAGCATTCTCAGGATTTTTAAATAAAGATTAGTATTTACTCATCAACTCACTATACCTTCCCCTTCTTCATTTTCTCCAAATACTCCTGTATCGCAGTATGGTATATAGTTTTACCCTCTTTAACTTTCTTGGCATAGGCAGCTTTCTTTTTAGGGTCACGTAGTATTGTTTGGGCATAAACCACTGCATCTTTAAACCAGTTCTGTTTCAGTTTTTGAAGTTTGCTTTTTTTAACACGGCTCATATCAGGCACAGCGCTTATCACAGTGCCATAACTGTATTGTTTTACTACGATAGTTTCACCTATTTTACCCGAGGTATTTTTAAGTAAAGGGTTATCAGTTCTAGCCATTGGCTAAGTTATATATCAATTACAAATTCGCATGCTAATATACATAATGTTGGTCAAGGCTTTATTACCAACGCAGCCGATGCAGCCACCAGTGTCATCAGCTCTTCACCCCTGCACCACCCACACCTCCACCTACTATCCTACGTCCATCCTTCGTTGTACTTTCGTTTAACTCTCGTTTATGAGCCGTTGTATTTTGGTGTATTTTGTAACACAAACTTCTCCCCCACCCCACCGCTTTTTGCCACCATCACTAATAATAAGCGCCACAGTTTGTATCCTTCCATAAAATTAAATCAATGCTAAATCGATAATAAAAGTGCGCAACATATTTATACAGAATTAATGCTCTTATTTACTAAAAAAACCAACCGCCACATAGATAGTAAACATGCTCCAATGAAGCAATTGTGGGAAAATTCTTTTTTGAGGGTAGAAGAATGTTGCTGCAATGATAGGGGCAATGGGTGCAGTCAGTAGAATCCAATACGTAAAATTAAGCCCCGTATTTACAAAAGGTACAAATGCTGCCACAGCTAAATATAAAAAAAGCAGTTGCCAACTTTTACGGGTTTGAACTACTTGCCGGCGCATATTTATATTGATAAAATAAATACCCAAGGCTACCGCAATTATAATGGCAACCAAGGCCGCATAGGCCCACCAATTTCCAAAAAAACGGGGGAATGAAAAATTAAATCCCGGAAAATGAAACGACGAAATGTTGTTGGTCAAATATAGGTAGGAAGCAAAAAGATAAACCGGTGTAGCTATACCTATTAAACCCATTAACCACTCTTGCAACTTAAATGGACGTGCAACAGCAAACCCTACCATAATAAGCAGCAAAAATGTAAGCGACGGAAAGTATATAAATGCAGCAAGACCTGTTGCCATGCCAATATTAAAAATAGCAGCCTTAGGGCTTGGGTTGTTGTACAACGTACAAAGTTTACCCCATATCCATATTAAAAAAGTATTTACAATGAGCGGGGCTGAAAGGCTGAACCACTCACTAAAAAGTGAGGTCAGCAACAAATAACTCATACCGGTTAGGTAATTGTTTTGCTTGTGCAGCCGTAAATTATTTACAATTTTATTTAGCCCTATGGCTTGAGCAACAAGTAATATAAATGTTACAATGCCATAAATGGCAGGGATGCCTTTTGCAAGAGGCTGCAATAAGGTTAAAAAGTTTTTATAGAATATTCCATCCATCACCTGCAATTGAGGCGACTTCACCTCAAAAAACATTGGGAGTTTTAGCAGAATAGCATATCCAAACAAAATGGCATTACCCGAAGGATTATTGGATTTAAAAATGCCTGTCACCGTTGTTATTTATTTTGCTGTGAACTGCAAACTTAGAAATCAATTTTTGCAAAAGCAATATTGTTTCTAACAATGCACGGAACGATCAATTGCCTTGCGCCGGTTTGGCGAGCTAACCTAGGCATAAACTGATAACCTGCTTCTCTTCCCTTTAATGTTGCATACCTTATTATAGAGCCATCGGGCTGCAAAGCATGATCGCTAAGAATTTGCCTGTTATTATCTTTCTGTAAAAAAAGAAAATGAACTTCGCCACCTGCATTCAAATTTATAAAAGAGAGAAAGTTATCGTTTTCAATATCGCTGGTAGTTTTATTGATCACACTATTCCATTGCAGCTTCAGGTCTTTTGAAAAACTAAAATTAATAACATCATTATAATTGTACACTACATCTCTACCATTACCATCGTTAAAAGGCCTGTAATAACCATAATAGCCTCTGTTGTACAAATAATAATCTGAGTACGAATTATAAAATCTATTACCACCAAAACCATTGTTAAAGCCCCCATTAAACCTATCATTAAAAGAATTGCTAAAACGCCTTTGTTTATAATATTCTTCTGTTAAAACAATAAACCCTCCATCCTTTTTTAAAATTACATTCCTGATATTTAGGTTATCATAAGCTGTGCGCCAGTCAGTTTTACCCGATAATTTTCTGCGAAGCGAATCGTTAAAAATATTAATCGTTTGCTTTGTTACCCCAAAAGAATCTCGGCTTATAACAGCAGAGAGCAACCCATCTACATTGCCTCCGTTCTTTTTGTAGGAAAAAGTATTTACGATGTAATTTTTATTAAGGTTGTCAATTTTAATAAGTGGGTTTTGTATAAGTTGTTCCGCCAAAGGAATATTAACGGTTGCCAGTTTATTGTCATTTAATTTTTTGAAATTAATATCAAGTGTATTGATGTATTCCTCTCTAGCATTCTGTTTTACTTTAGCAAACAAAATAGTTCCCTCATTGTCAATCTGCAAATCACTAAAATCTTCGCGGTTATCGTTGTAGTTAAATATCCTTTTACTACTGTCAAGCAGAACAAATTTATCGTTGTATATTTTTGTTATTTGCGTGTACTCATTGTTTCTTGTATGCGTTTTATAGAGCAAAAGCTTGGTCTTATCTTCACTCCATGTAAAAGTATAATACACTTTGTTTGAAAAGAAACTCTGCCGCGTAGTGTCTAAATCCATAACAGATCCAATTAATTTACCCTCGCCATTAATGCTCGCTGCTTTGCTGTAAATGTTATTGCCTTTTTCAAATTGCCATACCATTAAAAAACGATCTGGATAAGTAACAAAATCAATATTGAAAGTTCTGTCTGAAATAAAATCAAGATCAACTGTTTCCTTTATTGACATATTATTATCGTAAATGGTAAGTGACTGGCGTTTATTCAAATTTTTATAAACTAAAAAATTATTTGAAAAATTACCAAGTATCTCAAAATTCATATTGCGGGAATCGGCCCTTTCAACTTCAGAATAGGTAAGGTTTTGCGAATACCCACTTATTGCGAATGAAAAAAAAGCAGCCACTAACAGAAATACATTAAACTTCATAGACAAAAAATATTTATATAAAATTACGAATTTAAAAAGCCTTTATCATGTTATTGTAAAAACAAAATTGGGCACAAATTTGTTAAATAACTTTACCAACAAAAGAAAAATAAATGCGCACAATACTTATAACAGGCGGCACCGGACTTGTTGGCAAGGCACTTGCAAAACAACTCGTTGAAAAAAACTACGAAGTAATTATTTTAACCAGAACATTAAAGGATGTTGCAACACAGAAAAATATATCGTATGCTTTGTGGAATGTAAACGAAAATAAAATTGAAGTTAATGCTGTAAAAAAAGCTGATGCCATTATACATTTAGCTGGTGCCGGTGTAATGGATAAAAAATGGACAGCCGATTACAAAAAAGAAATACGTGACAGCAGAGTAAAAAGTAGCGAGTTAATTTTAGATACGCTAAAGCATAATGAACATAAAGTACAGGTTATCGTTAGCGCATCTGCCATAGGCTGGTATGGAGAAGATAAAAAGAAAGGACATTTTTTTGAAGAGGGTGAAAAAGCCGACCCCGCTTTTCTTGGTGTGGTTTGTAAAGAATGGGAGGACAGTATTGAACCTGCAACCGAAATGGGCATTAGGGTTATTAAATTGCGAACAGGAATTGTATTGAGCGAAAATGGCGGAGCCTATCCTGAATTTAAATCATCTTTAAAATTTGGCGTTGCTTCTATTTTGACATCGGGCAAGCAAATGATAAGCTGGATACATATTGATGATTTGTGCCGACAATATATTTTTGCATTGGAAAACGAAAACCTTGTTGGCAGTTATAACTCAGTTGCACCAAAACCTGTTGACAATAAAACCATGACCCTAACTATTGCAAAAGTAGTAAAGGGATCATTTTTTATACCGGTACATGTGCCACAGTTTGTATTAACCATTATGCTTGGTGACAGAAGTGTTGAAATTTTAAAAAGTGCTACAGTAGGCACTGAAAAAATTAAGCAGGCAGGGTTTACATTTTTATACCCAACAATAGAGGCTGCAGTAAAACAAATTGAAAATAAATAATAAATTCCTTTTTAGATTTTTACAAATCAGCGCTCAGGTATTTTTTTCTGCTCCACCATATAAAGATAAAAAGATACACCACCGCACAGCCTAATACAATACAAAAATAATCTGTTGGTAAGGCTCCTTTGGCTAGCGATTTTAATGGGTTATCAGGAAATGCAAGCAAACCGTCAGAGGCATTCATAGGTAAATAATCGCCTACACTCCCCAAGTCGGTTCCTGTTTCTACTTTTAATTTTAAACTTAAAATATCTAACATTTGTGATACAAAATTTTCTGCACCCATGTAGATAAAATAAAGCCCAATTGCAAAGCCTGTTTTCTTTATTAAAACGGCAATAAGTACTGCAAACATATTGTATGTAAGTGCCTTTAAAAAGAAAAAACCAACATGAGAGAATTTGTTTAACGAAAAATCTGACCCTGATAATAAACCGAAACCTGTTGCTGTAAGTATAACTAATGCGGTACTTATTAATGCAATTAAAAAAGCGAGTATTAATTTAATTTTTATGAATTCGCCCCTACTCCACCCGTCAATTATATTTTGGCGGCTTGTTCTAAAAGTATACTCATTTGTAATTAATATAATGATGAGCATTGCCGGTAGTATTAGTAAATAGCCTGTAGCGTAACTGGTAGATTGCCAGGTATTGCTAAAATTGTAAGGGCTAAAACTAGACAACATAGCACCACCTGCAGATTTGCCAATTACATTTTTATTGAAGGCAAACACCGCATAGTTGATGAGCACAACACCCACTGCAAAAAATATTGAAAGCAGTTTGAAAACAGTATAATTTTTTATTTTGAGCCACTCAATTTTTAAAAGCTGATCCATATTACAATTATTAAGTGTTTTAATTGGTTAGTTCCAAAAACTTAGATTCGAAATTACTTTTCTTTAATTGCAGGTGCGATAGTATAACTCCATTATTGAAACAGTATCTGTTTATTTCTTCAAGATCTGCAGTTCCTGATTGGTAAGAAAGTTCCAAAATACCACCCACTTCATCTAACCTCATATAGTTACCCAAACCAACAAGCGTGTTGCGAAGTTTTTCTTTATCTGCTGATGCGAGCTGCACAATATCGTTTTCCTGAAACACATCTCTAACAGTGCCTGATGCGAGAAGCGTACCTTGTTTTAAAATAGCGACGTGGGTACATACTTTCTCCACTTCATCCAAAAGGTGGCTGGCCATAATAATTGTTTTGCCTTTTGCAGAAAGTTCTTTTATTAATGTTCTAATTTCAGCAATGCCAACAGGATCTAAACCGTTGGTGGGCTCATCAAACACCAACACATCCGGATTACCAAGTAGTGCCGCACCTATTGCCAAACGCTGTTTCATACCCAACGAAAACGTACTGAACGGGGAATCTTTTCTTTTGTAAAGATCCACTGTATGCAGCACTTCATCAATATCGCCTTCTCCCTGCCCTTTTATTGCTGCAGAGATTTTTAAATTTCTAACAGCAGATAAATAATGATAAAAATTAGGTGTTTCCAACAAGGTACCTATCTTTTTTCTGTGGTCATCAGTTGGTATTTCATCAAATAATTTATAATTGCCTGAAGTTGCTTTTAGCACATTCATAATTATGCTGAGCAACGTTGTTTTACCGCTTCCGTTGGGACCAAGGATACCATACACACAACCTTTTGGAACAGAAAAGCTAACAGCTTTTAAGGCATTTATTTTGCCGTAATTTTTAGATATGCCTTCTACAGTTAAAATTGCCATGCATTAAATTTTATTCCTCAAAGGAAAGCAAATGTTTAGGGAGTGAGAAAAGTAATTATTTAAACGGTAGCATGCTATTGTTAGTGCATGTTTAAAGATGATTGAAAAACTTTTGATGGTAATAGCCCGGATGGACAGTAGTAGCTGCCGCAATGGAAATTTTTAAAGCATAGTGAACTTAGTAGCGGCACTACTACCAACAGCCGGATACAAAAGAAGAAGCATGAACAAATGTTCATGCTTCCAATAACTATTAAGATTTGTTACAAGCGATATTCAATCATAATCCACCAAGTGAGGCAACAATAATTACTACAAGAGCTACCAATAATACTATTATTCCAAGTGTGATAATGCCAAAAGTTATTCCTTGCCTTGAATTTTTTTTATCTTTTACTTTGTCAATTGTGGAGGTGCCAAATACAATTGCGATAATAGCCGCCGGTAAAGAAAGCAAATTGAGACCCGGTATAAACAATGAAATTAAAGAACCTATACCAAGCCACTTTGCCCACAACGCTTTTTTCTCCAGTCTTTTTTCATCTGTTGAATCTGCATATTTATTAAACAACGTTGGATTAGACTTGTATATTTTTATGGCGATTTTTTCTTTAAAACTCAACTTACGCCCTGCAAGCTTCTGTATTTCATTAACTGATAAATGACTGATAGGGGAAAGATTGGTATCAGAAAATATGCTAACCGGTTTCTCAATTTTTAATGTAAAAGAAGCTACTTCTGCATGTGTATGTTGTGTAGATAAAATACCAATCACAACAAAAAATAAAAATAAAATTTGGTTCTTCATAATACATTTCTTCTATAAAAGAAAAAGCGGAAATTTTCAGAGCTTTGAAAATTATCTATCTAAAACAATTTACAGTTTTCTTTTAAATTTATTTCACAAACTTTTTCAACCACTCATTTTGCTCCCACAACATGTGTAATAAATTTTCTTTGCCTCTATAGCCATGTGCTTCGTAAGGCAGGTAAACAAACCGAACAGTACCACCATTCCCTTTTACTGCTGCGTATAGGCGCTCGCTGTTAATAGGAAAAGTTCCCTGGTTATCGTCCATTTCGCCATGTATTAAAAGTATAGGTGTTTTTATTTTATCGGCATAATTAAACGGACTCATGGTATTGTATAACTCGGGAGCTTCCCAAAAAGTTCTGTCCTCTAGCTGAAAACCGAAAGGCGTGAGTGTTCTGTTATAGGCACCACTACGGGCAATACCTGCTTTAAACAAATTGGTATGTGCCAATAAATTTGCAGTCATAAAAGCACCATAACTGTGCCCGCCAACTGCCACTCTTTTTCTATCTCCTACACCCATATCACTCAAATTATTGATGGCTGCTTCTGCATTTAAACGCAACTGATCTAAGAAATTATCATTTGGTTTTTTTGATGGATCGGTACTAACGATGGGCATTTCAGCATTATCTAACACAGCAAAACCTTGAGTAACATAAAATATCGGACTTCCCCAGCTCAGTGATGTAAACCTGTCTTTACTACCACGTATTTGCGCCGCATCTGCAGCATTGTTAAACTCACGTGGGTATGCCCATAGTAACACTGGCAATGGACCATCTTTGTCTTTGTTGTAACCTTTTGGTAAATACAAATCTCCTGTAAGGTCCACACCATCTGCACGCTTGTATTTTATTTTTTCCTTTTTTACACCATCCAATGCCGGATAAGGATTTGTAAAATTGGTGATGGCCACATCTGCCATTTTCATCTTTAAATTCTTAATGTAATAATTAGGTACTGCAGTTTGTGATTCTTTGCGGGTAAGCAATACTAATTTCTCAGCATCCAATACATCTACTACAGCTTCGTACATACCTTCTTCGCTGCGCCAAAGCATCTCAGATTTTTTTGTACCAAGGTCAAACTTTGCTAAAAAAGGAAGATCACCTTTTGGAGAAGAACCCACCGGATTGTTCATCAACAAAGTATTGTTGGTTACTTTAATAACATCTCTGTTGTATTTATTTTTTTCTGTAATGGGGCTGCCGGGGTTGCCGTAAGCGTCTGTAATATTTCTTTCAAACAAGGTTTCCATTGTGTTAGTAGATGGATTGTATCTGCTGACTCTTGCTAATTGTTTTCCCTGCAAAGCTTCTGTAACCCATGCAAAAGTTTCGTTGCCCCAATTGATACCTCTAAAACGCATTTGTGTTTTAAACAACTCTTTTGGTTGCGCTGTAAACGGCGCTGTTAAAGCATATACCGCATCATGGTATTCTACTTTTGTTTTTATCAACCCACTATCAAGCGGTGCAGACCAAACAATTGTAGCTGCTTCATCATCACGCCATTGGTACCCCGATGGTACGTTTTGAATATTATCGTTGCCTGATGGCCTAGTTTCTGCACTTGGCAAATCTGCCAATATTTTTATTGTTTTACCTGCTAAGTCTGTAACAGCAACTGTGCTTGGGAAGCCTCCTGCGGGCACCAAGTACGAGAAAGGTTTTTTTACCGTTTCTACCAACAAGTATTTTTTATCGGGTGACAATTGTACAGATGAATAAATGGTTGGTTTGCCAATTTTTGTTTCAACTCCATTCTTATTCATCACCATTTGTGCTGTTGCCATAAACTCAAAAACCTGCTCATCGTAAGGAGATTTTATCATGTCCTGATAAGTTCTACCCGGTGCGGCTTTACCAATGTTTTGTTGCACTGTAGGCCCTTTAGGTGTAATAGGTCTTTTGGCTAATGCAGATGGCAATACCGTGGCTGTTTTGTACATCAGGGTATTATCATCGTACCAACTTATACCTGCACCATAAGCTATATTTAAAGCCTGCTTGTTTACTTTTTTTGCAACGTGCGATGCTACATCTATAATATATAAATCTACCCTGCTGCCGGTCGTATTTGTAAAACAAATTTTAGAGTAGCTATCATTCCACTGTACATTGCCTGCAAGCATATTTGCCGGCAAGCCTGTTACCGGATGTGGCTTATTCGTCTTAATATTTTTAAGCGAAAAGTTATTAATGTACGTCTGTCTGCTTGGTGAAAAGTTATTTGGGTTTAATCTTAACCCCGCCACTTTAATTTCAGGCTGCCCCAATTCTTCTACTGTTGGATAACTATTTCTTTCGCTTAGCAACATCCACTCACCTTTACTATCTACACTAACACTTGGTGTTGGTTTTGCAAGTAATAAATCTGCAATATCTTTTGGTGGAGTTTGGTAGCCTTCTGCATCTTGTGCGGTTGCATTGAAAGAGACAACAATAATTAATAAAAGCAACGCTGCTCTTAATGGGTAGAAAAATTTAATCATAATTCAGTTTTTTGTAAAAATGAAGTTAAAGGATATTTTAATTGGATAGAAAACTAGCACAATGATTATAAAAATTTATTTAAGCAGTTGCAAGGAAATTGATCTGCAAGCAGTAGGTGAACTTATACAATAACTTTCAGGTAATTGAAAAAAGGTGCAAATAAATTAATTTGTACCTCTTTTATTTTTCAGGGGATCTTAGTTTTTTAAAAATGATTTTTTTAATGGAGTCCTAAATTGTCTAAATACTTATAACCGCTGCCTGTATTTAGCAGTAGAACTTTCTCATCAGCACTTATAATTTTGTTTTTATGCAGATGTAACAGTGCTTTAAAAGTAGCAGCACCTTCAGGAGAAATAATATGACCTTCCAACTTTGCAATTTCTTTTACCCCTGCAACAATTTCTTCTTCGGAGATTGATACGGCAGTTCCATTTGACTCGTGCAAAACTTCCAGCATCATATCCATACCAAAAGGATATGGAACAGCTAAACCATTTGCGATGCTTGGCTCGGGTGTGAAATTGTTCTTCCAATTAACCGCATCTTTTAGTGCTTGCTGTATGGGTGAGCAATTTTGTGATTGCACCGCATACATTCTTGGAAGCGGACCGGTTATCCAACCTAACTTCAGCATTTCTTTAAAGGCCTTCCAAATGCCTATGAGGCCTGTGCCGCCACCTGCAGGATAAATAATTACTTCGGGCAATTGCCAGTTTAGTTGTTCAGCAATTTCGTAACCCATCGTTTTTTTACCCTCTAATCTGTACGGCTCTTTTAAGGTGGAAATATCAAAATATTTATTGCCAGTATTTAGCTCTCCAATCTTTTTTGCACAGTCATTTATTAACCCATCTACCAACAACAATTCTGCGCCATACAATTCACACTCCTGTTTAAATATTTTAGGTGTATGTGTGGGCATTACAACGGTACACTTTATATCTGCCTTTGCACAATAAGCTGCCAATG
>JANOTH010000194.1:0-15110 GCA_031416275.1 Ferruginibacter sp. | reverse complement strand
ACATTTTTTCTTTCTTCAATATCGTATATGTAAATAATACTAGGCGATGCGTTAATGATGCTTTCAATAAACTTATTTTTTTCCTTTAATTCTTCTTCTGCTTTTTTTCGGTCTGTAATATCCTGCAATGTTCCAACGATTCTTAGAGGTTCGCCTTTTTCATTTTTTTCCAGTTCTGCAAGCGCCGATATGTATTTCATAGGTGAGCCATCTGCGGGATTAATCCGGATATCTATATTGTATTCTTTGCCATGCTCCACCAGGTTTAAAGCAGCTTCTTTTACTTTGTCTTTGTCAATAATGCAGGCAGCAATTGTGGCCCTTTGTAATTCTCCCTCATGTGGACCAAAACCATAAATACGCATGGCTTCTTTTGAAGCCCATACCATATCACTGTCGATGTCCTGGTGCCAATAACCAAATTTTCCAATTTCCTTAGCCTTTTGTAATCTTATTTCACTTATGCGGATTTTTTCATCGCTTTTTTTCTGTTCAGTAATATCCGTAGCAACCAACAGCACCTGCTGGCTGGATACACCGGGCATACGAACAATTTTTACATCAAACCATGTCATTTTTTTGTCGGGGCCAATGGAACGTACTTGAATTTCAGAAAAAATTCCTGTGCTCAATGTTTGCCCAATAACTTCTTTCGCTTTAGGCTGGTCTTCTTCATGCAGCCACTGCAGCCAGTTTGAACCTATTACTTCTTCATCGTTTAACCTAGTAAAAACATGGTTTATATATTGAATCTGCCCGGTCGCATTTAAAATAACTACATTATCTAAAAGCGATTGTAAAATGGTCTTTTGCTTTTCTTCGCTTTGCTTAATTTGTTGTTCTGCTTTTTTCCGCTCAGTAATATTCCTTGAATAGCAGGCAATACCAATGATATCTTCATTGTGATAAATAGGATTAAACGCTGTTTCTGTCCATGTGTAGGAGTTGTCAGTAGGGTTTTTTGAATAGCTCTCTTCTCTAAACGATTCGCCTAGTAGCGACCTTTTGTAATAAGATTGCCATTGGTCAAGTAATTTTTGTGGAAATGCTTTTAAAAGTATTTTATCTCCGGCTTTTACAACAATTCCGGTAGCTATTTTAATAGTGTTAATAAAAGCTTGGTTTGCTGCAATCAGTTTTAAATCCTTGCTTACACTCCATATAAAGTCATCTGTGGAGTTTATCAATGCCATTTTATCTAGTTGTTCAAATAATATTTTTTCTTCTGCTCTTTTTCGCTCGTCAATATCCTGAAAACTTCCATAAATCCTTACACACTTCCCATCAACAAATTCAGTTTCTCCAATTGTTCTTATCCACCGAATATTATTTTTTACCGTCACAATTTCCAGTTCTTCATCAAAGGGTTTACCTAGCTCAATGGCTTCGTTTACTTTTTGTGTAATCAATTCCCGCCCGGGTCCTTCTCTGTAAAAATTAATTCCACTTATCAGGTCAGGAACAAAACTGCTCTCTACTTCATGAATTTCTCTGGTAATATCACTCCAGTAAACGGTTTCTTTTAGCAGGTCCACATGCCAACTGCCAATTTTCGCAAGTCTGTTTGCTTTTAGCAGCAATTGTTCTAATTCAATTTTTTCCGTAACATCATGGGAATTAAATACAATACCCTCTAAAATACTGTCATCCTTTAATTTAGTTACTGTGCCTTCGAGCCAAATGTAATGGCCATTTTTGTGCCGATAACGGCATAAATAAGGCTGTGGAATTCCAGGGGATTTTATGGCTTCGGCAACCGTGGTTTTCAATTTAGGGCTATCGTCGGCATGTATGCGTTCAATAGCACTGGTGGTTTTTATATCCTCTTGTGATAAACCTGTAATACGGGCTGATGAAGGACTTCTGTAGATAAAATTTAGTGAGAGGTCGGTTAATGAAATTATAGCAGGATTGTTTTCGAGCAAAGCCTGAAAACGATTCTCCCTTATTTCTAACGCCCTCATAGTTTTTTTCTGTTCAGTAATATCCCGGAACAAAATTGACAAGCCGTCCGGTGAAGGGTAAATATGATTTTCGAACCATTTATCATTAGGTAAATAATATTCTTCTGCATGAGTGTACTGCTGTTCGGCAATAGCCCGGTGATAGGCTTTGTAAAAAGACTGGGCAATACCATCGGGAAATTCGGTCCAGATGTGTTTACCAATCATATTAACCGGGTTGCGTTGAAAAATTTCGCCGGCTTTTTTATTCATATAGGTAAAGCACCAGTCGGTATCCAGTGCTACAACGGCATCGGTGATCCGCTCAAAAACATCAGTAAAAATTTCGGGTGATTGATTCATTTAAATCAATTTTACTGCGCTGTTAGTAAATGATTTTAAAAACTCTGGTAAAAAGTTTATGTGCTTTAGCAGCTACATTAAAGATAACTGCTTTTTTACTAATGTGGCAATGCAACAATACATATCTCTTGCTAGGGATTATTGCCTGTAAGAGATTAGGACGAGGCAGATGCCCACCCTCATCCCTGGCTCACTCTAGGCTCACACGCACCTGCACCTAGTTTCTTTCGTCCATCCTTCGTTATACTTCCGTTTAACTTCCTTTCAAGGTCCGTTTCATTTTTACGTTATCTACAAACCAAACCTCTCCCCCACCCCACCGTTTTTGTACCGGTCCTTCACAATAGTTTACTCAACCATAAATACCCTCCAAAATAAAGCCCCGATAAAATAAGTTATCGGGGCTGTGCATGAAAATAATTGGAGCTTACTTTACGCCATATTTATCCGAATATTTTTTATTGAGTTGCTTGTGCTTATCATCCATATTTAAATCTCTGCCTTGTATATAAGCATGAATGATATTGTTGGTGCGCATATCTAATGCATCGCCTGTGCTGATAATGATGTTTGCATCCTTACCAACTTCAATACTACCGCTTTTATCTGCTATGCCTAAAATTTTAGCTGCATTTAAGGTGATGGATTGCAACGCTTCTTCTTTTGTAAGCCCGTAAGCTGCTGCAGTACCTGCGTTGAACATTAAGTTGCGCCCTGTTGTAGTGCCATCTTCATCAGTAATGGCAAATAATACTCCCGCTTTTTGTAGTGCAGCGGGTGTTTTAAAAGGCTGATCTATATCATCATCTTCCATAGTAGGCAACTCATGGTTTTGCCCTAAAATTACCGAGATGTTATTTTGCTTTAGCAAAGGTGCAATCTGCCAGCTTTCGCTTGCTCCTACAATGGTTATATCAAACCCAAATTCATTTACAAAATCAATTGCAGTAAGCATTTCTTTTACAACATCGCAATGTATAAACAGCTTTTGTGTTTTATTGAACAACCCTTTTACCGCTTCCAACTTTAAATTGGTAGCTGCATTTGCTGTTGCATTATACATTTTTGCCTGCCTAAAAAATTGCTTCACATTTTCTATTCTATCTCTCGAAACTTTTAGCGGATCGCCGGTAGGCAACTCACCAAATCTGTTTGGCCTTATCAACAATGATGGCATATAAAAATGAAGTGCGTTATCTTTTTTGTAAACAGCATCTTCCCAATCCCATGCATCAAATTGTACCACTGATGATGTACCTGCAACCAACGAACCTTCAGGTGCCACGTTTGCAAGTAAAATACCGTTGCTGCGCAAGGTGTTTATAATTTTTGATGCTGTATTGTAAGCAACAATACTTCTTACGTTCGGGTTCAATTCTCCAATTTCATTAAAATCGTTGCTGCCTTTTACCTGGCTGCCAATTTCTCTTAAACCAATAGTGGTATTGCTCAAAATAAAGCCTGGGTAAACGTGCATGCCGGTTGCATCTACAATCTTTGCTGAGGGAAAATCTCCCGCAATGTTGCTACCAATCTTTTCAATTTTACCATTGGTAATTTGTACAGATGTATTAGTTAAAACTGCGCCTGTACCGGTATGTACAGTAGCGTTTGTAATAATGGTAGTGCCTCCCTGCGGCTTTGCCGGTGGAATATTATCCTGTGCTGTTGCAACTACACTGCAGCTGATTGCAAAGAATATAATTATATATTTTTTCATTCAATATTTTTTTAGAAATGATGTTGTTTTGTTAATGCCTAATGCCTTTTTAAATCACTAATCGTTGTTTTCTATTTCTAACAATCCATGTGCACGATCAAAAACCTCGCACTCATTAATTATTCGCATAGATGGTTTTGCCGGTGATGTTGAACCACCATCTTTTTTCTCCTCTAACAATTTTTGTATAATTCTTGTACGTTCCATAGCTATTTCTTTGCGCATCACTGCATCTTTTTCTACATCGTAATACATAATACCATCAACGAAAGTTTTTTCTGCTTTAGCATAAATGCTTAAAGGATTGTCGCTCCACAAAACAAGATCAGCATCTTTTCCTTTTTTTATACTGCCCGTTTGTCTATCTATATGCAGCATTTTTGCAGGATTAATGGTTACCATATTAAAAGCTTCCTCCTCTGTTAAGCCGCCATACATAACGGTCTTTGCAGCTTCCTGGTTTAACCTTCGAGCCATTTCGCCATCATCACTGTTAATAGCAACATTTAAACCTACTCTGTTCATTATTGTGGCATTGTAAGGAATTGCATCTTGTACTTCTAATTTATAAGCCCACCAATCGCTAAAAGTAGATGCTGCTGCACCATGTGCCTTCATTTTATCCGCTACTTTATAACCTTCTAAAATATGGGTGAAAGTATTTACAGTAAACCCAAATTTTTCAGCCACTCTCATCATCTCTACAATTTCACTAGCTACATAACTGTGGCAGGTTATAAATCTTTTTTTGTTCATTATTTCTACCAACGCATCTAACTCCAAATCTCTTCTTACATTTTTTGCGTTAGGGCCCTTCAATGCATTTTCATAATCTTTTGCACGTGTAAACGCATCTACCTGCACCTGCTCCACTCCCATTCTGCTATCGGGAAAACGATTGTTGTTTTGAGATGATGTTCGTTTTACATTTTCGCCCAAAGCGAATTTTATAAATCCATCAGCACCCATAAATTTTAAAGCAGTATCATTTACCCCCCATCTTAATTTTATCAATTGTGTTTGCCCACCAATGGTATTGGCACTACCATGCAGGATGTGCGATGTTGTTACGCCACCACCTAGCTGCCTGTAAATATCTACATCATCTGGGTCAAGGTTATCTGCAATGCGCACTTCAGATGTTACTGATTGTCCACCTTCGTTTACAGATGCCGATGCAATATGCGAATGCTCATCTATAATACCTGCAGTTAAAAATTTGCCAGTTCCATCAATAACTTTTGCAGCACCTGCATTTAAGTTTTTGCCGATAGATGCTATTTTACCATTCTCCACCAACACATCTGTATTGGCTAATGCGCCTTCTTTTTCACTCGTCCAAACCGTTGCATTTTTTATAAGTACATTCTCCTGCTTTGGCATTTCTTTATATCCATAAGCCATGTTCGGAAATGTGAGCGTACCAATAGAAATTTGCTTTTCTTTTTTAACACTATCGGTTTTTAATGGTGATGCTGCATCGAAGTTTGCGGTCCACAATACAAGGTTACCTGTGCTATCGGTTCCTGTACCATTCCACTGCTTACCATTGTTTGTACCACTTAATCTATATCCCTTCTTGGCTTTTTTGGTTTCGTTGAAATTAATTTTAACCAATTTACCATCGTTGCTGTATTTAGCAGAGATGGTATCAACGTTTATAATATCTGCTACAGCATTGTCTTTAACCTCCAGCGTGTAATTTTTATTTATTGTTGGAGATGAAATTTTAATGGTATAGCGACCCCTCGTTGAATTGCTAACGTCGTCTTTTACAACATTCCTTTCTCCCTGTATCCAGTTTTGTAAGATGACTGTTTTATCAGCAAATACTGGTCCGCTGGTGATAATGAAATTTGCGAGTTTGCCGGCTTCAATACTGCCTGTTTCAGCATACATGTTTAACAACTGTGCAGGGTTTTTTGTAAGCGCATCTAAAGCTGCTGCTTCTGAAAGCCCGTATTGAATAGCCTTTCGCAAGTTTGGCATAAATTGTTTAGCATCTTTTAAATCGGCCGAGGTTAAACAAAAGTTTATTCCCTTCTTTTCAAAAGCTGCAGGATTGGTAGGAGCCATTTCCCATTGCTTCATATCTGCGAGCGATACAAAACGTACATCATTATTATCTTCAACATCTATAGCAACAGGAAAGTTAAGTGGCAATATAAAACTTGCTTTTGTTGCCTTCATTTCATCCATGCGCTGGTATTCGTTTTGCCCGGCTTTAATTATAAATTGAACACCAAATTCATCCCCTATTCTGTCTGCACGTAAATCGTTCCACTTATCATTTGCTTCAAATATTTGAGGCAAACTAAGGTTGTTATTCCATGCCTGTAAACTTAAATTTGTTCCCTCTGCTGCAGGCTTATTTTTATACCATTGCCCATCTAAAAAAGATTGGCGCAGCAATGCTATTGAACCCATTAAACTACCCGGGTAACTTTGCGTTGAAGTTCCTTTATTGAATGAATAAAAAGAGGCAGCTTTTTCTTTGATCATAGAAAAGTTTTCTTTTCTGTCGCTTAGGTCAACAACTGATCCGGTACCACGGGCAATTCCATCTTTTTGATGTGTAAGTACAACACCAAAGCCATTTTCTCTCAGGCCTTTTGCTTTTGCTTCATCAGCATTAAAAAGGGATGCTGTGTTAACGTCAGATTTAATTGCCTGGTTCCAGCCAAACGCCCCTTTTGTGTTGCTGTTTAATTGTGCAGGGGCTGCAAAATTAAAACCGGTACTATTTCTAGTTGCTGTGGCAATTCCATAGTCGCTGTAAATGTCAATAAATGACGGATAAATAAATTTACCTGTACAATCAATTACGGTTGCATCTGCCGGTATAGAAACATTGTTGCCAACTGCAACAATTTTTCCCATTCTAATCAGCAAAGTAACATTGCTTAACCTGGTTTGTGCATCTTTTACAACAGTTGCATTTGTAAAAGCATAAGTAACATTTCTTACATCTGCCACGCCATTTACGGGCGCAGTAACCTGGCACCAGGCAGTGGGTAAGAAAGCATTGAAGAGGCAAAACAGCAGGGCTGTTCTCAATAAAGTCATAGCAGTAATTTATTGGTGAATTAATTAAACAGATTCGTAAATTAACAAAAGAATGGTAAAGTATTGATCTTTATTGGGAAGCAGCATTAAGATTTCTAAATTAGAAAAGATTACTATGCTTATTCTTTAACCTATTGCCTTAATATACTTTCATTATTTTTACACGATGAAAGTCGCTTCTTATATTGATCATACTATACTTAAGCCAACAACCTTGTTAGCTGACATAGAAAAACTTTGTAAAGAGGCACTTGATAATAAGTTTGCAGCGGTTTGTGTGCCGCCTCTGTTTGTAAAACAAACTAAGACTTTGTTACAAAACAGCGAGGTAAAAACAGCAACTGTTATAGGGTTCCCTTTTGGCTACAGCGCTATAGAAGCTAAACTGGCAGAAGTGTTATTAGCAATTGTTGATGGTGCAGATGAGCTTGATATGGTAATAAATATAGCTGCACTTAAAAACAACGACTGGCAATATTTGGCAAAAGAATTGAATACAATTCTGCCCATTATTAAAAGCAAACAAAAAGTTGTAAAAATTATAATTGAGAGTGGATTACTAAGTGATGATGAAATAATAAAATGCTGCGATTTATATGGTATTGCAGGGGTCGATTTTATGAAGACTTCAACCGGCTATGCAGAGATTGGCGCAACAGTACACGCAGTAAAACTTATGAGGAAACACTTGGCAGATGCGATAAAAATTAAAGCGAGCGGAGGCATAAGAAATTTTAGTTTTACAAAAGAATTAATTGAAGCGGGTGCTGATAGAATTGGGTGCAGCAGCAGTTTGACCATTATTGAAGAAAGTAACAAACAAGTAAATAATTTTGTAAATGAAAGTAGTAAAAACAATGAAGCTTATTAATTTTATTACTGTAATTTTTGTATCGTTAAGCTCGCAAGCACAAACTGCAACAGATTCGGTTGCTAACGGAACCGCGGTTGTAATAAAAGATGAACGCATAACTATCCTCGGGCAAAAAATGGCAGAATACAACACTAGCTTAGGCACTGTGAGGTATACCAATGGCCTCACATCTGCTAAAGGATATAGGTTAATGGTGGTGAGCACAAATGACAGACCTTACGCAATGAAAATTAGAGCGCAACTTTATCAAATGTTTCCCGATCAAAAACAATACATGAGTTTTCAAATGCCTAATATTAAAATTAAATTTGGTAATTTTTTAGAAAGAGCTGATGCCGAAAGAGCTCGCAAATTGATAATTTCTACAAAACTAGTTTCTACAAATATTTACCTTTTGCCTGAAACAATAGAAGTAAAACCAAGTAAGGAAGAGAAGGAATAGTGAGGTGGAAGTGGGATTTAATAAGTGGCTAGTGGGTAAAGCAACTATACGCATTTTGTTGAGGGTAAATATTAAGATATAACCCAACAGAAACCACACCAAAATATATAAGAACTATCGCTCAACGATAACTCTCAACGCATAACTAACAACCTGAAAATGACTTAATGTTACAAAAAATAAAAACACTTGCTGCGGATTACAAACAGGAATTTATTGATGTGCGCAGGCATATACATGCAAACCCTGAATTGAGTTATGTGGAATTTGAAACTTCAAAATACATTCAGAGTAAATTAACCGAGTGGGGCATTTCGTTTGAGGTAAAAGCAACTACTGGTGTAGTAGGAATTATAAAAGGAAAAAATGCTTCGGAAAGAATCGTAGCACTTCGTGCAGACATGGATGCACTGCCAATTACAGAGAAAAATGATGTTGTTTATAAATCAAAAAACGATGGTATAATGCATGCTTGTGGGCATGATGTACATACAACCTGTTTGCTCGGTGCAGCTAAAATTTTAAACGAAACAAAAGAAGAATGGACGGGTACAGTTAAATTAATATTTCAACCGGGAGAAGAAAAAAACCCCGGCGGAGCTAGCTTATTAATTGCTGAGGGAGTGCTCGATAACCCTGCACCTCAAAAAATATTTGCACTTCATGTACACCCTGGCATGGAGCCTGGAGAGTTTAGTTTTAGAGGGGGAATGGTAATGGCAAGCGCAGATGAAATTTATATTACCATAAAAGCGAAAGGTGGTCATGCTGCTGCCCCACACGCTACTGCTGATACCATTTTAATTGCATCACAGTTAGTCGTTTCGCTACAACAAATCATCAGCAGAAACAATAATCCATTTAACCCAAGCGTGCTATCGATAACATCTATACAAGGCGGCAACACTACCAATGTAATACCAAGCGAAGTAAAGATGATGGGTACATTTAGGGCAATGAATGAGGAGTGGCGTTTTAAAGCTCATGACTTAATTAAAAACCAAACAGAACTTCTCGTAAAATCTATGGGCGGCGAAGTAGATTTAAAAATTGATGTTGGTTATCCGTTTGTAAAAAATGATGAATCACTAAATGAATCTTCAAGAAAACTTGCTGAAGAATTTGCAGGTGCAAATAGTGTTTCTGAAACTGAATTGCGGATGGGTGCAGAAGATTTTGCCTACTACTCCCACCTTATTCCTGCATGTTTTTTTAGACTTGGTGCAGGCAACAAAGCAAAGGGAATTACGAGCATGGTGCATACACCTATTTTTAATATAGATGAAGATGCTATTGAGCACGGCATTGGTATGATGGCATGGCTAGGAATTAATGGCTAATGAAAACTTCTATATAAAATTTTTGTGAAATTTTAGGAAGCAATGTATTTACTCAATGAGGAGCCTTAGCTTTAATCATGTTTAAAAAGAACCTTCATTATCTATCTTTATTTACAGTGTTGCTTGCAGCGTGTAATACCTCAAAAAAGACAACTACAGAAAACGATATCTACAACACGCCTCTAAATAAAAATTTTGACTTTCAGGGTCACCGTGGTAGCAGAGGCTTAATGCCTGAAAACACTATTCCTGCAATGTATAAGGCAATAGACCTGGGCGTTACTACATTAGAAATGGATGTAGTATTTACAAAAGACAATGTTGCTATTTTATCTCACGAGCCATTTTTTAATGCCGAAATAACCACTAAGCCCGATGGCAAAATTGTTGAACCTACCGAAGAGAAAAGCTTGAATATTTACAAAATGACTCTTGCGCAAACCCAAAAGTATGACGTAGGTTTAAAAACACTTATAAGGTTTGGTAAGCAGCAGAAAATTAGCTTAACTAAACCGTCTCTTTCATCTTTAATTGACAGTGTTGAAAACTATGCAGCTGCTAACAACAAGCCTGCGTTATTTTATAATATTGAAACCAAAACAAAACCTGAAACCGATAAAGTTTTTCACCCTTCCCCTGCACTTTTTGTAGATATGTTGATGAAAGTTATAACGACTAAAAATATTTCGGACCGGGTAATCATTCAATCGTTTGATAGACGGACATTGCAGTATTTACACAAAAAATACCCTTCAATAAAAACGGCTTTGCTTATTGAAGCTACTGACAAAAATAGTTTTAGAAAACAGCTAAAGGATTTAGGTTTTATGCCTACGATCTACAGTCCTGAGCAGGCGTTGGTTAACCCCAATTTAATAACAGAATGCCATAAAAGAAACATACAAATCATACCATGGACGGTTAATGAAAAGAAGGATATAATTAAATTTAAAAAAATGGGTGTTGATGGTATTATTAGTGACTATCCAGATCTTTTTACCTCCATAAAATAAGGGCGGCGACATTTTACCTTCTATCCTTAAAATCTCTTTTATAAGTTTCATGATGGGTAACTTTTTTGTGCCGATGTATTTCTACATTTGCTTGAACGTTACTATCAGCCAAAATAAATGCAGATGACAGACAAATTTACCCTCGCTTATGCCCAAAGTATGGACGAGAAAGATGAATTAAAACATTACAGAGATAAATTCTACATACCATACATTGGCGACAAAGAAGCCGTTTATTTTTTAGGTAACTCATTAGGTCTTCAGCCAAAAAAAACACAAGACGAAGTTTTAAATGTGATGGAGAACTGGGCAAATTTTGGCGTAGAAGGTTTTTTTATGGGAGAAGATCCTTGGATGAAATACCACCAATCATTATCGCCAATACTCAGCGAAATTATTGGTGCAAAGCCTGAAGAAATTGTAACGATGAATCATCTTACGGTTAACCTTCATTTGTTGATGATATCTTTTTACAACCCAACAGCAACAAAATATAAAATTATTTGTGAGGCAAAAGCTTTTCCGTCAGATCAGTATGCATTTCAATCGCAGGTAAAAATGCATGGCTATGATATTGCTGATGCTATTGTTAAAGTGCAACCAAAACCAGGGACAGATTTAATAACCACCGAAGATATTTTAGCAGCGATTGAAGATAATAAGGACAGCGTAGCGCTTGTACTTTTTAGTGGTGTTAATTATTACACTGGTCAAGTTTTTGATATTGCAGCTATTACCAAAGCTGCTCACAAAGCCAATGCCTATGCAGGTTTTGATCTTGCACATGCTGCAGGCAATATTGAATTGCAATTACACAATTGGGATGTAGATTTTGCTTGCTGGTGTAATTATAAATATTTAAACAGTGGCCCGGGAGCAATTGCCGGCGCATTTATACATGAAAAGCATTTCAATAATAAAGATTTAAAAAGACTAGAGGGTTGGTGGGGTAACGATGAAAAAAACAGGTTTAAAATGGAACCCACTTTTACACCAAGCCCAAGTGCAGAGGCATGGCAGATGAGTACCGCACCTATGATGTTGCTTGCTGCACACAAAACATCACTAGAGATTTTTAAAGAAGTTGGTTTTAAAAATCTAGTTGCAAAAAGCAAAGAACTTAGTGCCTATATGTTTTATGTTTTGGGCCAAATAAACAACCCAAAAAAATTTGATATTTTAACGCCAACAAATGCAGATGAAAGAGGTTGTCAAACTTCAATATCTGTAAATGAAAATGCGAAAGCTATTTTTGATGAGCTCATAAAAAAAGGGATTTTTGCTGATTGGCGGGAGCCAAATGTTATAAGGGTGGCAGCTATACCATTATATAATACATTTGAAGATGTTTTTTATTTTGCAAATGTTTTGCAGGAACTGTTTCAAGAAAAATAAATGTATAACATTAGCTATTTTAAGGAAAAAGATAAACAAGAGATCATTGCATTTATGAAAGATCATGCTTTTGCAATGGTAACAGGTATGGGAGAAAAATATCCCGTTGCAACACAACTCCCATTAGAAATTGAAGAAAAAGATGGAAGACTTTTTTTAAAAGGGCATTTGATGAAAAAGACTGATCATCATTTAGCTTTCGAAAAAAATAATAATGTTTTGGTACTTTTTACCGGTCCTCATTGTTATGTTAGCGCCGAATGGTATAGCAATCCTAACACTGCATCTACATGGAATTATTTAACCGTACATGCGAAAGGCAAAATAACTTTTACTGACGAAGAGGGTACATACGAAGCTTTAAAGGCAGTTACTAACAAGTACGAAGGCACCGAAACAAAAGCAGCGTTTAACAACATGCCACAGGAATATGTGCAACCTTTATTAAAAGCCATAGTGGGTTTTAGCATTGAAGTTGAAACGATTGAAAACGTGTTTAAACTTAGTCAGAATAAAACAATTGAGGAACAACAAAACATAATAACCAATCTTACAAAAAGGAACAAAAAAGATGATTTGTTGATTGCAGCTGAAATGCAAAAACGTTTGACTTAAATATTAAAAATATTTTTTAATTTTATGTATATTTATAAGCGATGCATTACAACTATAAAATTTTATTGACCAAAGAAGACGAAGGCGGTTATATGGTCACTGTGCCTGCATTAGCAGGGTGCATTACACAAGGCGATAACATTGAAGAAGCATTGGTAATGGCGCAGGAAGCAATTGAATTATATATTGAAGAACTACAAGCGAGAGGCGAAAAAATACCTGATAATAGCAACACCTTAGAATATTCTCTCAATCTTGAAACTGCATGAACCAATCGCCGCAGTATTTAATAAAATTTCTCGAAACAAATGGATTCTTTTTAAAACGCTCGAAAGGCTCTCACCATATTTTCTTTAATCCATCTAGTAATATAACCGTTATAGTACCTGTGCATGGAAACAAGGATATTAAGAAAGGAACTTTACTCGCTATTCTAAAGCAAGCCGGTATTGATAAAAATGAATTTTAAAAATTATGCGTCGCAATATTCTTATCAATCATATCAAACAAAAGCAATCTTACTTATGTGTAGGTTTAGATACTGATCTCAGTAAAATCCCAAAACATCTTCAGCAAAATAAACATGCGATTGTAGATTTTAATAAAGCCATAATTGATGCTACAAAAGATTATTGTGTTAGCTATAAAATAAACACAGCTTTTTACGAAGCCAATGGCAGCAGGGGTTGGCAGGATATGGAAGAAACGGTAAATTACATTCCAAATACACATTTTAAAATTGCAGATGCAAAGCGTGGCGATATTGGCAACACATCATCTCAATATGCAAAAGCATTTTTTGAAACACTACAATTTGATGCAATAACTGTTGCCCCATACATGGGAGAAGATAGTATTAGACCATTTTTGGAATATGAAAATAAATGGACGATCGTGCTCGGATTAACGAGCAACAAAGGCGCCAATGATTTTGAAATGCAGCGGTTAATAAGCGCCGGTAATAGTGGAGAATTGTTTCTCTACGAAAAAGTTTTAAAGGCGGTAAGTAAATGGGGAACTGAAAATAATTTGATGTTTGTAACAGGTGCTACACAATCAAGTGAATTAGAAAGTATCAGAAAAATAATTCCGGAGAATTTTTTATTGGTGCCCGGTGTCGGTTTTCAGGGAGGCAGTTTATCAGAGACAAGCAAATATGGAATGAATAAAGATTGTGGGCTCTTGGTAAATGCTAGCAGGGCTATTATTTATGCAAGCGATGGTGAGAATTTTGCAAAAGAGGCTGCGAATATTGCACATCAATACCAAACTGAAATGCAACAGTATTTATCTTTCATGGATAAATGATAATTAGCCAATCGATAATTTTCAGTCTAAAATAAAAAAATGAGATTAATAATTTTAAGTACAGCTTTATTTTTTACAACATTTAATTGTCTGGCTCAAAATGTGCCAACAGCAGAAAATATTTTATCTAATGCATATACCAAGGCAGGCAAACAAAACAAAAATATTTTTGTAATCTTTCATGCAAGCTGGTGTGGTTGGTGTAAAAAAATGGATGCATCTATGACGGATGCAACTACAAAAAAATATTTTGAGGATAATTTTGTTACTGTACATATGACAGTGCTGGAAACTCCTGAAAATAAAAAGATGGAAAATCCAGGCGCTACAGAATATTTAAGAAAGCTTAAAGGAGAGACTGCCGGATTACCCTTTTTTGTAATCTTAAATAAAAACGGAGATATACTGGAAGATAGTTTTGAAAATGAAGAAAATATAGGATGTCCCGCTTCAGAAGTTGAAGTAGCGGCTTTTATAACAAAACTGAAAAAAACATCAAAAATAGATATAGAAGGCTTGGAAATTATAGCCGCCAGGTTTAAACAGAACAACGTGCAACAAATGCATTAGAAAGCTTTTCAGCCCACTTAGCATATTCCAATGCAGAAGGATGTAACCCATCTTCGGCTATCATTTTTACGTCGTTATCCAATCTTTGTTGTGCTGTTATGTTTATAAAATAACCACCTGCTACTTCTGTAATTTCTTTACAGGCATTGTTGTACAAATCTATTTCAATAGCAATTTTTTCATTGTCTTTTTCTTTTGCAAAAGGCGTAACTCCCCAATCGGGTATTGATAAAACAAAAACATTTTGCGGATTATTTCCTGACAAGCTGATTGCTTTTTTTAACAGTTGTTCAAATTGGATCTTGTATTCTTCTGTATCCCTTCCCCGATATTGGTTGTTCACCCCAATTAACAAACTTACAAAATTATACTTTTTTAAAAAGACCGTTTCGTCAATGGAGGTTTGCAATTCATCAGTTGTCCATCCGGTTTTTGCAATTATCTCTGGGGCATAAAATGGC
>JANOTH010000193.1:0-1643 GCA_031416275.1 Ferruginibacter sp. | reverse complement strand
TTATTGGTGTACAGTATCACCCTGAGTTAAAAAGTACTGTTGAAAATCCGCATCCATTGTTTGTAAACTTTGTAAAAGCGGCAGGTGCATTTGCAGACTTGAAATTAAAAATTCAAATTTCTAAAGGCGAAACAATTCCTTCATGATGCAGAAGCTGAGTATGGATGATCTGAATAGGATTAGTCCCGAAGAATTTAAGAAAACGGAAAAGACACCTGTAATTGCAGTGCTGGAAAATATAAGAAGTGCTTATAATGTAGGTAGTGTTTTTAGAACTGCTGATGCATTTTTGCTGGAAGCGATTTACATAACGGGTTATACCTGCACGCCACCACACAAAGAAATAAAAAAGACTGCCCTTGGTGCAGAAGATACGGTAGAGTGGAAACATTTCGCCAATGCGGCTAAAGCCATTGCTGCATTAAAAGAGTACGGTTATAAAGTGTATGCTGTGGAGCAGGTGGTAAATAGCAAAATGCTGCAGCGATGCAGTTTTGATGAAGATGAAAAGATTGCGGTGGTATTTGGAAATGAAGTAACCGGTGTTGAATTATCGACCATCGAAAAATGTGATGGTTGCATTGAAATACCACAGTTGGGTACAAAACATTCACTCAATATTGCTACAGCAGCAGGCGTTGTTTTATGGGAAATTGTGAGAACAAGAAATCACATTACTCAGATAAAAAATTAGACCAGCACCAAACAGCAACTATAATATTATTATTTCTTACATGCCTTCTATAAAAAATTATCTCTCTCTAATTAAATTTTCCCATACCATTTTTGCAATGCCTTTTGCATTGATAGGATTTGGTCTTGGGGTTAAACTTATATTCCCTAATTTGACTTTTCTTGGCTTCGAAAATTCATTAATTGAGTACAGACCTGGAGGTGATGGAGCCTATATTTTTTATACATGGAAATTTTGGATTAAAAATTTTATTTTAGTTGTTGCTTGCATGATAACCGCCCGTTCAGCGGCAATGTCATTTAACCGTTATTTAGATAGACAGTTTGATGCAAAGAATCCACGCACTGCTGTTCGTGAAATACCTGCGGGAATTATCTCAGAGAAAAATGCTTTGTTCTTTACGATTTTAATGTGTGTGCTGTTTGTTGTCTGCACATATTTTATAAACAGCATTTGTTTTTATTTGTCGCCGGTCGCCTTGTTTGTAATTCTTTTTTATAGCTATACAAAACGGTTTACTTTTTTATGTCACTTGGTTTTAGGTGTAGGTTTGAGCTTGGCGCCCATTGGTGCATACTTAGCCGTGACGGGCGCTTTCGCTTTGTTACCTATTTTATTTTCTGTGGCTGTTGTTTGTTGGGTAAGTGGATTCGATATTATTTTTGCGCTGCAAGACGAAGCTTTTGACAAGGAAAACAATCTGTACTCTATCCCTGCTTTTGTTGGGACAAAAAAAGCCTTAAACGTTTCTTCACTTCTGCATGTGTTGAGTGCCGCTGCGGTAATTTATGCAGGGTTTTATGGGCATTTCAGTTGGTTTTATTGGATAGGTACAGCTGTGTTTTGTGGTATGCTTATTTACCAGCATGCCATCGTAAAACCTACCGATCTTAGTCGGGTTAATATTGCTTTTATGACTGCCAATGGAATCGCTTCTGTTGTTTTTGCA
>JANOTH010000192.1:0-1981 GCA_031416275.1 Ferruginibacter sp. | reverse complement strand
TTCAGCCTCAGGTATTGGCGTGCGTTTTATCCAGCCACCATTTGCATACATAAAAAAATCATCGCCGGGGTTCACGGTACTATCAATATTTGCCGCAAGTATATCTGGCTTGCTTCCATTGCTTATCTCGCCTGACGTATTTTTGGCTTTTTTTGTATTGCAAGCAAATAAAAAGCTGCAAATAATAGTTAGTAAAAATATCCTTTTCATATAAGTTGTTTTGAGAGATAAATGTAATGATAATTACAAATGTATAAGGCAGGTTCTTGTGTTTCGGGAAACGCAAATTATTTGCTACCGTAAAAATTACATTTGTGATCGATAACATTGGAAGATGATATCACTGAAATTTCATTGGATTAAGGCACACAATACATTCCTTAAAATCTCTAAAGAAGATTGAAATAATTTAACTGAATAACATAAGTCGCTGTACCATCTTTTGGAGAAATCGCTGAATTCAGGGATCTAGACGAAATAAAAATATTTATCGCATCCAATATTTAGTCTTCTTCGGCGAGTTTATAAAGAGAATTAGTACTTGCATCAGGATTGGTAATAATGCTTACTTTTTTAATTTTACCTACGCTAAACTCATCATTCCCACCAAATCCATTTAGCATTATTTTTTTAGTTTCCTTTGCATTAAACAATCTTTCAAAGTAAGGCTTTTCCTCTTTTTGTCCATATTTATTAGTTCTATAAACCTCCACATTCACCTGATTTCCGGCCATTTGTACATTAAAATACTCTTTCTCATTAGAGCCATTTATTTCTATATTTTTAGCCATTACCCTATAAAAATGTAAAGCATAGGTATTTAATTTATCTCTACGATGCTTTAGTTTCTCTATAGTCTCTTTACCTGAAATAGAAAATATTTCGGAGGGGAGTTGTTTTATTGAATGTTCTATAACACTGTCAGTAAGCGTTTGTTTTAAAATATTTGCCTGCATTAACCAATCATTTTTGGTCATAGCATTTGTAAATAGGCGATCCACACTTCTATCTTGGCTAGTAAGTGTTTTTACATTTTTAATTTTGTAGTCAAAATCATGCATAAACCTAAGCTTCATAACCCTCAGCATTAATTTGGTTACAATGCCATCTGTTTGAAAAAAAGCCTGGTCACGGTCTCGGGGTATAGGCACATATTTGTTTGGAGCAGTATCATGTATGCCCCATCTAAGGTTATCATGGTTTCTATCCCAATCAGATATAAGAATATCAAACAATCTTCCTTTAATGAAGGTTTGCTGGTCTACAATATGATTGTTGTTTTCTGTCTGGTTTTTTAAAAGTGATAATGTACTTATAAACTTTTTAAAATTGCCAAGCCTTGGTTCATCGCTCCAGTCACCATCCGGCCTTTCTTCTAATATGTATAAATCATTTCCAAACTGTGCGTTAAAAGTATCTAACGCCGCTTGTGGAGGAATAAACAGAATTATGGGTTTGCTATGGGGAATATTAACGGCTGAAAGCATTGGTGGTATTGCCAATGCGGCATAGGGGTGAGACATAGAAACACCATCCTGAATAATATCACCAATAAATGTCTCCCTAAATTTTGGAGGAATTACCTGCTTTCTCGATTTGCTAATTGAGCGCATTACAAATTCTTTTCCATTTGCATTTCTCAACCTAAGCGATTTAGATTCATTACCGCCTCCTTTTTTGTATGGCTTTAAACCTCCGTGTATAGAATCGAGATTTACAACTTTTACTGAAATGGGTGTGCTCCATTCATTGCGTAGGTTATTACCAAACAACCATCTGTAAAATGTGGGCTTAGCATAATTACCCCCTGCCAATGTTACATAAGCTGTGGAGTCTGAAAAGGTTTGTGCGCTCAAGACAAACGAAAAGAATGAAAAGAGTGCAACTAAAAGCACTTTTTTGGTATATAACATATGCATAAAACATTAAAAAATCGTGCCATCTTCTAGTTTTAGATTGAGGGTATATTTCGACTTTTGAC
>JANOTH010000191.1:0-3320 GCA_031416275.1 Ferruginibacter sp. | reverse complement strand
TTTGAAGCTGCCGTTAATTATACGGCAGCTTTTTTATACCATAAAAATTAAAAATGGAAATTATCTATTGTTACGATGCATACTGCGGTTGGTGTTTCGGCTTTAGTAATGTTATAAAAAAAATAGCAGAAGAATATAAGGCAACCATACCTACCGAAGTGCTTAGTGGTGGAATGGTATTACCTGAAAAGCCTACACACATTGGTGTTTCAGCAAATTATGTTCTGGGGGCGTATAAGAATGTAGAAGAGCTTGCGGGCGTAAAATTTGGCGAAGATTACTTATGGCATTTAAAAAATGCTGAGGACAGCGACTGGCATCCAAGCTCAGAGAAGCCAGCAGTAGCCATGTGTATTTTTAAAGAGTTTTACCCTGATCGGTCTGTAGAATTTGCCGCAGACCTACAATATTCATTGTATGTGGAAGGAAGAGACTTAACTGATGACGAAGCTTACAGACACCTACTTGAAAAATACAGTATACAACCGGAAATCTTTTATGAAAAATTAAAGAGCGAATCGTATAAAGACATGGCTTATTATGAGTTTTCGCTTATGAAACAGTTGCAGGTTACAGGCTACCCTTGCGTGTTTGTACAAACATCCGATACAAAATTTAATATGGTTGCACGTGGTTATACTGACTACGAAACATTGAAAGAAAGGATAGAAAACGTTTTAAAAACAGCATAATAAAAAACCCTTTCAAATTTGAAAGGGATTTTTGTGATTTTACTTTCACCTGGACCTCTGCGTTGGGGGCGCATGCTAGGTTCAATATGGTAAAGTACTGAAAAATAGTTGGTGGCTTTTTAGTTTAAAACCCTTTAATTTGGTTCATCAACTTCAAGAGGAAGCAAGCCCTGCTGGAGAGCAACTTGTCAGCAATAAAGTTGATGCTATTACGATAGAAAAAAGAGACTGTTCACCCAGTCTCTTTTTTAATTTATCGGACAGCTTTAATGGCTAAAAAAACTCAAAGCTTGGATTTGTTTCTAAAGAAGATGTACCATTTGATGAAGTTGATTCGATGCTCCTTAGTCAATCCTCTGTGTAAGTCTAAGTGATTTTTCAGATGCCCAAAATAGGATTCTATTCCATTTGTTGTTTTTGGTATTTTTTCATTGTCCAAATACCAAAACATATTAGGCAAAGCTCTTTTTATTGTAAGAAATGAACGCCTGATAAACTTATGTTTGAACCAATACCTACCTGTTTCAATCTTATAAGATTTTTCATTTAAGAATTTCCTATGCTTTAGTTCCCATTGCAGCAATTCATTAATAAAATACTGCTTATCATTATGTGTTTTAATTAAATGAATGTATCCGGCTATGGCTCTTAATTCTTTGCCCGCTTCGTAAGTGGGATTGGCTGTAAGCCACAACAGGCACATTCTCTGTATATGTACCAGGCATCTTTGCACTAATACTGTTGGCATTACCTTTCTAATAGCTTTTAGCGTTGCTTTATGTCCGTCTGTGGTAATACTGTCTATTTGTAAACCCAGGTTTAAAAGGTTGGTTAAATCCTCTTTAATCTCTTCGTATCGTTCTGCATCAGAGAAACGAAACAATTGGGTGTAACTTAATAAATCATCCTGATAACATAGGACACAAAAGCGTTTAAAGTAGGTAGCATCTACTCTTAAATAAACGTTGTCGTGGTGAATGATAGGTGTTAAAGGCGCTTGAGCTAGAAAATGATAAAATGTTCGCTGCAAAGTATCTTTTGACAACCCACTATCTCGTTGTAAAGTCTTGTACGTCTGCCTTTCCAACACCCATTTTTTGAACCATACAAAGCGATTTTTAATAGTCTGTAACTTGTCATTGTTGGTAAATAAAAGACCACAGTTTTTGCATTTAAACCGCTGTTTATTTTGTTGTTTCCCCCATCCAATCACGAATAAAGAATAACAACTCCAGCAACGCTTTTTTTTATCTTTTTCATAAACAAAAAAAGTTTAGTGAAACCACTTTCACTAAACTTCTTTCAAGACCGATAAAAACATTGAGCCTTAGAGGATTTTACCAACTAATTTTCAGTATTATAACAAATAAAATTACACTATGAATTTTGGTTCTCTATTCTTACTAATTACTTTTTTGACAATTTCATATTCTTCCAACTCCCAAATTTCAAAAGAACAAATAAAATTAAATACCCTTCATCAAAGGACTGAAACCATACGAGTTACACTTGGATTTTATTATCAGACTTATTATGCTAAAATTAAAGTTGCAAACGACACTTTAGAAAAGAAATTTTATCAAAACAAAATAGACAGTTTAGATAAGCTGACAGATATAAATAACAATGAGGAGCTTTTAATTGACCTAAAATTTATTAAGGAGAATCTTTCTTCACCTGTGTCTCTAAATATGCTTCTTTACAGACTAAAAAGAAGTGAAGGAAATAATTATTACAACGAAATTAACGCTCTATTCAACTTACTAAATCCTATACTCAAAAAGACAGAAAAAGGCAGCGAGTTGAAAGAAGAATTGTTAAACTTCAATAATAGTTCAGTCGGCAAAATTGCACCTGACTTTAATGTAAAAGACGTTGCTAACAATGAATTAGTTTTAAGTTCTTTTAGAAATAAGAAATATGTACTATTAGATTTTTGGGCAAGTTGGTGTGTTCCTTGTAGACAAGACTTTTCATTTATGAAAGACATTTATCAAAAATACAATTCAAAAGACCTTGAAATAATAAACATTTCAAGAGATGAAAATACTGAATTATGGAAAAGGGCAATTCAAAATGACAGCATTGGAATGTGGAGACATTTCTCTCTAAAAGAAAATAAAAGTTCCGTAGAAAAATTATTTTTTGTAACGGCAATCCCAGTTAAGATACTAATCAATAAAAAAGGAATAATCATTGGAAGATGGCGTGGCGGTGGCGAGGAAAATATTGCAGAGATTAAAAAAAGTCTTAGGGAAACATTTTTGGAGTAGACTAAAACTACCGCTAACAGTGGGTTTTGCACAAGTGCGGCTTGAGGTTGTAGCAATCGTCATCAACAACATAGCGGCATTTGTTCGGGCTTGACCAACATCTCCAAACATTGGTTCAAAATATTTATCTTTATCAAAAGCCGGGCTGTGGTTTCGGGCGGACGGAATACTAATGCCACACCTGCACAAAGCCCTAACGTTGTGTGCCATACTAGTGCAACAGAAATGGAATGAATGATTTTGACTGACGGATCGTTACGGATATTTACGGATAACAACACTTTTATGGAAATGCTTCACGGCGATATTTGCTCTCTAATTTTAAAAGCATTTTATTCTACTTACACTGTTTTGC
>JANOTH010000190.1:0-12892 GCA_031416275.1 Ferruginibacter sp. | reverse complement strand
ACAAGAATGCCGCAGCTAATGAAGAGTCAATATGCATTGGGGTTAATTGCAGACCAAAATCCCGGGCTTGTTAAACACAGTTTTTGGTTAAACTTTTTTGGCAAGCCTGCACCGTTTTTAATGGGTCCTGAAAAAGGTGCCATGCGTTATAAAACCGCTGTGGTTTTTGTGAATATGAAAAAGGTAAAGCGAGGTTTTTATCATTTTAATTGTAAGGTTATAACGGAAGATGGAAGTCTTTATAGCAACGGCGAATTAACAAGAATGTACAGAGACTTTTTGGAAGAAGGCGTGAAAGAAGACCCGTCAAATTATTTATGGAGCCACAGGAGATGGAAGCATGGATGGGATGCTGCATTTGCAAAGAAGTGGATTGATACTACAGCATTACCAATGTAATTTTAAAAGCATATTAAATTCTGTTGTTTTCTTTTGCAACTCGATTAATGATAGGTAACGGTCATTTTTATACACTAGTATAATTAGACTACGCTTTTAAAGCCGAACTAAAGTTTAAATAAAAGAACTCTTATTCAAATAAAATTGCTGTTGATACGCAACCGAAAACAAATCAATTTACCTCTAATAAAGTTTAGCTATTTACGTTTAATTAAAATTAAACTAAATCATATCTCTTGAAAAGGTATTGTTTCTCTTTTTTATTGTTGTTAGCATTTGTGTTTTTATACACTTTTGTTAAAGCACAGGATTCAGCATCTTATATCAAAAAAGATTCTACCTTAAACAGCGTAGGTATAAAATATGACCGTACTTTTTTTGATAAAGAAAAAGGTAAGCCATGGCATTTGGTGAGCGTTGAATACGGTAGAAAGGTAAAAAAAACATTGTTGCTTGCTCGGGTGAATTATGCCAATAGATTCGAGAAATCTGCGACACAAGTTGAGGCAGATGCTTACCCTATACTTAGTAAAAAGCTATATGCCTACATAAATATTGGCTATTCGGCTAATAATTTACTTTTCCCCGGCTTTAGAAGTGGGTTGTCATTGTATTTTTCATTGCCAGCAAAATTTGAGGTAGAAGCAGGGGCTAGGTATTTACATTTTGACGCACCCATTTATATTTACACAGCATCTATTGGAAAATATTATAAAAAATTTTGGTTTAATACAAGTGGATTCTTATCCCCGCAAAACAGCAATATATCTACTTCCTTATTTTTTAAATCTCGGTATTATATAAACGATAATGATTTTGTAATGCTTTTGCTTGGCACTGGTTTATCTCCAGACAATACTGTTGATAATACCCTATTTAACACCTACTTAAAATCGAACAAAGTTGAACTCTCTTTGAGGCGTGCACTGCAAAAGCGCACAATCATTTTCTTAAGCGCTAGCTATAACAAACAACAACTGCAAAACGACTCATATATAAATCAATATAATGCAAGTGTAGGTTTTCAGTTTGGGTTTTAAGAATATTCAATTATATTATCATTTATTTTGTAGGATTGCTTCTAATTAAATGTATAAGTGCAATCTTATCAAGCATTTAATATGAGTTGTTTAGCATTCGGTAAAAATATGTCACGCTCTCAAAATCTTATCTTTTTTTTATAGTTTTATGCTATTGTGTAGGGCTGTTTTAATACCTAGAAGACCCTCATTTTTGTTTACTACTCCAACTATAACTGAAAACATGGGAAATGAAGTTTTTATATAAGTACGTAAAGCACTGATTGTTTTAAACGCCATTATTATTTTTTTTGCATGTGTAGTGCTTGCGGGGTGGCTGGCCAACGCAGGTTTGTTTAAAAGTATTTTAGCTTCATTTACTCCTATGAACCCCATAAAGGCTTATTTTTTTTGTTGTTGGGTATTTCATTGGCTTTCTTAAATTCAAATAATTCACCAATTAAGTACAACGTTGGTAGGTTTTTAGCTTTATCGATAGCTGTAATTGCATTAACAATGCTTATCGGTTTTATAAGTGGTTTTGATGTTGAAATCGATAGAATACTTTTTGCAACTGTAGCTTTTTTAATGCTGCTTGCCTGCATCCTTTAATTCGGATTTTTGTATTCTACATTTGCCATTTTTATGGAAGTGCTAACATATAATCAATACAAAGCAAAAGGAGATATTGCTAAATAAATATTGACAACATTTTTAGAAACATTTGTGTTTCACCCATTCGTGGTATGGTCAGCTATAAAGGGAAATATTGATTACCTGCGTAACAAAACAGCTGGGGTGAAATGACAAGGGCAGGGTTAGGAACATCTGGCTCGTTAATTAGATTAAGGAGATGGAATTTGTTCCTCTAACATTTTATTATTTGCTTTATCATAATAGGTACAAGTCATTTCATTTAAATCAACGGTCCATTTTTCTACGCCTGTTTCTGCACAGTCACAACAAAAAGTTGGGTAATCCGTTTGGCCTCTTTGGTGGTTTTTTAAATAATGCTTAAACCTTTCTTTATCGCTAATATTTGCAATGCGTAATAGCGCATACTTTCGTTTAGATTTTATTTGGTAATCTCTTTCGCCAAAATAAATAGTATGGCCATCACTTACGAAAGTGCTATATAATTTTACGTCTAATTTTTTTAAGTCCTGTATGTAATGCACAAAATCTGCACCGCTCTTAACTTTTGCATGCGCCTCATTTATTTCTGTTAATCGAAACATTATCTGTTATGTTATTTAATTCTAAAATTGAAATATTTAATGTCTCTTTAATTTAAAATACTGGCGTCTTTTTCTATTACAGCTTTTTCCTCGTCCTTTATTTTTGCCCAACCACCCAATACATTCCGTACGTTGTTAATACCTTCTTTCTTTAAAATAGAAAGTGCAATCACACTTCTGTAACCGCCTGCGCAATGCACATACAAGTTTTCATCTTCATCAAATTGTGCAAGCAGTGCAACATCAGTCATATCGCTAAGGGGTAAATTTACAGATCCCTTTAAATGTCCATCTGCATGCTCAACTTCTCTACGAACATCAACAATTGTTAAGTTTGGGTCATGCGGTATGTCCATCATCAACTCATCTGCCTCCACATCAATAATCATATCTGTTTTTTCTCCTGCATTTCTCCATGCTTCAAAACCGCCCTGTAAAAAACCACTCATCTTGTCAAAACCAACACGAGCTAATCTTGTTACAGTTTCTTCCTCTTTGCCGGGAGGAGTTATTAAAATAATTTTTTTGTGAAATGACAATAAAGAACCTGCCCATTCTGCAAATCTTCCTTCTAGGCCAATAAATAAAGAGCCGGGTATAAAGCCTTCTGTAAATTCTGTTGCAGGTCTTGTATCTAAAACTATTGCATCGGCTTTGGCTAATTCTTTAAAACTTTCAATACTCAAAGGTTGCAAGCCCCTAAGTTTTACAGAATCTATTTCTTCATAACCCTGTTTATTTATACCCGCATTTACTGCAAAATAAACAGGCGCTGTGTTAAGGCCTGTGGTTACAGCACTAATAAAATCTTCTTTAGTTTGAGGTTGTAGTGCATGGTTCGTTTTCTTCTCTTTTCCCATGGTACTTAAAGTGTTAGGGCCAAGGTTTTTGCCGCAGCTGCTACCAGGGCCGTGGGCAGGGTAAACAATAACATCATCAGGTAATGGTAATATTTTTTGTGTGATCGTATCGAACATTATGCCTGCAAGCTCTTCACTGCTCATGTCACCACTACTTAAATCGGGCCTGCCTACATCGCCTACAAATAATGTATCACCGGTAAATATTGCATGTGGTTTATTTGCTTCATCCATTAATAAAAAGCAAGTACTTTCTAATGTGTGGCCCGGAGTATGAATTGCTTTTAACGAGATGTTGCCTAGTTTATAAATTTGGCCGTCTTGTGCATTTTCAATTTTGAAATTTGTTTTTGCGCCTGGGCCAAAAACAATAGGGGCGTCCGTTGCCTTACTCAAATCAATATGACCACTAACAAAATCTGCGTGAAAATGAGTCTCGAAAATATATTTAATTGTTGCGTTTCTTTCTTTTGCCAATAAAATATATTCTTCTATATCTCTCAATGGATCTATTATGGCAGCCTCGCCGTTACTTTCAATATAATAAGCAGCTTCGCTAATACAATTGGTATAGAGTTGTTTTATGAACATAGATATTTATTTTAATAGAAACTGCAATTTACAAAATAAAAAAGCGTTCCTATTTCTGGGAACGCTCTTTAACAATGATATTAATTTTTAGGCAACCAAGTCATCAACTAAGCTTGTAATCTCATCTATACGCTTGTAGTTAACCGTGTAGTAAATAAATTTTCCATCACGTTGTGTGCTAACAATACCCGCTCTACGCAAAATAGCAAGGTGTTGAGACGCAACAGATTGTTCTAAACGCATGCGAACATAAATTTCTGTCACCGTAATTTTCTTTTCAGTTTCTACGAGTGTAAGAATTTGTTGCCTTAATTTGTGATTAAGTGCTCTTAAAACTAGAGCTGCTTTTTTTAAATTGTGATAATTAATTTTTAAAACATTATCACTTGATTCTAATGCAGATTTTACCTGCTCATCTGTTTGAGTTGCAATCATAACTTTTGGGGATTTTAAAGTACTTGAACTATTTGAACATTGCAAATATATGAATTCTCGTGAATCTGAAATTGTTCAGATATGTTAAAAATAAAATCCGTTACTGATGCTAGCCGTTATAAAATTCTTTTGCGTAAAGTGGCGCTGCTGCTGCAAGTGGGGTTAAAATATTTTCAGTAAATTTTTTTTGCGTTAAAACATTGATTGAATAATAAATAGAGTCTATTGTTGTAAAATTGGCTTGTTCATTTTTTGCTAAATTTCTAAATTTTTCCATTCCATTGCCAAAGAAAAGTATTTTAGAATGCTGCATTTCTTTCTCAAAAAATTGCTTTGTTATGACAATTGCATGAGCAGGAATAAGCTCCTCTAAAGATTGATTGTAAAGGGCAGTGTATACTTCCATACGTCTGGCATCAATCATTGGGCAAAATAAAAAATTATTATAAGGCTGTTGAGCTTGGATGGTATGTGCCATGGCTTCCAGTGTGCCTACTGTAATTAGCGGAATGTTTAATGCATAACAGAAACCCTTTGCAGCTGCAAGCCCCACCCGCAGCCCTGTATAAGATCCCGGCCCAATTGTACAGCCTATAGCGTTTACTTCATTCAATGATATCTGCAATTCTTTTGTGATTTCCTGCACTGCTGTATGTATAAAAGATGCATGTTGTTTTTGAATATCATTTAAAAGATGTTTTAGTATTATCCCATCTTTTGAAATACTTACTGATGCTATTTCTAGCGAGCTATCAATGTTAATTATTAAAGCCATTATCTATTTTTTATTTGCTGCTGCCAAACCTACCGAAGGCAAAAATCGTTCATCAGTTATCGAGAGTTTTTGTAACAATGTATACACGTTATGTATGCCAATTTTATTACACCATTCAAAAGGACCATACGGATAATTGGTTCCAAGTTTCAAAGCAATATCAATATCTGCCTCAGTACTTACACCCTCATCTTTTGCATAGTATGCTTCATTTATTATCATAGCTATTATTCTTGCACTTACAAAACCAGGTTCATCAGGAACTGCAATATATTTTTTGTTTAGGTGCTGTAATACTTCCGAAGTTTCACCACTTATTTCTCCTGCAATTTCCCACAAATCATTTTCAATGAAACCCCGCCATGCATTTAATCTTATTACATTTTTATTATGATTGTTTTCTGCAAGCGTTTCTACCATACTATTTATAAAAACTGGTTTTGTGATACTGCTGTAGTTTTCACCCGCATCCTGCCTTAGGTCTAAATAAGCATCTGCTTTTTTATCAGCAAAAAAAGTATGTGTGTTGTCTGTAAATCTCCAAATAATACTTTCTCCAACAGTTTGTAAAAAATTATAAGTATCATCCTTATGTAAAACAACTATCTCCATTATAATATTTTCAGCAAAATTACGTGGTATAAAGAGGATATATTTGCGTCACTAAATAAATCTTCATAATGGATAAAGTTATTATTAAAACCGACTTAGCGCCAGCTCCAATTGGTCCATATAACCAAGCGGTAAAAGCAGGTAATTTTCTTTTTGCATCAGGGCAAATTGCCTTAGATCCGGCAACAGGCGAGTTAATGAATGCAACAATTGCTGAAGAAGCAAACAAAGTGATGAATAATATCGCTGCTATATTAAAAGAGGCCGGTGCCGGCTTTAATAATATCGTAAAAACAACAATTTTTTTAAGCGATATGAGTTTGTTTGCCGAAGTAAATGAAATTTATGGTAGCTATTTTACAGGAGATTATCCTGCACGGGAAACAGTAGCGGTTAAAGGACTTCCGAAAAATGTAAACATAGAAATAAGCATTACAGCGTTTTTATAACAATGATATTAATTTCCGCAAAAGTTCATCCCTATCTAATTAAAGCCTTTCAAAATAAAGGTTACAATGTAGTGTATGAGCCTGAAATTTCTTATACTGATTTATTGAATATTGTTCCTCAAGCAAAAGGCCTCGTTGTAACAACACGTTTAAAAATTGATAAAGCAATAATTAATGCTGCTACAGAATTACAGTGGATCGGTCGCCTTGGCAGCGGTATGGAACTAATTGATACAGTCTATGCTGAATCTAAAAACATAGCGTGCATTAGTAGCCCGGAAGGTAACAGGAATGCAGTTGGTGAACATGCGCTTGGTATGTTATTGAGCCTTTCAAATAAAATAATAAAGAGCAGCAGCGAAATAAAAGAAGGCAAATGGATAAGGGACGAGAACCGGGGTGTAGAAATTTCAGGAAAAACGATTGGTATTATCGGTTATGGAAACACCGGAGAGGCATTTGCAAAAGTGCTTTCGGGATTTGATATTACTATGTTGGGTTACGATATTAACAAAAATGGTTTTGGTGGTAAATTTATTAGGGAAGCAGGTTTAGATCAGATATGTAGGTATGCAGATGTTATTAGTTTTCATGTGCCCTTAAGTGATGAGACAAAGCACATGGCTAACGATGCGTTTTTTAATAGCCTGGAAAACTACCCAATTATCATTAATACCTCACGTGGTAATGTAATAGAAACCGAAGCATTGATAAATGCATTACAAAATGATAAAATTAAAGGTGCAGCATTAGATGTGCTTGAAAATGAAAAGCTAGAAACGCACACAGAAGTAGAAAAAAGGCAATTAGACTTTCTTCTAAATAACGATAATGTTCTTATTACCCCTCACATTGCAGGATATAGCAATGAGGCTTTCTTAAAAATGAGCGAAGTGCTTATTAGAAAGCTTGAACAGCTTAAACTTACCTGATATTTGGCAGTTAACTAAAAGAGTTTTCCTTATATTTGTATACCTACAACGCTTCATAAAAATGGAGCGTTGTATTTTTTTTAGTAAAACTCAAAACGAATTGTATGTCGGATACCAATTATGTAACACAAGAAAACTTTGATAAGCTACAGATTGATTTGCACAAATTAAAAAGTGTAGATAGGCCTGCGGCAAGTGCGGCAATTGCTGAAGCTAGAGAAAAAGGGGATTTAAAAGAGAATGCAGAGTACGATGCAGCTAAAGAAGCCCAAGGTTTACTCGAAGCGAGAATTAATTACCTAGAAGGAATAGTTTCTACTGCTCGCATTTTAGACGAGACAACTATCGATACAAGCAGGGTAAGTATTTTAACCAAAGTGACGCTCCTCAATCTAACAACAAAAAAAGCAGTTACTTATCAAATTGTTTCTGAAAATGAGGCAGATTTAAAACAGGGAAAAATTTCTGTAACATCGCCCATTGGCAAAGGATTGCTTGGCAAGGTAAAGGGTGAAATTGCTGAGGTAAGTGTGCCTGCAGGTGTTTTAAAATTTGAAGTAAAAGAAATTTCTATCTAATAAGTTTTATATATTTTGCAACCCGTTCCTGCCTTGAGAACGGGTTTTTTATTTTAAAATAATTTTTGTCAATGTCTATTTTTTCTAAAATAATTTCAGGCGAAATTCCTTCTTATAAAATTAAAGAAGATGAAAACTTCGTTGCTTTTTTAGATGTTTTTCCATTAGTAAAAGGACACGTATTAGTAGTACCAAAAAAGGAAATTAATAAACTGTTTGATCTGGATGATGCGTTGCTTGCTGCTATGTTAGTGTTTGCAAAACCCATTGCAAAAGCAATAGAAAAAACATTTGATTGCAAGCGATGTGGCATTAGCGCCATTGGTTTAGAAGTACCACATGCACACCTGCATTTAGTCCCCATAAACTCGGCAGACGATTTAAATTTTACCAGAGCAAAAATATCTTTTACAAAAGAAGAAATGATGCAAATTCAAGCGCAGCTGTTACATAATATAGAAGCCTAAACGCAAAGCCTTAAACTCAATATTCATTTTTGCTTTTCCTAGTAAAGCTTTGCGTTGTTTCCCTTTGTGGTCTAACAAATTAAATATAGTGAACCAAACAATTAATTCAACTTTACTCTCTTTGGATTATTGGCTATAAAACTCTTCCAGTCATTTTTACCGCCACCCGCCTTAGCCAATAAATTGCTCTCCTGAAAATGATGACAAAGTGCTACTGCAAGCGCATCTGTTGCATCTAGCCATGTATGTTCTCCCTCAAACTTTAAAATAGATTGCAGCATTTTTGATACCTGCAGTTTATCAGCGTTGCCATTACCAGTAATAGATTGTTTAACTTTTTTAGGTGAGTATTCTGTAACGGATAAGCCAGCCTGCATTGCTGCAGCAATTGCCACACCCTGTGCCCGCCCAAGCTTGAGCATACTTTGAACATTTTTTCCAAAAAAGGGAGCCTCAATGGCAAAGCAGGTCGGTTTATATTCCTTTATAATTTCGGCAACTTTACTATGTATTTTTTCTAGCCTTTCGTAAGCATCTTGTTTAGCATTTAGTTTTAAAACACCCATATCTAGTAGAGATGCAGTTTTGTCTTTCACTTTTATAATGCCATAACCCATCACAATTGTACCTGGATCTATTCCTAAAATTATTTTTGTTGTCTTTTGCAATACGGGCGCTATTTTTACCAAAATTTATATCTGCGCAAAAGTATTAAAATATTATTCAATTGGTTTCTTGGTCCTTTAATCTTCTTGTTTCTTAGCTGGAGTTTATACAAACAGGTTTCTAACCAAAATGATCTTGCTGAAAGATGGATACAAATTAAAAATAGTTTTGAAAACCCGGCTCTGTGGTTTGCATTTTTGCTGATGCTAGCAAATTGGGGACTTGAAGCCTTCAAATGGCAAATCCTTTTACGTCCTTTAGAAAAATTATCTTTCGCAAATTCTTTTAGAAGTGTGCTTGCAGGTTGCAGTATAACGATGCTAACGCCCAATCGTGTAGGTGAGTATGGTGGTCGTATTTTGTATGTTAAAGAAGAAAACAGGTTAGATGCTATTCCGCAAACAATACTCGGTAGCATTAGCCAATTATTTATCACTGTAATTATGGGTACTGGAGGGCTTATCTATTTAAAATATTTTGATGCAGGCAATAATCTTTTTAATTCTTTACCTGCTTATACTGATGATATACTTTTATATATAAGCACTTCGGCGGCAATTTTTCTATTGCTAATTTATTTTAAAATCGACTTACTAGTAAGGCTGCTAAATAAAATTAATTTTTTAAAAAAGGCAGCTTCACACATTCTTTTGTTAAATACATTTTCACGTAAACAATTGTTAAGAATTCTGTTTTTATCTTTTTTGCGCTACATGGTCTTTATTTTGCAATTCATTCTCCTCTTGCAAGTAATGCAAGTGCAGATAAGTTTTTTTACATGCTTTAGGTTATTAACGGTATTTTATTTGGTTATGGCTATTGCACCAACAATTGGATTTACTGAATTGCCAATAAGAGCAGCAGCAAGTTTAGAGATATTGCAATTATATAGTAACAATTTAATAGGAATACAGGCGGCATCTTTAAGTATCTGGATTATCAATTTAGTGATACCGGCGGTTGTAGGAAGCTTACTGATTTTTGGAATTAAAATTTTAAAAGACAAATGAAGAACTCTACTAAATTATTTTTTACTGTATTTGGATGTTTGCTTTTCACCCATTTTTCATTTGCACAGAAGGGCGAATTTTGTGGAATTAGAAACACTGCCTTTAAGCCTGGCGAAAAGATTGTGATGAAGGTTTATTACAATGCCATGGGTGCATATATTGCCGCAGGGGAGGCAAGCTTTACAACCGCACTTGAGCGCTTTAACGGAAAACCGGTTTATCATTGCGTTGGCGAGGGCAAGACGTATTCATTTTTCGATAATTTTTTTAAGGTAAGAGATAGGTATGAAAGTTATATTGACACTGCAAGCATGTCGCCGATAAAATTTATACGAAATGTAGAAGAAGGAAAAGTTAAGATATACAACAATGTAACATTTAACCAGGCATCCAATACAGCGGTTAGTACAAATGGGGTTTTTAAAATTTCAGATTGCATGCAGGATGTCGTTAGTGCTATGTATTATGCTCGAAATATAAACTGGAACAAATACAAGCCGGGCGATAAAATTCCATTCGATATGTTTTTAGATGATGAAGTTTATCATCTCTATATTAGATACCTGGGCAAAGAAAAAATAAAGACGCAATATGGTAAATTCAATGCAATAAAGTTTAAACCATTGCTAATAAAAGGAACCATGTTTGAAGGTGGAGAAAAAATGACAGCTTGGGTTAGTGATGATCCTAATCGTGTTATTCTTCGAGTTGAAAGTCCTATTTCTGTAGGCAATGTAAAAGTAGATATGATGGGTTACTCGGGGTTGAGGTATCCGATGACTTCGTTGGTTTCATTTAGGTAAAATAATTTTTGGGGCTGTGGGTTCCGGAGTTTCTATTCAGCATTTGCTCCGGCTATCCGTTACAAGTCCTCGTTTCGCTGCGCTACACTGTGGGCTTTTCACTACTATCCGGCAGCCCTTCTTCCGTAAATCTTTTTTCATCTTTTATACAAGCGCAGAATAAGTAAAAACCGGTGGGTGGGGGAGGAGTTTATAACACTCTGTCGAACTTCGGCTATGCCATTAATGTATCAGGATGTTTGAATTGAAAGTCTTTAAATAAGAAATTAAACTGCATGTTGTATATTGTTGAATAGACTAACTCACTATGCAAACGCAACACCAATACACAGCAACAATACAGTGGACAGGCATCAAAGGCACAGGCACTGACCACTATAGAAATTATGAGAGAAACCACGACATAATTATTGATAACAAACTAACTATTGAAGGTTCATCTGACCCTGCATTTCGTGGAGATGCAACAAAACACAATCCTGAAGATTTATTAGTTTCCTCTTTAGCATCTTGCCACATGCTATGGTACCTGCATGTATGCGCAGAAGCCGGCGTAATTGTTACCAAATACGTAGACCATGCAACCGGAACCATGACTGAAACAGCGAATGGTAGTGGACATTTTACAGAAGTAATATTAAAGCCGATAGTAACCGTTACCGAAGAACACATGATTGCCAAAGCAAATGAACTACATAAAAAAGCCAATGAACTTTGCTTTATTGCAAACTCTGTAAATTTTACGGTAAAGCATGAGGCGAGGGCGGTGGTAGGGTAAAAAATAAAATATTTAATTTGAGATCTTAGCGAACGTCTCGTGAGACAAGAGCCGAGGCGGTGGGCCTATAAAATTTCTCATTATCTCAAAAGCACAATCATGGTAACCTGCCACATAAAATACATAATCGATCCTTATCATTAGAAGTTTTTAAACAATATAGTAAGAAGTGGATAGAGCTGGTAAATTGTTTTGGTGGGCAACACCATGGGTATTTTATGCCAAGCGAAGGCGCCAGTAATATTTGTTATGCGCTGTTTAGTTTTAATAGCCTAGCGGAGTATGAAAAATATAAAACCTTAATTCTAACAGATGATGAATGTGTAGGAACTTTTCAAATGTCAACCGATTCATAATGTATTGTAAGCTATGAAACAACTTTTCTGAGACCCGTTTTTAATTGAAAATAAAGAGTAGTATGAATGTGAAAATTCATACCATTTTTAAACCATTAAGAAAAATTACTGAACAGTAACAGTATGGTTCAAATAAATATTATCACTTTGTAAAAACTTTAAGGTGTATGTTCCCGCTTGCGATTTTCTAAATTTATATATTGCTTGACGTGTTGGTAAATCCTGCGTACAAACACAACCTTCATACTTTGCATTCACAATAATTGTTGTTTCGTTTCCATTTGCAGTTTCTTCAAATTTGTTGAATTGTCCACAGCCATTAAATGACGTAAAATCTATAGCAAGTAATATTTCTTGATTAACTAATGCTGCTGTGGCGCCATCTATTTTTGTAACCGGACCCGTTTTAAAAGAGATGCAGGTAGGCTCATCTGTAGTTTTTGTGCAACTCACTAATGACAGCACTAGCAAGCTACAATACAATGCGTACTTTTTATTCATAACACTTTTTCAAAAGACACTTCGATGTGTTTTTTTGTTGCTTACAATTTTATGTGTTAGCAATTTTTTCACATTTTTAAATTTTATTTTTCTTCAAACAAGTAATAACGTTTGCAAAACGTTAGCTTCCGATAACCACAGTGTATACATTCCCATTATTATCAAAAATTAGCTTAGCCCTAACCAAATAAAAAAGCCCGAAACTAATCGGGCTCTAATCTTGTGTCTTAAGTCTAAAATCTTGCGTCTAATATCTAAACATCTATTTTAGCGTACTTAGCGTGGCTTTCAATAAATTCTCTGCGTGGTGGCACTTCGTCGCCCATTAGCATAGAGAAAACGCCATCAGCTGTAGTAAGGCTATCAATAGTTACTTGCTTTAACGTACGTGTTGCAGGGTTCATGGTTGTTTCCCATAATTGA
>JANOTH010000189.1:0-3410 GCA_031416275.1 Ferruginibacter sp. | reverse complement strand
AAGAACTCATCATCAGCTATGTTTATGCGTCCGAACAAATACAGTTATTTTTTTGATATTAATTGCTAAAATCTCAAGATAAACTAGCTCAAATAAATGCTGCCTACAGTGAATCAAACAGTAAAATATTCAACCTATTTCCATCAAAAGGGTATTCCTTTTTACTGATAATTTTTATTCTTTTTTTAAGTGATCCCAGTTAATTAAAATGTTCCAAACTAAGGGTGCATCGTGCAAATTGAGGTAACGGTGTAATGGATCAAAAGTAAAGGCTATCACACGGCCAGTTCCTACAGGGACATTGAAAATGGCACCATGTCCAATAATGGTCTGTTCGTTGCGTACCATTCCCGAAAGAACATAAGGAGCTTCCTTTTTATTAATGTCGTTAACAGCGGCTATTTCCTGTTTTCCCGGCATACCCATAATAGGTCCGTTATATTTCTCCTCATCTTTTAACGGCTTTGTTCCATACTGAAGCAACATCATATTACGGTTAAACTTTTTCACCTGCAAAAGCGGACCATTGCCTCTAAAGATGGGTAATACTTCAGTAAATCCATAAACGACTGCGTTGTCTATATTACGGACTTTAACGTTTACGACAGAGCCAGGATGAAAGAGTCCTGCGGCATCATAAGGTTGTAGATCGCTTACTATACCTGCGTTCGCCAATATCTGCGACGAATTATCTAAACTGATGATAACACCACCATCTTCACTGAATTGTTTTAGCTGCTCTAACCCAGCAAAGCCTGGGCCACCCGTCATGTCGTTTGTAGAATCGGGATACCCATGTGATGGAAAATCTGCCGTTTTTGTGTAAGGCATCGGACCAAACTTTTTATCTATCTCGTTAATAAAATCGCTTGCCGAACCACCCGTACGTGGAATAAGTATCACATCAAATCTTTTTCTTAATCCGCCTTTTTTTAAATCATCTTTATTGATAGAAGTATACGGAATTCCAACCTGCTCAAAAGTATATCTTGACCAACCTTCATCTTGCGTATTTGTCCAGGTATGGTAAATAGCAACTGATGGCAAGTGCACTTCATGTTGTTTAGAAACAGGATTTGTTTTCGTTGCCTGCAGATCAAGCCCAAACTGCGATGTAAGTTTTGCTGCCTGCTGTTGCGTAATATTCTTAAATACCACCGAACCCGCTGCCATTGTATCTTTCATTCCTCCTACAGTAACCTTGCTATCTAATATCGAAGCTATTGCATCTTTGTTTTGCGATTTTAACCAATATAATGCAGGCAACAACGTGTTTTGCGCTTTATAATTGAGCACATAGTTTTCACCCGTACCATTTACTTTTCCTTCATATTTTACATCATTGCTTAACATGGTAAGGTTAGTCCTGGCATATTTCACACTATCGTCAGCACGTACATCAACACCATACAAATAGCCAAGCGTCCAGGCTATATCATCGTAAGGCGGAAACTTTGCATCTTTCGAAAAATTTTGTTTGGTTAATAATGTTACTGCCAGGTTACGGTAAGGCTGGTCCAACAATACAACATAATCAGCCTTGTTTTTGCCAGTATCAACACGGTGTACTTCAATGTTCTGCTTGCGTAACTGGTTAACGAGGTGAGCAGCCATTGCAGGGTCACGTTGTGTAGCAGGAATTACAAATGCCCGAGGCTTTTCCTCTCTTCCTTTTTTAATATTGTTTAACCCCTTCTGGTAAAAATTGTGCAATAATAATTTTCTATTATCTGCTGTGTACGAGAGGGAAGCAAGCACACCAGCCTCCATGTAATTGATGTTATTACGTGATGACCAGTTGACCTTTTGAGTAGCGGGGTCGGGCCTGTACCATTCTCTGCTGGTAACCGCATCGCCTGCATAATTAAATTCAGAAAGATCTCGCAGGTATGTATTGCCCCCGGCATTACCAAAGGTTTCGTAAAAGCGCCCAATGGAGTTATGATTATTGGCTACCCAAATACCATAGCCTGGGTACCAGCCATCGTAGAATGCCCATGTAAATGCGCCTGGTAATCCTTGCGCTGCCAGTGCAGTAATGTCGTGATTGGCCATTACCTGCCACTCGCCAATTGTTATAGGGTCAACAGTTTCGTTGTAGGGTCCGGTTCCGGTTGACATGTAAATTAATGGCACTGACTCATGCAGATCGAGCATTACCGTAGGGTGCCAATCATAATAAATATTAAAAATTGATTTTGTTAGTTGTTGTGATACCTGTATGCCATCACGGTTGTTATCGTGAAATATATACTTGCCCCAATAAGGCGGTGAATAGCGAAAGCCATCATCGAAATCTTTTCTTGCTTTAGAATAACGGTAATACCAGTCCACCTGTTTGTCCCTTCCATCAGGCTCCGAAACAGGGTTAATAATAACAATAATGTTGTCACGTATTTTCCTAATGTCATCGGTTTTGCCGGTTACAAGTCTGTATGCCAGTTCCATGAGCATTTCAGGAGAACCCATTTCGGTTGAGTGCAACCCGCCATTTAAATAAAAAACAGGTTTTGCTTTTTTAATAATTGCGTCCGCATCTGTTACGCCAACCTTTCTTGGATCAGCTAAAAGGCCCAATTGATTTTTATAAAAATCCAGTTGATTCATTGCATCTTCATTCCCAATTGTTACCAAATTAATGGCACGCCCCTCTTCTGTTGTACCAACCTGTTTAATCGTAATTAATGATGAAGTTTCTGTTAACTTTTTATAGTAGCTGTATATTTCTGTAGTGCGATGCATTACTCCGGGTGCGCCAATGATGGTACCAAAAAATTCCTTCGGTGATGGAACCTTAGCATCATACACCAAATCAAGCACTGATGAAGGAAGGAACCTTGCATCGGTAGTGTATTCCTTAATCTTTTGATTATAGCTTGTATCAATTTGTTGACCATACAGCGCTGTACTTGTGCAAGTAAAAAATAATGAAAATAAAGAAAAAACGGAAAGCAGATTTTTGGTGGCTTGCATCATTGTTAGTTTGATCGAATAAATATTTAGAAAAATGAAATTACAAATTCATTATAGCAACATTAAGTATTTGCGAAAGCAGCAAGTTCGTTTTTCTTCTGCTTGGTACAAATGGCTATTTAGAATCTATTGCGGAAGTTATGAACTAAAGCTGAAAAAATTAAACGTCGAACACAAAGCATTTCTTATGCCGGTACCTAGCTGATGCTAAAATGTTCAGTTATTCTTTTGCAAATACTTTTGTTGTTCAATCAGGTAGAAGACGTGAGCGATGTCCAACATAAGAAAAGAAAAATGTTCCGGTTAGGTTTTTCATAACAGGCCACACAGGTAGCTGAATAATAAAAGCCTCGCATCATTTCTGCTCTAGAGGGATGGCAGCGGACAGAAGTTGAACAATGATTTTTATTTCCCAGCATCAACAAAATGCCTTAAAA
>JANOTH010000188.1:0-1869 GCA_031416275.1 Ferruginibacter sp. | reverse complement strand
TGTTGCTGATGAAAAGAGCGAAGCGTAAGCAGCATATTACTTGGCAGCAACATGGGGCTCGAAACTCTATAAATGCACAAATCCACTATCGGCGTGCGTGGCATATGAAAGCATATCAAGTGCTTTGTTGAAATAATAAAGTGGCACAATGAAATTTGATAAAGAACAGAGCGAGGTATCGTGTGCCCAGAGCATAGGAAAAGAATGAAACTGCTACTTTAAATCCTATAACTTTGACTACTTGGGGTTGATAAAATGGTATAATTGAAATTGCGATGTGATTTAAAATCATCTTAGAAATCTTAGAATAAACAGCAGTAAATAACCAAAAACTAACATGGCCTTTAACGAAGATTCAAGAGTTAAAATACCTGCATTACTTCACCTTACCCGCTTGGGGTATAAATATATCTCCCGTAAAGAGCATCATCTTCGGATTGAAGAAACCAATATTTTCAAAGACATATTCATTGAAAGTGTAAAGAAAATTAATAGCAACTTAGTTACGCAAGCAGATATAGAAAAGCATCTGCAGGAAGTTAGTTTAAAACTTGACTACGATGATTTAGGAAGAGAGTTTTATAAAGCTATAACAGCTACATCCGGTATTAAATTAATAGACTTCAAAGACTTCAGCAACAACCAATTTCATGTAACTACAGAACTTACCTGCAAAAATGGAGAGGAAGAATTTAGGCCTGATGTTACACTACTTATAAATGGTATGCCGCTTGTTTTTATAGAAGTTAAAAAGCCCAACAACAAGCAAGGCGTACTGGATGAAAGAACCCGCATTAATAGGAGGTATCAAAACAAAAAGTTTAAGAGCTTTGCAAACATCACACAGCTGATGGTCTTCTCCAATAACATGGAATATGAGGATGGAGTAATAGAGCCGGTGCAAGGCGCCTATTATGCAACAGCTGCTTACAAAGATTTGCATTTTAATTATTTTAGAGAAGAGGAAAACTTAAACCTATCAACATTATTAGCTGAGCACAATGATGATACAGAAAATTTGGTGCTGAAGGATAACAATGTAGAAGTCCTAAAACACAATCCCGAATTTCAAACTAATAAACATTACCATACACCCACCAACAGAGTATTGACATCTTTATTAAATAAAGAACGACTGGCGTTTGTTTTAAATTATGCGATTGCTTATGTGGAAGAAGAGAATGAAGGAGGCAAAGCAATACACAAGCACATCATGCGGTATCCGCAAATGTTTGCTACCAAGGCCATTGCTGCAACATTAGAAAAAGGAATTACAAAAGGTATCATCTGGCATACACAGGGATCCGGTAAAACAGCATTGGCTTTTTACAATGTAAAATTTCTTACAGATTATTATCAGCAGAAAAATATTGTGCCTAAGTTTTACTTCATAGTAGATCGTATTGACCTTGCTATTCAAGCCACAAATGAATTTGTAAACAGAGGATTGAAAGTAAAAAATGTAAACTCCCGGACGGATTTTACTAAAGACCTAAGATTGCTTGCCGCTGTTCACAATGCAAGCGGCGAAGCTGAGATAACAGTAGTCAATATTCAAAAGTTTACTGATGAAGCGGTGGTAGCAACCGATTTGGGCTACGACATTAATATACAACGCATTTATTTTTTAGATGAGGCCCATCGCTCCTACAATCCTAAGGGGAACTATCTAGCCAATCTTATTAATTCTGATAAAAAGTCTATAAAAATTGCCCTGACAGGTACACCGCTATTAAAACAAGTAGTAAAAGAATTTGACAGCAAATTGTTGTTCGGCGATTACATACATAAATATTACTACAACCGCTCCATTGCAGATGGCTACACGCTTCGCTTAATAAGAGAAGGAATAGATACCAACTACAAAAT
>JANOTH010000187.1:0-5967 GCA_031416275.1 Ferruginibacter sp. | reverse complement strand
GTAATTGTATTGTTCTTCCAATCAACCTCCAGCGAAAATTTACCACCTCCATTTATGCTGTCTTTATTGAGTGCTTCAAAATAAAGTGGCGAATTGGTACCATACAATTCTTCGGTTTGTACCTTGCCTTCATTGTATACTGTTGTGTAAAGGTCGAGTTGCTTCACAACATCTTGCATCAACGAGGTAGACTTTAAAACCAATATTTCATTTTCAACAATTTTCTTCTCACTAAAAATATTCAATGCATCAAGTACCTTACTATCGCCCCCACCCTTTTGTGGATCTTTTAATAATACTTTTGCAGCGGCTACATAAATTTTAGTTTGGGAGCGCAGATAAATAAATGATATAGACATTGAAATAGCAAGCAAAATCGCAAGCAGTGGCCAAAACGGCAAATATCTCTGCAGAATTTGCACCAATATATTGGCTTGGGGTTTATCGCTAAAAAATTGTTCTTCTTCCATACAAAAGCCTATTTAAAAACCCTGTCTACGATTATAATCAAAAAAGAAATTCCTGAAACTACAAGGGAGAGTGTTGATTGTATTTTTCTCTTATTTTCTTCTTTTACAAATTTCTCTGTATCGGCAGTAACTAAAATAATATCGTTTGGCTTAACATAATACCACGGTGAAGAAAAAATGGAATTGTCTTCTAGGTTTACGTGTTTAACTTTCTTCTCGGTTCCTTCTTCTCTAATGATGGTAATATTGTTTCGTTTAGCGTTTGCTGTTACGTCGCCACTCAAAACGAGGGCATCAATTAAGGATAACTGTTCTTCGGGCATTGTTAACACTTGGGGGCTTCCAACTTCGCCAAGAATAGTAACTTTATGGTTTAAAAAACTAATCTGTACAATTGGCTCTTTCATATAAGCCAATAATTTTTCTTGAAGCAATGATCGCAATTCTTTTCTCGTAAAACCTGCAACTTGCAAATTTCCGAGCCTGTGCAACAAAATGGACCCATCTTGCTGTACAATAAATCCACCACCTGTGGTTCCTCCCGCTCCTGCTCCTGCGCTGTTAAACAGCCCATCTTCAACCGAACTTAAGCTGCTTACAATTATTGAAAGACGGTCGCCTTTTCTAATTTTCAATTCAAAATCGCCCGTTATAAAACCGGCAAGGGTAGTGTCTTTTTTTAAGTTGGTAAAATAAGCAGAGGGTTTGGTTACTTTGCAGGAAGCTAGCTGAAACACTGCAAAGGCAGACAATATTACGGCGTGCAAAAACTTAATTTTGCAGGAGGTAAAAGCCCGGTCAATATTTTTCATCATCAGATTAATAGCCAGAAAGTTACATTCATTTTCTGACAGTATTTGGTTAAAACAAAAATCGTAAAAAATATTTACTAATGCAAGTGCCTTAAGCTAAAACTTGTATACACATTTCACGCTTTTGTGGGTAACTTATCCTATACCATGCAAGCAGGATTACAATACATACTTTTAAGACTGCGCAGCAGGTATTATTAAAATATAACGTACTTAATAAAGAAAAATTTTACAGGCATCAATATTTAACCATACGTGTTGTTCTGCTATCACCAATATTGTTGTTTAAGGTTACAATGTATGTACCCGCCCCCAAAGCTGCAACATCAACTTTAATAAAGTTATTGCCTTCAGGCAAAACAAGTCTTTTTACAAGGATAATTTTGCCTGTAATATCTGAAATTGTTAATCCGAAATTTCCAGCTCTTGCTGTTGATACATTGATATTTGCAATTGTGTTAACCGGATTTGGAGCTACATTCACTAGTTCGAAACCGCTGGTTTTGTTCAATAAAACAACTATGCTGCTGTATAGTACTTTTCCATCTAGCGAAATTGTTTTAAGACGATAATAATTTTTGCCGGTTAATGGATTGATGTCATTGTAAACGAATGCCTGCAAACACCGCACATCAGTAGCAGTTTGCTCATCTAACAATTTAAAATTTCGCCCGTCATTGCTGCGTTCAACAATTATTTTTACCGATGGTTCTCCTACACAGGTAATTTTCCAATCCAATATATTGTCACTTCCACTTTTTCTTCCTCTAAAAAACGCTACTGATATAGGTAGTACTGCACCTGCGTTTACACCACTTGCATAAGTGCCACCGCTAAAGCTTGTAAGTCCACTAAATTGTGCATATAATACCCCGTTAATGGTAAGCCCATCTGTGTTTTCATCAATTAATGTTGTTGCATTTAAAACTCCGGCCGGTTGCACATGCGAAGCATCGCCAACAAAGGCTCCGCTGTTTGTTTTAAACCAGTTTGGCTGTCTTACAACACTACCTGGGTTGGCGCTTGCAAATGATGTTGCCGCATTATCTGTTGCATTTCTTTCTGCAGCATCGTAAAAAAACCTCACTTTAACCGGAGTGCTTGGTTGCACGCCCGCCACGTCAATATTCCAGTAACGTTTCATCGTAAAAGTACCGTTTGCCTGCGCTCCGCTACCAGATGTTGCTGCAAATAGCGAGGCGTCTAGTGTTAAAGTAGCATTTGCTGACGCCTTAGAAGCTGTATTGCTACCCCACTCCACTGCTAGTACATTTTTGCCCATGGCATCTTTGTAGTAAGTATAACCAGCTTCGGTGCAGCCGGTGCTTAAAGGATAAGTAGCTACATTGGTCTGTAAAGCCACGTCGGTTGATGCTGTAGTAGTGCTTAGTTCAATATCATCCAGCCCAAAGCCGTTTCCAAATTTGCTTACGCCTTCAAAACCAACCTGTATTGTTTGCCCTGCAAAGGCCGATAAATCAACAGCATTTTTTCGCCATACTGGGGCAGCATTGGCTACCAATGTAGCATCGTGCCGCTGCAAACCCGCACCTATAGAGAGTATTGGCTGACGCACCCAGGTGGTACCCTTATCTGTACTTACACTCACATACAAGCTGTCAGCCGCCGTACGGGCAGTGGTATTATCGTGGCTCATCCAAAAACTTAATGTGGGGCAAGCGGTGGTTGGTAAAGAAATACAGTCGCTAAAATACCTCGCCGATGTACCGGCCGAAGTGGGCGCTAAAAATGCATCGTATAAAATAAATTTAGAACCACCATGTGCATTGAGTGGCTGAGTTTGAGATGTATTGGTATACGGAGTGCTGCGTAAACCCCAAAGCTGCCTGGTACCATTATTAATGGTCATAAACGATTTAAAAGAGGTAAAACCAGCTACCTCTGCATCTTCCAATACAGGAAAACTGCTGATGACAGGTAAAGTGTTTCCTACAGTTACAGCAGTATTGTCGTTGCTGTACAAATCTCCCGCAAGGCTTACTGATACTGAATAATTGTTGGTACCCACATTTGTTACGTTGATACCACTAAAATTTATTATCTCAACACCGCCCGGTGCAATGCTGCTGCTGTTAGAGGCAGTGTACGTGCCGCTATTAGCATTACTTACTGTCAGTGTAGCACTTGCATCACCGGCATTTATGTTGGCAGTTCCTAGATTTTTTAATGTAAAACTTAATGATTGGTTTGCTGCAGTGTGGCAGGAGTTAGTTGGCATGGTATTAAACCTGTCTATCGATGCATCGTTGGCTATCTTATGGCTGAGGTAAAGCCTTGGCCTAAAAGCGGTAGCTACCAAATTGGTAGTACCAGATACCGGCGCAATAGTACCGCTATATCTGCGGGCGGTAAGGTGCGATGTATTTTCACTTGCATCATTTGCGTTGCCCACAGACGCATTCCACTGTATGCCCGCGCCCGATACCGGTGTGGTTCGTTCTATTAAAACGGAAAGATTATTTGCACCGTCGGTTCTTGTAAACGGGGTAGATAAATCAAGATAAATCATACCAACCTGGTTAGCAGTGAGCGTGCCACTGAATACAAGGGTGTAGCCTGTGGTGCTGTATGCGCCTGAAGCCAAATCTGTGGAGGCGGTTGGTACTTCTTTAAAATAAATATTTAGACCCGGAAAAACCGTGTTGGGTGCTACTATGGAAAGGCTAAACCCAATCCTGTCGATAGAGGTGGCAGGTGTTAGATAATTGGAATTCCCTATTTCTGAACCAAGATAAATGGCTTCGGTAACACTGTAATTGCTAAGGCCGGTAATAATATTGCCGCTGGTGCTGGGAAATACTGAAATTTGGGATACCTGCGAAAAGCTTTGTTTAAAACACAAAAATGACAGTAGAATAGGTAACAAATTTTTCATAAACTTGGTTTTACAGATAAATGAAACGCACAGAAATAATGGTGATCGACTCTATATTGTTAAAAAAAATTATAAATATACTATTATTCTTTTACGCATTGCAGTAAAATATAATAGGCCAAAATTTATCGCATATTTCCGTTAGGCATTTTTTGATTGTCTGTGGTAATTTTTAACTTAAAATTTGGTAGATTACAAAGGTTTATCCAATCTATTTTAGCTTAAAGATAGGCGGATTACATAAATTAAGTTGATAGCACAAATTTTTCAGACTAACGCCTTCTTCCTATAGTCGTACGATTTTTTGCCTGCAACCACAATGGCTGCGCCAATTAATAAAATAACGTTGCTGTCTATCGGGCAGGGGTCAGCGGGGTCTGTGCAGGGATCTTCGGGCTCTGCAGCAGCGGTGAAAGAGAAAAACATCATACAAATAAATATGATGGCTGTGGCGGAAAGCGTAACTATTTTTTTCATCAAGGATTAATTTTTCCTGCTACTGAGTTTTGTACGTAAGTATAATAACTAGAACGCCGGTTTTTTATTGCGACAGCACTAAAATATACCAAATTGTAACGTCATATTATTATGTCAGTATCGGGATAGTGATATTAACGAAATTACAAAAAGAAAAGATTACTGATTGGGTAATCTTTTCTTTATATGATTATTGAATGTTTAACTGTTTCACCGTTTTGTGTAAAGCTGCGTCTATAAGTATTAATTGATATTGCCCTTTGGCTGTATTTTTTGGAAGCGATACACTGATGGTTTCAAAACTGGTTCCTAGGGTAAAGTTGCTGCTGTAAATTGGTTGTCCAAGGCTGTTAATAATTTGTACAGCATATTTTCCCAATCGCTGATTGCTAATTTGAATACGTACCGTATTGTCTTCTATAGGGTTGGGGGCGATGCTGACCAATTTGGCTTCTTTAATTTTACTTATTTTTACCACATCACTGTAAATTACCTGCCCGTTTACCGAAGTAGCTTTTACCCTGTAATAATTATCCGAAACCAAAGGGGTGGCATCTGTAAATGAAGTGTTTGTACTTCCCGGAATAATTGCAATAATAGCAATATTGCCGATAGCAGTAAAACCGGTTGGGGAATGGCTTCTTTCAATGCTATACCCTGATATACCTATTTGGTTAGCTACCCCCCATTTTATGCTGTTTGTTTTATCAGCATTCTTTTCTGCGGTAATGTTTGTGAAACTAAACGGTAAAGACGCCGCAATAGCTCTCGGCTTAAATACGATCATGAACCTATCTGCCACTTTACTCGCTGCATCGCTCGTTATACTGAATGGTACATTTGTAACATCCGTTAAGTTCACAGGCGTTTCAGTCCCTAAAAACTTATCTTTTAAAAATGCATTTAATGGCAAGTTACCCAACACCGATGGATCTATTTCAAAACGATAGGGAGCAATACGGGTGTTTGTAAGGGAGAGGAAAATGGTGTCGTTTGCCTGAAGGGTTGGACGGCGTTCTACTATTAAAAGTCCTGAAGTATGCTTTATTGAAACATTTTCTGAACCGTTCTTGATTTTCTTTGAATCAAAATTGTCAACATTGTTACTGTATAGATCATTAAAATTTATCATTAATCCATCAGCTAAAAAACTGCTGTCGTTGCTGGTTTTTGCAAAAAGATTAATTTCCAAAGTTGGGGTTGCTACTCCTGTTCTCTCTTCAGTAATTCCTCCTCTACTTACATTTAAATCAATTCCAACCACTTTATCATCTTCCTCTGCTATTACTGAACCGGCAACCGTTAGTGAATT
>JANOTH010000186.1:0-31418 GCA_031416275.1 Ferruginibacter sp. | reverse complement strand
TATCTGTTTTCTGAAACTTTCGTTTCGTTTGCTGTTATTTCCAATCTTTCAAAGAACTTATATTTTACTTTTTTCTTTTCCCCTTTTTTCGAAGCGGGGTGCAAAAGTATAAAAAACTTTTTTATTAAACTAATTTATTTTAAAAAATTTCACCACAATTAACTTTTACGCTGCACTACCTATTAAGACTGCAAAAGTATGGAAGCCAATGCATTCAGAAAAGAAAGAATCATTGTTATTCCAATAATTTATCAAAAGGAAAACAAAGGAAACAATCGATTATGTACTGTGGTTTTTTAAAGAACTAAAGCTTTTTTCTTAAAGCGGAGGGCAAAGATAAGGGTATATATTTCCCCATGCAAACTTTTTACAACTAATTATTTAAAAAATTTACCTGATACATGCTACATAGGGGTTGTAGCGGATTTATAATTAAAATATACAATGATCATCTATAAAGACGAACCGAATAGTACATCCCATATGAATAAATTAAAGCTCTATTAAAAAGGAAACTTTACTTGCTTGAGGGTAAGACCCTTTGCAGGAGCTGAAAAATCAGTTTTCCCACTATTATCACTTTCCAAAATTGATTTAAAATCTGAAACAGTGTATTTGCCTTTGCCCACTAGTAACATTGTACCTACTAAACCTCTTACCATTCCTCTTAAAAAACGATTACCTGTTACATTATATAGTAGAACATCATCTTGATAGCTCCAATCACTTTCTGTGATTTTGCAGTTATAAGTAAATACCTGGATGTTTTTCTTAGCGAAGCTTTGGTACTCTGTATGAGCAAACAGTAATTCCGCAGCCTCCTGCATTGCACCTATATTTAACGGGTAAGGATAGTAATAAGCACTATCGAACAAAAATGGATTCTTATGATTGTAGATTGAATAAATGTAACTGCGTGAAGTGGCGTCAAACCTGCAATGGGCCTCATCGGCCACTTGCTTAATATCCTTTATTACGATATCAAACGGCAATATAGCATTGAGGTGATAAACAGCTTTTAATGTAATAGCTCCGCCAATTTGTAAATCAGCATCGAAATGAAAAAAATTTTGAAAGGCATGCACACCCGCATCCGTTCTTGATGAACCGGTTAGGGAAATCGGGAATCTAAAAAAAGTGTGAAGCGCTTTTTCGACCTCAGCCTGAATAGTATTGGCATTCTCTTGCACTTGAAAGCCTGCATAAGCTGTGCCTTTGTACGCTACTTCTATAAAGTACCTTGCCATAAAACTAATTACGTATCATAGCTTTAAAGCGGCTAATGTAGTATTGATCTGAAAGCTGAGCTTCCAATGTGCCAAAGTTTTGACTGTCGTAAATACGAGGATAAGCAGCATCAAAAAAATTGTATTTTCCCACATCGTTTAAAAACAATGCGCTTAAATTTTTTATTTGCTCTACCGAAAAACAAATTGTTCTAAAAGTCTTTTTTGCAGCATCAATCATATCATCATCCGAATTTGCAGCAGCCATCTTCTTTCTGATTTTAAGAAAATCATTGTCATTTGCCATTTCCTTACAATCAGAATTAAAATTTACAACAGGTTTATCTTTAACAACAGCATCAGCTTTAGCAACAATTACCAAAGGATCCGGCTGAATTGGTTTAGGAGCTGTTTCAGTAGCGGTAACCGGTATAGCGGGCTTTGACATATCAATATCTAAAAACTTAGTCGGTTTTTCTTCTTTGGTTGCTGGTTTAACTTCATTAAACTCCTGCTTTTCTTCTTTTGCAACTACTATTTGTTGTGGTGTCTCTATTTCTTTAAGTTGAATTGACTTATTAGCCGCTATAAAAACATTAATGGTATCAGTTAGCCCACCAGTACGATCTACATACGTGTATGATTTACCATCAACATCAGATGAACTATTTATTTTCTTTATAGCAATAACAGGTGCTTCTTGTTCAATTTTTATTTCGGTCTTAACTACAATTGGCTTTGGCGTTTCATTTACAACAATATCTGAAGGTACTTTTTTTGAAGTAGTAAGTTCTGTATTTGCAGCACCGGAAAGTGTGTTTGTAAATATATCATTATTGCCTGCATTCACTGGTGCTATAGCACCAACTTTTTCATTATTCATTACCACCTGCATGGTTTGCAAATTATAAAGCCCCCACCCTTTCTCGCCAAAGTTTTTCAATAAAAAACCAGCATCAGTATTCGTGACAGTTAAGGGAATAGTTTGTTGCGGCCATTGATCTTTTGGGAAGCCAATGTTTAATGAATAGGAGCCGGTAGATAATTTAGGTATTACTACATAACCTGATGCTGAAGAACTGAGCAACTTGTCATTTATTTTTATGTAAAAAGGCTGTTTGTTATCTGTTTGCACATAAGCAAAATAATATTGTTGTGCACACAATGCTGTGTTGAACAGAAGCATTAATATCAATTGTAGAAAGGTTTTCATAAAAGCATTGCTTTGAATTGTAAAATTAAAGATTCCTGCTCATTTGCCATTTATAAAATATTATCACTGTATTTTAAAGGTTGGCTTTACTTTTACTACTCTTTTTAACGGAGCAGCCTATTTGTTAGCTTGATCTTGATTAAGCCATATAGTAACAGCATCTAACATTAATTTAAAACAGAAAAGTTCATGAAAAAAATTTTTATGATGGTTTGCAGCGTAGCATTACCTTTTAGTAGTATGTACGCACAAATGCAGCAAGAACCTGAAGATACTGCGTGGAAAAAGGTATTGCGGGAAAGTTATCCAAAAACAAATGAAATAGTAAATACCAAGTTGGATGTGCGTTTTGACTATGACAAAGCATTTTTGTACGGAAAAGAATGGCTTACATTGAAACCCCATTTTTATGCTACAGACAGTGTATTGCTAGATGCAAAGGGTATGGAAATAAAAGAAGTAGCAATAATGAAAGGCACGGTAAAAACGCCGCTTAAATACAGCTATGATGGCATGCAGGTAAATATAAAGCTTGATAAAACATACATGGGGGACGAAAAATACACGCTCTACTTTGATTATGTAAGCAAGCCAAATGAACTGAAGGTGAAAGGCAGCCAAGCCATTACTGACGCAAAAGGTTTGTATTTTATTAATCCTAAGGGCGAAGACAAAGATAAACCTGTACAAATATGGACACAGGGTGAAACTGAGGCAAATAGTGTGTGGATGATTACAATTGATAAGCCCAACCAAAAAAGCACCCAGGAAATTGCAATGACTGTGCCTGCAAAATATGTAACACTTAGCAATGGATTAAAAATTAGTGAGAAGAAAAATGTAGACGGTACCAGAACTGATACTTGGAAAATGGACCTGCCACATGCACCTTATCTTTTTTTTATGGGTGTAGGAGATTTTGCCATTACAAAGGATAGCTACAAAGGCAAAGAAGTTAGTTATTACACCGAAAAGAACCAGCAGCAATATGCAAGAAAAGTTTTTGGTAATACGCCTGAGATGATCAAATTCTTTTCGGAAAAACTCGGAGTAGATTACCCATGGCAGAAATATGCACAAATGGTAGGTAGGGACTATGTAAGTGGTGCAATGGAAAATACCACGGCTACTTTGCACCAGGAAAGTGCTTACCAAAATAACCGGCAGCTTGCCGATGGTAACGCATGGGAAGAAACAATAGCACACGAATTGTTTCACCAATGGTTTGGGGACTTGGTAACTGCTGAAAGTTGGAGCCACCTTACCGTTAATGAAAGCTTTGCAAATTATAGTGAGTACTTATGGCTTGAATACAAGTATGGTGCAGATGCTGCATACGAACATAACCTTGAAGATATGCAGGGATATGTACTGAGCGGTGGAGAAAAAAAAGACTTAGTTCGTTTTCATTATGCTGATAAAGAGGATATGTTTGATGGCGTGAGTTATAACAAGGGTGGACGAATTTTAAACATGCTTCGCAATTATATCGGTGATGACGCATTCTTTAAATCGCTTAATAACTACCTAACTACTAACAAATTTAAAGCAGGAGAAGCAGGGCAATTACGCCTCGCTTTTGAAGAAACAACTGGCAGGGATATGAACTGGTTTTGGAACCAATGGTATTATGGCAGCGGGCATCCAAAATTAAAAATCGATTATACATATGATGACGCAGAAGGTAAAGCTTTGGTAATAATTGAGCAAACACAAAAAACAGGAAAACTGTTTAAACTTCCTTTGGCCATTGATGTTTACACAGGCACTGATAGAAAACGTTACAACGTTAGCGTAGAAAATAAAATAGATACACTTGCATTTTATTATAAAACACGGCCTGACCTGATTAATGTAGATGCAGATAAATTATTGCTTGCAGAAAAGACAGATAATAAAAGCGAAGCAAATTTTATTGCACAGTTTAAAAATGCAAGAAACTATATGGACAGGCGTGAAGCAATTGATTTTTTTGCAAAGAAAACTATGCCCGATCTTGCGAAGGGATTAAATGATAAGTTCGGCGGATTGAAAATAATTACAATGCAAAAACTTGCCACATCTCCATATAAAGCTGATGTAGTTGTGCTTGAACAAATAGAAGCGCTCGCAAAAAGCGACAACAAAAAAGTAAAGGCTGCGGCCATAAGTTATCTTGTAAAAAATGGCAATAAAAAGTATCTTTCTCTTTACCAAGCTGCAGTAAACGATTCATCTTACAGCGTTGCAGGTGCTGCATTAAAAGGAATTGTAGCACTTGATGAAACAAATGCATATAGTTATGCAGCACGATTTAGAAACGATGCAAAAGGAGCTTTAGGTGAAGCAGTAAATGACGTTTTGATATCTAACGGAACGGAAGCTGATTTTGAATATGTATCAACAATGTACAACGATGCACCACCATCGCAGGAAAAGCTAGGCCTTACAACAAAGTATGCTTTATATTTAGCAAAACTTAACAATGTTTCAAATATTAAAAAGGGTATAGACGATATTATTGCTTTTAGAAGTTTAATACCTTCTACTTACTGGAGCGCTGTAGACCCTAGCTTTAAAGCATCTTTTGATAAGATAAGCAAAGCAAAAGGAGCAGAAATTGAAGATTATGTGAAAAGTGTTTTTAAATAAATTTAATAAATGTTTTCAAGAAACGGCTCTCAAAATGGGAGTCGTTTCTTTTTACTTTTTATTGTAATGCCGCTTCTATGAGTGACTATGCAAAACTCAACTTAAAGAATTTAGCTGCTAGTTGGTTCTCAATATTTTAAAAATATGATTCTCACTTGTAAAAAATTCTAGCTAACTTCAAAACGCCCACACTTTTTCATTTAAAATTTACATTATGAAAGTTGCTGATATTTTAAAATTGAAAGGAAGTTTTATTTATTCATTAACTACACAAGCATCAGTATTTGATGCATTGAAAATGATGGCAGAGAAAAATGTTGGTGCTTTAATGGTTATTGAAGATGAAAATTTATTGGGTATTTTTTCGGAAAGAGATTATGCCCGTAAAATAATATTACAGGGCAAAGCATCGCATGATACACCTGTAAATGAGATAATGACAAAAACGGTTATTACAGTTCAATCAGGAGATAGCATAGAACAATGTATGGAATTGATGACCAAAAATAAAATTCGACATTTGCCGGTGGTAAACGATAGCAAAGTAGTGGGAATTATTTCGATAGGTGATGTGGTGATGTCTATTATAGAATCGCAAAAAGAAACGATTACGCATTTACAAAATTACATAGCTCAATAAAATCGAAAGCTGTGTTTATAAGAGCAACATCATCTTTTATTTTTGCTCCCCGTTAAAAATACATTTATTAGAAATGAATAAAACGTTCTCTCTGTTTCGTAGAATTGCCTTGCTAGAGGGAATATCTTTTTTGGTTTTGTTATTTGTTGCCATGCCGCTAAAATACTTTGCAAACATGCCAATGCCTGTAAAAATTATAGGTGGGCTACATGGTGGCTTGTTTGTTGCTTTTATTATTTTAGCCTTAATAATATTTGTTTCATTTAAGAAAAATTTTTTTTGGTTATGCAAAGTTGTATTGGCATCCTTTATGCCATTTGGTACTTTTTACATGGATAGGCAATGGAAGAAAGAACAGAAAGATAGCTTGGCTTTTACCAGAAGCAAATAGCAATGATAAAATAAGTTTGTTACCAAAGTAATAATGCATAAGTGGGTATTATTTTAATGAAAAAACTTTTATTGACGTAGGTAATTTCTTCACTAAAAAATTTTACAGTTTACTTTATGAAAGGCATCAGCATTATTTTCTTATTTATCAGCCTCCAATTTAATGGTTACTGCCAACAGATAAAACAATGGAAAATAACTGACGTAAGTAATATGATTGCACAATCAGATTCAGTTTTAATTATAAATTTTTGGGCGACGTTTTGTAAACCCTGTGTTGAGGAAATACCTGATTTAATAAGATATACAAAGGAGTATAAAAAACAAAAAGTAGCCCTTCATCTTATCAGTTTAGACCTTGCTGACTACTACCCCGCTAAAATAAAAAAGTTTGTGGCTGCTAAAAAATATACTGCAAACATTGAATGGCTCGATGAAAGCAACGCAGATTATTTTTGTCCTGTTATTTCTCCTGAATGGAGTGGCTCTTTACCCGCTACCCTATTCGTAAATACGAAAAACGGCTACAGAAAATTTTATGAGAAAAAATTAACTGCAGCCGAAATTAAAAATGCTATTAAGCTTGCGATTAAAAATTAATTAAGCTTTTCTTTTTATTGTACAACCTATGCTTTTGCTTGTTTTTGTAGCTACATCTTTACCTGCCTTCATTTCATCTATTGCAATTTGCAAATGCATTCTGCCCACTTTTGCTGCATCATTTGCATTATCATCTATAGCGCCATGGTAAACGAGTTTTAAGTTTTTATCAAACAAAAAACACTCGGGTGTACGGTTAGCACCAAACGCATCTGCCAACACATTATTTTCATCTACCGCATAAAACCAATTGTAATTTTGTGCTTTAGCATATTTTTTCATTGCGTCGTAACTATCGTCAGCTGAACGCTGTGCTTCGTTGCTGTTTAAGACAATAACACCCACATTCATTTTTTGAGCGTAAGCTGCAATATCATTGGTTCGTTGCTGGTATTTTACCACATATGGGCAAGTGTTACAACTAAACATCACCAACAATCCATTTTCTTTTTTAGCACTCTCCATAGTAATTTGCTTACCGCTAACATCCATCAATTTAGCTGTTGCATTTGGCAAAGCATCGCCAATATTTAAGGCATCAATTGTAATGAATGACATGAGTGATACCGCAATAATTGCTAAGGATGCAAAGATTATTTTTTTCATTTTTATAAAGTTACTGAAAATGTATTGTGGGTATGCGGCTAGATCTGACATTTTTAACGTTGCCTACAAGCGTAAAGCGTATTAATACAGGCGGAATAAAACGCCGGAAAAAGTACAGTAAAGAAAAAATGATGATTTTAGCCGGGATAGAAGCGGATATACTTTTTTGCTGCATTTGAGCAAAAAAGATAGGAGTGTATAGCCCGATACAAATGTTTGGCTTTGTTTACTGCTAATGCTCCACCTTCGGCGGACAAGTTCAACAAATACAAATGCAAATACAAAAGCTGGTCCGTTACCGAACCAGCTTTTGTAAAGTATATCATTAAAGTATTATGCTACCTCAAAGCGATCAAGGTTCATCACCTTGGTCCAAGCAGCTACGAAATCGTTTACAAATTTCTCTTTTGAATCTTCGCAAGCGTAAATTTCGGCAATGGCTCTTAGCTCTGTGTTGCTGCCAAAAATTAGATCAACACGTGTACCAATCCATTTAAGCGCACCAGTACTGCGGTCGGAACCAACAAATGCATCGTCGGTTTCTGATACTGCCTTCCAAGTAGTGCCCATATCCAAAAGGTTTACAAAGAAATCGTTTGTTAATACTTCGGGACGTGTAGTGAATACGCCTGTTTGCGCATGATCGAAATTTGTATTTAGTACACGCATTCCACCAACAAGCACCGTCATTTCAGGCGCAGTAAGCGTTAACAATTGAGCTTTGTCTATCAACATTTCTTCTGCAGAAACAGTAAATTTAGCTTTTGCATAATTGCGGAAACCATCTGCCTGCGGCTCCAACACTGCAAATGAATGTACATCGGTTTGCTCCTGCGATGAATCTGTTCTACCTGCGGTGAAAGGAACGGTGATATTGTGACCAGCATTTTTTGCTGCCTGCTCAATACCTGCGTTGCCTGCAAGCACAATTAAATCTGCAATGGAAACCTGCTTGCCACCTGCATGAGCGCTGTTGAACGCATGTTGTATGCCTTCAAGATTTTCTAACACTTTTGATAATTGCGTTGGATTGTTAACCTTCCAATCTTTTTGAGGAGCAAGGCGAATGCGTGCGCCATTAGCACCACCACGTTTATCGCTGCCACGGAAAGTTGATGCAGATGCCCAAGCAGTAGAAACCAATTGAGACACCGGTAAACCTGTTGAAAGAATGGTTGCTTTTAAATCTGCAGCATCTTGCTCGTTTATTAATTCGTGTGTTACATCAGGAACAGGATCTTGCCAAATCAATTCTTCCGAAGGAACTTCAGCACCTAAGTAACGAACTTTTGGACCCATATCTCTGTGCGTTAATTTAAACCATGCTCTTGCAAATACATCGTTGAACTCCGCAGGATTTTCTAAGAAACGACGAGATATTGGCTCGTAGATAGGATCTACTCTTAAAGAAATATCTGTGGTCAACATAAATGGCTGGTGTGTTCTTGATGGATCGTGTGCATCTGGCACTAACCCTGCACCATGACCATTAATTGGACGCCATTGGTGAACGCCACCCGGACCTTTATGTTTTTCCCACTCATAACCGAATAGGTTTTCAAAATAGTTATTGCTCCATTTTGCTGGTGTGGTTGTCCATGCGCCTTCTAAACCGCTGGTAATGGTATCTACACCTTTACCTGTACCAAATGTATTGTGCCAACCACCACTCTGATGCTCGAGACCTGCTGCTGCAGGCTCTACACCAACATACTCGCTCGCATCTGCAGCACCATGGGTTTTGCCCAATGTATGTCCACCTGCAATAAGTGCCACCGTTTCTTCATCATTCATTGCCATGCGGGCAAATGTTTCTCTAATATCACGTGCTGCAAGCAATGGATCAGGATTGCCGTTTGGTCCCTCCGGATTTACATATATTAAGCCCATTTGCACTGCAGCAAGTGGTTGCTCTAATTCACGATCGCCTGTGTAGCGATTGTCGCCCAACCATTCACGCTCCGAACCCCAGTAAATATCTTCTTGTGGCTCCCAAACATCTGCACGGCCACCGGCAAAACCAAAAGTTTTAAAGCCTGCATTTTCCAATGCAACGTTACCTGCCAGTATCATTAAATCAGCCCAAGATATTTTTTTACCGTACTTCTGCTTTAATGGCCACAAAAGCAAACGTGCTTTATCAAGGTTGGCATTATCGGGCCAGCTATTAAGTGGAGCGAAACGTTGTGTGCCAAAACCTGCACCGCCACGACCATCGGCTATGCGGTATGTACCTGCACTGTGCCATGCTAATCTGATGAATAAACCACCATAAGTGCCGTAATCTGCAGGCCACCAATCTTGCGAAGTGGTCATTATTTTAACGAGCTCATGTTTAAGTTCTGCAAGGTTTAGTTTCTTAAATTCTTCTGCATAATTAAAACTGCCGCCTGTAGGGTCGGACAATGAAGAGTTTTGGCGAAGAACATTTAGTTTAAGTTGGTTAGGCCACCAATCACGGTTTACCGGACCTGCACCAGCAAATTGCTGCCTCTTTGGTCCTAGCTCTCCCGCTAAGAAAGGACACTTTGCTTCGGCTGCTGCGTTGTTTACATTGTAAACTGCTGCTCCTGCGTTTGTATTGTTTTCCATATTGTTAGTTTGTATATTTTAGATTGCGAATTTACATGGATAATACTGATAATTTTTATTAATAGATTATATATAGTTATAGGTTAAAACTATGATTCACCTTGTTAAGTAAAATTATTAATTCGATTGTTTAAAAGATATATGTTACGATTTAGTAATCATAAATTTATTGCTGCGCTTATAATAAAACTCCTTCCTATTGCATTTATACCTGAACCATGCGTTCGATAATCTTCATTGGTTATGTTTTGAAAACCAACGTTAAGTTGGAAATTAGCAATTTGGTATCCACCATAAATATTAAATACCTGCCATGCAGGTGTGCCACCTTTTAGTATTCTGTTATCATCTATATCACCTTGGGCAAGTCTATCTTGTTTTGCTGCAATAATAAATTCAGTATTTATAAAAAACTTCTTTTTTGAATAGCTCGTCATCAATCGGGCATTTAGTGGTGGTACACGCCTAAGTGGCTCTTGCCTGCTTGTGTTGTTACCGTATGCGTAGGCTGTTGCTGCAGCTACTTTTAAAAATTTACCTATAAGCTGCTGCACCTCTGCTTCAAAGCCTTTGATAAATGCATTTTCTGCGTTTTGTTTACTATAAACTTGGTAGCCACTTATAAATTCATTTGGTATTTTGTTCCTTATAATTATATTATACAGTTGCATATAAAAAAGCGCAACGTTTAATCTTGTTGTATTGGTCTTAAACTTATAACCCACTTCAAAATTTGCAGATTTTTCAGGTGCTAAATTCGCTGTTGGTATTTCGTATCTAAAATCTACAATACCTAATGTACCAAGGTCATCAATATTTGGTGCTCTAAACCCTGTACTAAAATTTGCATAGAGATTGTGGGCTTTTGAAATGCTGAATAAAACACCTCCATTTACTACAAATGCAGCAGGTGTAAGTTTGACTTCTTCTGCAAATGTGTCTTTAATTGAAATGGCAAAGCTATTCAACCGCAACCCGCCATTTAATACGAAATTTTTTACTTTTATATTGTGTAAGCTATAAAAAGAAAGGTTGCCATAACGAGAATTATTTGGGTATAATCCCCTTTTTGTAATTGCTGAGGTTGTCAGGATATTTAAGTCCGCCCTTGTGCTCTTAACCCAGTCATGGTAAATTTCTACTCCTGTATTTACAGTGTAATTTTTATTAATCTGTGATTGCGCATTCACCGTAAACCCTGCAGTGGTTATGTTATCCTCTTCCAACAGCTTTATATTACTACCATTTTTTATGCTGCTTCTTTGCTCTTTACCTTGTTGAAGAGACAACGTTACATCTAACTGCTTTAGCAAATTGCTACTGCCAGCAATTTCAAGTTTAGCATAATCAAAAAATCTTTTTTGTCTGTCGGTTTTGTTGCTTTGAAAATTTTCCAAGACAATTTTATGGTAAACAGGTACGTTGAATTGAATGACTTGTTGGTGTGCTAATTGTAAAACCGCTTTGTTTGTTAACGCAAAAACTGCCTTCATATCAAAAGCCATTTCTTTATAGCCTGAGGGCGCTTGTTTATTTGTTGTATCGCCGCCAATTAAATCGCCAAAATTGCGAAGTGATAAACCTGTTTGTATACCAGATTTTTGGGTTAGGTGCTTCCCAGAAAGTCTTAGCGTTTTCTCCATACCACCGGTTACATATCTTGCAATTGCGTTGCCTGATGTGTTTGCTTTATCAGTTGAAAACATGGGCTTACCCGTTATTATATTTATGATACCACCAATAGCATCTGAGCCATATTGCACCGAGCCTGTTCCCTTTACCACTTCAATATTATCAATCGTAAATGGGTCAATTGTATTGGTATATTGATTGGGACCGTAACGAAAAATTGCATTATTAAGTCTTATTCCATCAACAAGTACAAGCGTTTGGTTTCCTGTTAATCCTCTTATAAATGGGGAGCCGCCACCATGATTGGTTTTTTGAATAAATAAACCATTAACCGCAGAAAGCAGCTCAGGGGTAGATCGGGAATTTACTTTATTAAAATATGAAGCATCAATTTTTGAAACGCTATATGGGATGTTTATATCCTCATCGTTTAGTCGCATAGAAGTTATGATAACACTGTCCATTGCAGTGATTGGAACTTGGGCCTGCGCAGTGGATTTGTTTGCATAAAAACTGAACACTATTATAAAAATAAGCGCTTTTATAAAACAATAAAATGTGGTTAAGCAATATCTATTTTTTGTGATAATTGTAAATACCATTTAGAATTGTTACTTAAGTATTAATAAATCAATTCACAAAAATACAGATTGATAAAGAAGCTGCTATGTTGTATAATTATTAACTAAAGAGACACAAAAAAACTGTTGCTTTACAAAAATTGCATGACTTCTTTTTACTTTACAAAATCCACTTTCCTCCTCGCAACAATAACACTTAAATTGACAAGTTATTAAATAAAAAAACTCTGCAGCATTTACGCTACAAAGTTTATATCTAACAAAAAAAATATTACAAAATTTACCAACTTCCACTTGCGCCGCCACCGCCACCGCCACCGCCGCCAAAACCACCGAAGCCACCACCTCCTCCGCCACCACCACCCCAATCGCCACCACCGCCACCACGACCAAGGCCACTTAACAAGGTATTTATCAATAAAGCTTGCCCTATACCAGTCTGCCCTCTACGGCTCATAAATGTACCACCACCTCCACCTCTACCACCTCGAGATAAAAGTGAAATAATGATGATTGCAATAATGATGAAAATCAAACTGCTACCTCCACTTTTTCCGGATGAACTTTTTGCCCTTGGTGAATTGTACTGACCTCTTACCGCCTGCATAATTGCATCTGTACCTAAATCAACCCCTCTGTAATAATCAGCACCTTTAAAATTGGGAACAATAATGTCATCAATTATACTTTTAGCTGTAGCATCGGTGAGTGCACCTTCCAAACCATAACCTACTGTTATATCAAGGGTACGATCATCTTTTGCAATTAATAATATTACACCGTTGTTGTTCTTGGTTCCTACTCCCCACTTTCGCAGCAACTCTATATTGTAGTCGGCAATAGTGGCACCGTTTACAGATGAAATAATAACAACAGCAATCTGTGTAGATGTGCTGTCATCAAGCATTACCAACTTTGACTCTAGCGCTTGTACCTGTTCGCTCGTTAAGGTGTTTGTATAATCGTTTACAAGCCTTGGTGGGTTGGGTTTTTCAGGGTATGATTGTGCCCACACCAAACCCGAACTAAGTAGCACCAGAGAAGTAAAAAATATTTTTATGAAACGATTCATGTAATTGTGTTTGAAGGAGCGTTTATTTACCAAAAACGATTTCATCGGGCAACTCATTTTTGTCTTCCATTTTATTGTAGGGAAATTTTTCGTGAAGTGTTTCGCCAACTTTACCAATGCAATGAACCATTCCACCAATTATATCGTGAGCCGTAATTTCTTTTAGCATTTCCCTTACCGCATTGTTCCAAAAAGCTTCGCCGGTTGCCTTGTAAATTCCTTCATCTCCAAATAGAGCCAATTCTCTATCATTGATAGCAATATATAAAAGCACAGCATTACGCTCATCAGTTTTATCCATTTTTAGGTTGTAGAAAATTTCTGCAGCCCTGTCCATTGGATCAACGTACGAGTTTTTGCTTTCTACAAAAACACGCACTTCACCGCTTGTTCGTTGTTCGGCGTTACGAATAGCATCTACTACTCGTTGCTTTTCTGCATCAGTAAAAAATGTTTTCTTTTTAAAAAAAGGAAGCTGCATTATTTAAATTTTATTTCTGTAGATTTTTCTGCACCTGCATCAGATTGAAAACCGTTTCTGGGAGCAAAACCAAATAAGCCTGCTACTAATTTTGTTGGGAAGCCCCTTACGCTGCTGTTGTAAACCTGTATGGATTCATTAAAATCTTTTCGGGCAACTTTAATACGTAATTCTGTTCTTTCCAACTGTGTTTGCAGCGTTGTGAAAGCCTTTGTTCCCTGCAGTTCAGGATATTTTTCTACCGTAATCAGCAACCTGTTTGCAGATGCCGCCAATTCATCTTGCGCAGCAGTTTGTGCGTTGTATGCATTTGCTGAAACATTATTTGCGCTAACGTTTACAAAATTTGCTTTGGCACGAGCTTCAGTAATTTCTTGCAGAATATTCTGTTCAAAACCTGCATTGCCTTTTACTGTATTTACAAGATTGGGTATAAGATCGAGCCTACGCTGGTAAGCATTCTGCACTTCACTCCACTGTGCTTTTACCTTTTCGTCTTTTTTTACCAAGCCGTTGTAAGTTGTAATGAGGTATAACCCCATTACAACCAACACAGCTCCTATAATATAAGAAATATACTTTTTGTTGTTCATCTGTTATTGATCAGAAATAAAAGTGACTATTTTTTGTTCATGTCATCAAAGTTCACGTCAACTTTCTTCTCTGCGCCTGCATCCGCTTTAAAACCTTCTTTTGCTTTAAAGCCAAAAATGCCACCTAAAATGTTCATCGGGAAAGAGCGCACTTTGGTATTGTAAATATTTATTTCTTCGTTAAATACTTTGCGGGAATTTTTTATATTGTTTTCAATACCCTCTAACTGGCTCTGAAGTCTCATAAAGCCTTCTGTTGCTTTTAATGTAGGATAGGCTTCTACTGTAGCAAGTAATCTGCTTAACGAACCTGATAACTGACCCTGAGCAGCTTGGTATTCAGCAATTTTTTCTGGTGTAAGGTTATCTGCATTAATATTTACACTTGTAGCTTTTGCACGTGCTTCAACTACAGCTGTGAGCGTGTTTTGCTCAAAATTGGCAGCACCTTTTACTGTATTAACTAAATTACCAACAAGATCAGACCTGTTTTGGTATTCTGTTTCAACATTGTTCCAAGCTTTTTTTACACTTTCATCTTGTTTTACAAGACCATTGTAGCCGTTGCAGCCTAAGAAGCCGATTACGACAACTACTGCCAATAAAATTAATACGCCTGTACTTTTCATTTTAGTTTGTTTTAAGTTTAGGGCATAAATGTAGCAAATTCTAACTCCCGCAAACATTTCTTTTACAGTAGTGGCTATTTTATAAAACAAATGGTAAAATCCTTAAATAAATAAGGTTTATTACGATTAAATCTTTTGACTAATTAATTGAATACAACATGTAATTTTGCACTTCAAAAATTATTATCATTTCAAATAAACAGTTATGAGTTCAGTTAAAGTAGCCATTAATGGTTTTGGAAGAATTGGCCGTTTGGTATTTCGCCAGATACACAATATGGAAGGAATAGATGTAGTAGCAATTAATGACCTTACGAGCCCGGCAACGTTGGCTCATTTATTAAAGTATGATAGTGCGCAAGGTCGCTTTGATGAAAAAGTAACTTCTAACGAAAGCGCTATTATAGTAAACGGAAACGAGATAAAGATATATGCACAAAAAGATCCGGCACAAATTCCTTGGGGCAGCCATGATGTAGATGTGGTAATTGAAAGCACAGGTTTTTTTGCTGATGCAGAAAAGGCACAGGCACATATTACTGCAGGAGCAAAAAGAGTAGTAATTTCTGCACCGGCAACCGGCGAATTAAAAACAGTTGTATTTAATGTAAACCATGCCATTTTAGATGGTACTGAAACAATTATCAGTTGCGCAAGTTGCACAACCAATTGCCTTGCGCCAATGGCAAAAGCATTGAACGATAATTTTGGAATTGTTACGGGCATTATGAGTACTATACATGCTTATACGAACGACCAAAATACGCTTGATGCACCACATGCTAAAAATGATTTAAGAAGAGGAAGAGCAGCGGCTGCTAACATCGTTCCTAACAGTACCGGTGCTGCAAAGGCCATTGGGCTTGTATTACCTGAATTAAAAGGTAAGTTAGATGGTGGTGCACAAAGAGTTCCCGTAATTACAGGTTCTGTAACTGAACTGTATTCTATCCTAGAAAAGACAGTAACTGCCGATGAAGTAAATGCAGTGATGAAAGCAGCAAGCAACGATAGCTTCGGTTACAACGAAGATGAAATTGTGAGCAGTGATGTAATCGGCATCAACTTCGGATCATTGTTTGACGCTACACAAACTAAAGTGCAAACTATTGGTGATAAGCAATTGGTAAAAACAGTGAGCTGGTACGATAATGAAATGAGCTACGTTTCACAGTTAGTAAGAACCGTAAATTATTTTGCAGGGTTGATAAAATAGAATTTCAATAAAAATAAATTCATACAAAAGCTTTCTTTCGGGAAAGCTTTTTTGTTTTTTACAAGTACGTCTGAAACAGTAACTTTACTAAAACAATTCTATGGAACAGGAATTACTAAAACGAATTACAATCATACCCGGTTTAATGGGCGGCAAGCCTACAATTAGAGGAATGCGTTTTAAAGTTTCAGATGTTGTAGGATATCTTTCAGCGGGCATGACGCAACAGGAAATTTTAGAAGATTTCCCTTACTTAGAAATAGAAGATATTAAAGCTGCATTGTTATATAATTCTAAATAAATTTTACTGCAGAGCAGCAGAAGTAAAAGAGTTTGCGCTGAGTAATCATGCTCTGCATAAACTCTTTTTTACTTATTTCTCAGCGGTGATTAAACACATCCACTTTATTTAGGTACTTTTAATTTTTAAATAATCACACACTATGAGCAAATTTTCAGACTTCAATTTTAAAGGACACACAGCATTAGTAAGAGTAGATTTTAATGTACCGCTGGATGACGCTTTTAAGATCACAGATGATACAAGAATGACAGCAACTATCCCAACTATAAAAAAGATATTGGCAGAGGGTGGTAAGGTTATATTGATGAGCCATTTTGGAAGACCAAAAGACGGACCGACAGATAAATATTCATTAAAACATTTAGTAGATCATTTACACAAACTATTAGGTGGCAATACAAAAGTTTTTTTTGCTGATGATTGTGTTGGCTCACAGGCAGGGCTTACCGCTACTATGCTGCGTGAAGGCGAAGTATTGCTATTGGAAAATTTACGCTTTCATAAAGAAGAAGAAGCAGGTGATGAAGCATTTGCAAAAAAACTAAGTTCCCTTGGCGATGTTTATGTTAACGATGCATTTGGTACCGCACATAGGGCGCATGCTTCTACAGCTATTATTGCAAAATTCTATGAGCCTGCAAATAAAATATTTGGTTTATTAATGGAAGCAGAGGTTGCTAGTGCAGAAAAAGTAATGCACAAAAGCGAAAAACCTTTTTGCGCTATTATCGGCGGGGCAAAAGTTTCAGATAAGATATTGATAATTGAAAATTTATTGGACCGTGCTACTGATATTATTATTGGCGGCGGCATGGCGTATACTTTTATAAAAGCCCGTGGAGGTAAAATTGGTAATTCGCTTTGCGAAGATGACCGCATGCAAACGGCTTTGGATATTTTAGAAAAAGCAAAGCAAAAAAATGTAAGCATTCACTTACCGGAAAACTCTATTATTGCAGATAAGTTTGCTGACGATGCTAGTACAAAAGATGTACCGAGCGACCAAATACCTGATGGGTGGATGGGCTTAGATATTGGTGGAAAAGCAATTGGTATTTTTTCAGAAATAATAAGCAAATCAAAAACGATTTTATGGAACGGGCCAATGGGTGTTTTTGAAATGGAAAAATTCCAGGGCGGTACAAAAGCAATTGCGTTAGCAGTTGCTGAAGCTACTAGCAATGGTGCTTTTTCTTTGGTAGGTGGTGGTGATAGTGTTGCTGCAGTAAACAAGTTTAACCTTGCAGATAAAGTAAGTTATGTAAGCACCGGCGGCGGTGCATTGCTGGAATATTTTGAAGGTAAAAAATTGCCGGGGATTGAGGCGATGGGTGAATAATTAATTTAAAACGATTATAACGCTTTTGCTAATTCATTCCTTTTTATTTTATAACATATAATACTTACCATGCTACGTTTTCTTTGCCTGCTAATTCTTCTTCCATTTTACTCATTTGCACAAACCAATGCAATTAAGGAAAAAACAAAAAATATGAAGTCTTACGAAGGCTTTTTTAGTTTTTACAGAGATGATAGCGCAGGAAAAATATGGTTAGAAATAGATAAACTAGACCAAGAAATTTTATACCAAACATCCTTACCTGCAGGGCTTGGCTCAAACGATGTGGGGCTCGACAGGGGAATTTTGGGCACAACCTATATTGTAAAATTTAATAGGGTTGGTAACAAAGTTTTATTGACAGAACCCAATTATGCTTACCGAGCTGTGAGTGGTGATGCTGCAGAAAAAAGAGCGGTTGAACAATCTTTTGCTCAATCAACCATTTGGGGTTTTACAGTGGCTGCAGAAAGTAATGGAAGTGTGTTGGTTGATGCAACAGATTTTTTAATGCGTGATGCCATGCAGGTTACAAACCGTTTGCAAAATGCTAAACAGGGCATTTTCAGTATGGATGTTTCCCGAAGTGCATTTTATTATCCACGAACCAAAAACTTTCCTCTAAATACGGAGTTTGAAGCGACTGTTACTTTTGTAAATAAAGATGGCAAGCCTGGTAATTATGTAAGTTCCGTAACCCCACATGCGGAAGCCATTACTTTGCGCATGCACCATTCTTTTGTGCAACTGCCTGATAATAATTTTGAAACGAGGTTGTATGATGCACGTTCGCCTTATAATACCAATTCTTATTTCGATTACAGTACCCCTGTGACAGAACCTATTCAGAAAATTTTTATTGAGCGTCATCGCCTGCAAAAAAAAGATCCGCTTGCTGCTAAAAGCGAAGCCATAAAACCTATTGTTTATTATCTCGATAATGGCACACCGGAACCCATTCGCAGTGCATTGTTGGAAGGAGCAGGTTGGTGGAACCAGGCTTTTGAAAGTGCAGGATTTATAAATGCTTTTCAGGTAAAAATTTTGCCAGATAGTGCAGATCCAATGGACTTAAGATATAACATGATTAACTGGGTACACCGATCAACGAGGGGATGGAGTTTTGGTTATTCAATTGTTGACCCACGCACGGGAGAAATATTAAAAGGCAATGTATCTCTTGGCTCATTGCGTGTAAGGCAAGATTATTTAATTGCACAAGGTTTACTTGCTCCTTTTGAAAACGGAACATTGCCCGCAAATGATAAAATGCTAAAAATGTCGTTACAAAGATTAAAACAATTAGCAGCACATGAAATTGGTCATACACTTGGGTTAATGCACAACTATATTTCAAGTTCGCAAGCCCGTGCAAGTGTGATGGATTATCCACCACCAATGGTAACCTTAAACAGCAACAACGAGATTGATTTAAACAATGCTTATACCAACGAAATTGGTGATTGGGATAAAGTGAGCATTCAATATGGGTACCAACAATTCTCTAAAGAAACGAACGAAGCTGCTGCATTGAATAAAATATTAACTGATGCCACAAGCAATGGGCTAACTTTTATTTCTGACAGAGATGCACGAGATGCAGGAGGGCTACACCCAAATGCACATTTATGGGATAACGGAAAGGACCCCGTGAGTGAATTAAAAAGTGTAATGAAAGTTCGTGCAAAAGCATTGTCACAATTTGGCGAGAAAAATATAAGAAAAGGCACACCAATGGCAATGCTGGAAGATGTGCTCGTACCGATATATCTTTTTCATCGTTATCAAATAGAGGCAGTAACAAAAGTGATTGGCGGCATGTATTACTCGTATGCAATTCGTGGCGACGGACAAATGGTTACCAAATCTGTAAGCAAACAGGAACAATTAAATGCATTAAATTCGGTTATCGATTGTATGGATCCACAAGTATTGGCCTTACCTGAAAACATTATTAAATTAATACCACCACGCCCTGCAGGATACGATTACAACAGGGAATTATTCAAGCGTCGTACAGGCCTTGCTTTTGATCCGTTAGCAGCCGCAGAGGTTGCTGCAGATTTGCCTTTATCATTTTTATTTAATGCAAGCCGCTTAAACAGGATGGTGCAGTACCAGGCAGAAAACAACGGAATTGGTATTGATGATATGATAGCGGTGTTGAATACAAAAACCTGGAAAGCCCCAAGATTAAAGGGTTTGCCCGGCATGGTACAGCGCCAGAACGAACAGTTAATGTTGACTTATTTATTAGCAATGTCAATTAATGAAGACGCTTCTTTTGCAACAAAGGCACAATTGCTTAACGCCATAGATGATCTAAAAAAATATGCCAATGCACAATTAAAAACGTCAACAGACGACACTAGCAAAGGGTATTTTTTACTAACGCTTGAAAGAATAAAAAACCCAGAAAAAGCTAAACCAACTATGCATGAGCAGGCTCCTCCGGGTTCACCAATTGGGTGTGATATTGAATTTTAAATACTCAAAATTCTCATCCATTCTACTTAGTCATTTTTTAATTTTGTTATGAGAGGCTTTAATGGTTATAAATGTTTGGATAATAATAAGTAAACACTCTCGGGTAGAAGAAGTTTTTAAAAGAGTTTGAGCAGAAGTAAAAAATTAACAACCGCATGTTTTTTACTTAAACAAACCTGCTAACCAAGTTTCTAGTCTATCCATCCAGTTATCTTTTGTGGATTTATTATTTAAACCAAAACCATGGCCACCTTTTGCGTAGATATGCATTTCAGCAGGTATTTTATTTTTAATACAAGCCTGATAAAAACGAATACTGTTTTCCACAGGCACAGTGGCATCATCACCTGCATGAACTAAAAAAACAGGAGGAGTATTGTAGTTAACATTTAATTCGTTAGAAAAAAATTGCTCCTCTTTTTCAGTCGGATTATTCCCTAATAAATTATCTCGAGAACCTTTGTGGAGTATACTATTGTTGAAACTTATAACTGGATAAATAAGTATTCCAAATGCAGGTCGCACAGATGTAGTGTCTGTAACAGCACCATCTGCCATAACATTAAAATGAGTTATTGAATTTGCAGTAAGATGGCCGCCCGCAGAAAAACCCATTACCCCAATACGGCTTTTATTTATAGCATATTTATATGGAAGTTGCTTAACAATGCGGATGGCCTGTTGTAAATCTTGCAAAGGACCCGCAGCTTTATCAATCATAATTATATCATTTGGTAAGCGGTATTTGAGTACAAATGCAGTTACTCCAATTTTATTAAGTGCTTCTGCAACGGCTACACCTTCGTTATCTATTGAAAGGCGAGCGTAGCCACCACCAGGACAAATTATTATTGCAGTGCCATTGGGTTTAGCAGGTGTATATAAAGTAAGTGTAGGTTTTATTACATTAGAAATTCTTCTTGTGCCATTCACCATAATCGTTTGTTCTGATATGGTACTTTCAATTGAATTAGGAATTTCGTTTGCATATAAAGGGATCTCGCTAAAAGTTTGTGCAGTTGTATGTATTGAACTTGCAATAAATAAAAAGATAAAAATTTTATGTCCCATTGAGAAAGTTTTTATAAATATGAAAGTTAACACCAACAATGCTTACTTCCATCAACCCCTTGCAAGCACATAAATATTAAAGTGATTTTGTACTATTAGTTTAACGCTATGAAACAAAACTTTTTAAGTTTAACGTGTTGGTATATAATATATCAAGCTTAGTAAGCATCGTAAAATTTTAAAAATCTCTTAATAATTATAGAAATGATGCTCAGTATATTATAAATAACATCTTTTAAACTATAACAAATACTAAATATTTTAGTATTTTTACAAAGGAAGAATTCTTCCTAATTATGAAAAATGATAAAGCCAATATTATTTCAGCCTTACGAAAAGATATTCTTGCGTTGCAGGGTATTAGGCACGATAGCAATAACAGCAGGCTGAATAAAACAATTGGCATTTTAAAAAATGCTTTTCGGGAGAAAAGTTTTCCCGTTGGAGTTATGCACGAATTTATTGTGACCGGACAAGAAAATGCAGCAGTTACAAATGGTTTTGTGGCAAGTATTATAAACCCTTTAATGGCTGAAAGTGGTCCGGTTATTTGGGTAGGGTGTAATACCGATGTTTTTCCACCGGCATTAAAAGCATTTGGAATTGCACCCGAGAAAATTATTTTTATCGAGTTGAAAAAAGAAAAAGAAATACTCTGGGTAATTGAAGAAGCGTTGAAATGTGAGGGACTAGCTGCGGTTATTGGAGAAATTAAAGAACTCACTTTTACACAATCACGAAGGTTACAACTGGCAGTTGAAAAAAGTAAAGTAACAGGTTTTATTATCAGGAATAACCCAAGGGCAATAAACATAACAGCTTGTGCAACCCGTTGGAAAATCACTTCTTTAGCAGGAGAAAATTTAGATGGTTTACCCGGTGTAAGTTTCCCACGCTGGAATGTGGATTTGCTGAAAGTAAGAAATGGGAATCCGGCCATATGGCAAATAGAATACAGCGCAGGACGGTTTAAATACAACAATAAAATTGCTGCTATTCCGCAGCAGTTACAACAAAAAACAGGATGACATGCAACGGCGATTTATATCAATATGGTTTTGCAATCTTGCAACAGATTGGATGGTACGTCGTAACCCTTCGTTGAAAGATATTCCGTTTGTGTTGGCTGCACCGGATCATGGAAAAATGAAAGTAACGGTTGCAAATCAATTAGCACAACAAGATGGAATTTACAAAGGAATGGCTTTGGCAGATGCCAGAACAATAAATCATACACTTCAACATTTTGATGATGAGCCCAACACAGAAATAAAATTACTTACAGGCCTTGCGGAATGGTTTATTCGATTTACTCCTTCTGTTGCTGTTGATAATAATGATGGATTATTATTAGATGCTACAGGTTGCGCACATTTATGGGGTGGAGAAAAAAAATACCTAACAGATATTCACAAACGTTTACAACATTTTGGTTACAGTCATAAGTTTGGAATGGCAGATACGATTGGCACAGCTTGGGCAGTTGCACGTTTTGGAAAAGAAACATCTATTGTTGAAAGCGGATTACATACCACAGCATTATTGCCATTACCCACAACTGCTCTTCGATTAGAAACAGTAATAACAGAACGATTACAAAAGCTCGGTCTCGTACAAATAAAAAGTTTTATACAAATGCCACGCACGGCTTTGCGCAGGCGATTTGGAAAAGAATTATTGCAGCGCCTAGACCAAGCAATGGGAGCCGAAGATGAAACGATACAATCTATTATTCCAGCAGAATTATTTTATGAAAGATTGCTTTGCATGGAGCCCATTGCTACAAGAAAAGGAATAGAGATTGCATTGGAACGCTTGCTGGATGCTTTATGTAACCGTTTGGTAAAAGAAGAAAAAGGATTAAGAAAAGCAATATTAAAATGTTACCGCGTAGATGGAAAAATAGAAATGATTGTAATTGGAACTAACCACCCGAATTGTAACAGCAAACATTTGTATAAATTATTTGAAGATAAAATTTCAACTATAACACTTGCTTTGGGTATTGAATTATTTGTACTGGAAGCGCCTGTTATAGAAGATTTATCTGCAGTGCAGGAAAAGCTTTTTGTAACTAATAATGCTGTATGTGATGTTGGTCTGGCTGAATTATTAGATAGAATCGGAGGAAAAATTGGCGTACAAAATATTCACAATTATGTACCTGATGCACATTACTGGCCCGAGCGTTCTTTTAAAGTAGCAACCAACATCTATGAAAAAATAACTACTGAATGGAAGTTGGATAAGCCAAGACCATTGCGCCTATTAAAACATCCTGCGGCTATTGAAGTTACAGCACCTGTACCGGATTATCCACCAATGAATTTTAGGTATAAAGGAAAATTACACAACATTAAAAAAGCAGATGGACCAGAAAGAATTGAGCAGGAATGGTGGTTACAAGATGGGCAGCACAGAGATTATTATTGTGTGGAAGATGAGGAAGGTTGTAGGTACTGGTTATTTAGACTAGGACATTATGATGTAAAGAAAACGTATGGATGGTTTTTACATGGTTTTTTTGCATAGGAGTTTCACCGCCGAGAAAATGGGTTAAAGGAGTTTCCGCAGAGGAGTTTTACCGCAAAGACGCAAAGGCGCAAAACCTGTAAATTATAAACATATCTTTTTTGCTTATTTTCTTTTTTCTTCTTTTAGCCTTTGTACGCAACATTCACCGCAGAGAAAATGAGTTAAACGAGATTTCGCAGAGGAGCCGAAAACCTCAGCGCTAACCCTGCGCTCTCTTTTCTCGCCGGTTAAAAAATGATAAAAAATGAAATACACAGAACTTCAAACAACATCCAACTTTAGTTTTTTAAGTGGCGCATCGCACCCCGAGGAAATGATAGAACAAGCTGTGGAATTGGGTTATACGGAAATAGCCATTACGGATAGAAATACATTCGCAGGCATTGTACGTGCCCACGTGGCAGCAAAAAAAAGGGGGATTCGCATTGTAGTTGGTTGCAGGTTAGATCTGATAGATGGGCTTTCGTTACTTGCTTATCCAACAAATAAAAAAGCATATTCTCAGTTAAGCAACCTGCTCACAGTAGGCAACCGCCGTGCAGAAAAAGGTAATTGCCATTTGTACAAAAAAGATGTGTACGAATATGCAGAAGGCGTAAAATTTATTGCACTTCCACCAAATGAGTTGAACGAATTATTTGAATTTGATACAAGTTTTGAAACAGCGTTAATCGAATACCAAAGCGCTTTTGGCGAAAATTTATATATCGCTGCAAGCAGAAAATATGCAGGTGATGATGGTAAATATTTATTTCGACTTTCGCAATTATCATTTAAATTAAATATACCACTTGTTGCCACAAACGATGTGCATTACCACGAACCTGCACGCAGGCAATTGCAGGATGTGATGACTTGCATTAGAGAAAAATGTACAATTTATACTGCCGGTTATTTACTGCACCCAAACGCAGAAAGATATTTAAAACCTGCTGATGAAATGAATCGTTTATTTCGTCAATATCCAGATTCATTGCTACGTACGCAGGAAATTACAGCGGCCAGTACATTTTCGTTGGATGAATTAAAATATGAATATCCGGTAGAGCTTACAACCGAAGGTCGCACGCCGCAGGAAGAACTGACTTTCCTTGCATGGAAAGGAGCCAAAGATTTTTTTGGTGATGTGTTGCCTGAAAAAATTACAAATGCCATTAACCACGAGCTGGTTTTTATTGAGGAAATGAACTATGCAGCATACTTTCTTACGGTGCATGATATTGTACGGTTTGCCCGCCAACAGGGCATTTTGTGCCAGGGTCGTGGTTCCGCAGCCAACTCAACCATTTGTTTTTGCCTTGGCATAACTTCTGTAAATCCCACAAAATTTGATCTGTTGTTTGAGCGGTTTATTTCATCGGCACGAAATGAGCCACCAGATATTGATGTAGATTTTGAGCATGAACGCAGAGAAGAAGTGATGCAATATATTTTTAAAAAATATGGACGTGACAGAGCTGCAATTGTTGCAACAGTTACACAGCAACACCAAAAAGGATCTGTTCGTGATGTGGGCAAAGCAATGGGGTTGTCGGTAGATACCATCAACAAATTATCTGGCTCTTTGTGGGAATTTACAGATGAATGGTTTGAAGGAAAACTGTTGACGGACCATGGGTTTAATCCTGCAGACCCTCACCTAAAAAAAGTATTGCAACTCACCAAAGAGTTTATGGGTTTTCCAAGGCAGCTTGGTCAGCACACGGGCGGTTTTGTAATTACGAATGGCAAACTTTCTGATCTCTGTCCTATAATGAATGCAAGGATGGAAGACCGCACCTGTATTGAATGGAACAAAGATGATATTGATGCGCTCGGTTTTATGAAAATAGATGTGCTGGCGCTTGGTATGCTCACCTGCATTCGCAAAGCATTTGATATTACAAAAGAAAATTACGGGCTTGATCTCACATTGGCAAACATTCCGCAAGACGACCCTGCGGTGTATGAAATGATTTGCCATGCAGATACGATTGGTGTTTTTCAAATTGAAAGCCGTGCCCAGCAAAGTATGTTGCCACGCCTAAAACCCCGTTGCTTTTATGATCTTGTAATTGAAGTGGCCATCGTAAGACCCGGACCAATACAAGGCGATATGGTGCATCCATATTTGCGTAGGCGCAATGGGCAGGAGCCGGTTGAATACCCATCACCCGAATTAAAAGAAATACTAGGGCGAACATTGGGTGTGCCGTTGTTTCAGGAACAGGCAATGAAAATTGCCATTGTAGCTGCGGGTTTTACTGCAGCAGAAGCCGATGAATTGCGGAGAAGTATGGCCACCTTTAAAGCAAAAGGACTCGTTACAAAATTTGAAAAAAAACTGACTGAGGGAATGCTGCAAAGAGGCTATAAACTAGAATATGCGCAGCGGGTTTTTAAACAACTGGAAGGGTTTGGCAGTTATGGTTTTCCTGAGAGCCATGCAGCAAGTTTTGCTTTGCTGGTATATGTTTCATCGTGGCTGAAATGTTTTTACCCTGATGTATTTTGTTGTGCCATTTTGAACAGTATGCCAATGGGCTTTTACCAACCTGCACAGTTAATTGCCGATGCAAAAAAGCACGAAGTAGAAGTGAGACCGGTAGATATCAATCATTCATTTTGGGAAAACAGGCTTGAAGAAAAAACCGAAAAATATTGGGTGTTAAGACTTGGGTTTAGACAGGTTAAAAGTTTACGGGAAGAAGATGTAAAAATATTAGTTGCGAACAGAACCGAACCTTATAAAAACATTAATACACTTCGTGATGCAGGTGTACCCGAAGCAGCGCTGGAGAAATTGGCAGATGCAGATGCGTTTCGTTCTGTTGGTTTAGATAGAAGAGAGGCGTTGTGGGAAGTATCAACCAAAGACAGGCCGGTGGCTATGTTTGCAGGGCAGGCACCTGCAGATGCAGCAGTTGAAAATATTGAACTGCCTGTTATGAAAACATCGGAACATGTGGTGCATGATTATGCAGCAACTTCGCTTTCGTTAAAAGCGCACCCGGTAAGTTTTGTGAGAGAAAAGCTGGAGCAATTGAATATTGTATCAACAAATAGATTGGGGGATTTAAAAAATGGTACCGCTGTAAAAGTTGCCGGCCTTGTACTTGTGCGGCAACGACCAGGCACCGCAAAGGGTGTTTGTTTTATGACGGTTGAAGATGAAACCGGTTTTGCCAACCTTGTTATTTTCGAAAAGCTATTTGATGAATTTAGAAAAGAAATTTTACAGTCAAAATTAATAATGGTAGAAGGCACTGTGCAAATTGAAGGCGAAGTAGTGCATGTAATTGTAAAGAAGTGTTTTGATTTTTCGAAACTATTGCGGCAACTCACTGCATCTAACAACAACAACCCGCAATTTCTTACACTGGCATTTGCTGATGAAATATCTATACCAACCCATGCACAAAACAACAAGCCAAAATTAAAAGGCGAAGAGGAAGAAAGAATTTTTTATGCAGGTAGAAATTTTAGGTAAACCAAATTTTTTTTGATTTAAATGTTTTGTTTTTTATAAGTTCGAAACTTCAATAAAAAAGGTTGCCTTGTTTTAAACTTTTCAAAAAAGAATTTCTACTCAGAGGCAACCATCGTCTATCAAATTACGAGTAATGGTAAATTAGTACCTTCAAACTTTTAGAAAGTAAAACCAACATTCATTTTGTCAAGCCAACAAATGCTTGAAAATATTATTCTTGGTTGTGTAAAATCAAACAGGGAAAGCCAGAAGTTACTATATAAACGGTACTTCAGCTTTGCTATGGGTATATGTATGAGATATGCAAATAATTACATGGAGTCTGAAGAAATTGTGAACGACGGATTTTTAAAAATATACAAAGGTCTGGCCAACTTTAAAATATTGAATCAGAATTTGGAAGCAAGTTTTGCGGCATGGATGAAGCAAATATTTATCTACACAGCGATAGACAGTTATAGAAAGAATGGCAAGACAAGGTCCGAAGTTTTAAATGATGATGCTGCTGTTGATATCATTGATAATGCAGAGGTTGCAATAAATAAAATGTCATTTGAAGAAATAATTGCCTTGGTTCAGCGTTTATCACCATCATATCGTGCCGTATTTAACCTTTACGTAATTGATGGGTTTAAACATGAAGAAATTGCCGAACAGTTAAAAATTTCTGTAGGAACATCAAAATCGAACCTTGCAAAAGCAAGGATGAATATTCAAAAAATGCTACAGCAGCAAAATAGCAATTTGTATGAAGAGCGACGAGCAATTTAATAACATAGAAAGTAAAATCATAGAAGCTGCCAATGGCAGTGAATATGTATTTACCGATGCCGCTTGGGAAAAGATGGAGTCTCTTTTAGATAAAAAGAAAAGAAGGAGAATTATCTTTTTTTGGATGTGGCCACTTGCACTTTCAGCATTTTTGTTAGGGACATATTTTCTTTTCTTACAAAAACCAACAACAATACAAAGAAACAATACTACTACAACAGCAAAACAAAATAAACCAAAGCTAAATACAGGCTCTACAGATACCAAAACCACCACGATACCTATTACTTTAAAAAGCAATAAATATATAAAAGATACAAAGCCGAATGAAACTGTAATTGAGAATAATATAAATGACAAAAATGTTGACGGAGATGCTTCTGCTAAAAATACAACAGATCTTAAAAAATCCACAAGCTCAATAACCAAACAGCGTATTAATAAACCTCAAATAAATACACCGTACAGTAATACGTTAAATGAAGAAACAGCACCCTCCTTTACTGAAAAAAAATATAAAACAAGCAGTAAAACGAAGGCAATTATAAGCAAAGCCCTAATAACAAATGACGACGAGGGAAACAAAAATATTGAAGTTGTAAAAATGACAGACACTTCTAATTCAGATACTATCGTTGAGCCATCTACAAAGGCTACAGCTGCAAAAACAATAATAAAAACCAACGACTACCAAAAAATAAAAGTAAAAGATACAGTTGAAAAAATAGTTGTTCAAAATATTGCAACCAAACAAAAAAAAGAAAGCAATAAAAAAACAATGCAATCGTTTTATGTGGTAGCAATAACAGGCGTAGAAGCAAATACTACCGATCTATTTTCTTTTACAAATACAATTGTTACACCGGTTTTGGGTTTAGATATAGGTTTTAAATTAAATGATAGGTGGAGTTTACAGACAGGGTTTCACACAAGTGCAAAAAAATACATTGGCGGCGCCAAAGACTATACACCAAAAGCCGGATCATATTTGAGTACGGTTAAAATTATAAAGGTGGATGCTAATTGCAGGGTGTATGAAATTCCTTTAAGTGTACAATATTATTGGAGGCAAAAAAAATCATTAAGGTTTTTTTCTACTGCAGGTATTTCAGGTTATATCATGAAAAGTGAAGATTATGATTTTGATATAGAAACAAACAACGGCTTCACAAGTCGTGCGCTTAAATTTACAGGCAACAAGCACCTATTTGCTTCTGTGCATATTTCAACCGGTATTGAAAAACAATTTGGTAAAAAATTTTATTTGCAAGCAAGCCCTGTTGTTTACATACCTCTTGACGGGATTGGGCAGGGTGGCGTAAAATTGTACACAAAGAGTATGTTATTAGGTTTTAAATATTTCCCTTTTAGAAAATAAAAAATATTAGTGGCAACCAATTTAATTTAACTTTCGTTTATCATCAAAAACCAATATGAATAGAATTACCACAATTTGTTTATTTGCCCTTTTGAGCATTTTTATGTTGGTTCAGTCTTGCTCAAAATCTGTGGCGGATCCTGCTGCACCACCTGTTAATCCTTGCGCAGGCAAAACGATTACACTTACAGGATCTACTACGCCCACATCTACACCTTCTGCAACAAACGGTACTATTAGTGCAACAGCTGCCGGTAGTACCGGTTTTACCTATAGTTTAAATAGCGGTGCAAGCCAACCGACAGGATCGTTTTCAGGTTTAGCGCAAGGCACTTACACCATCACCGCAAAAGATGGAGCGGGCTGCACAGGGTCTCAAACTTTTACTGTTACAGCTACTGCCTGCCCTACTATTACTGTAACTGCTGTTGTAACAGCTGCCACAACAGGTGCCACAGGTTCAATAACAGCCACGGCAACGGGCAGTACGGGAATTACTTACAGCATTGGTACGGGCGGAACATTTCAGGCAAGTGGTACATTTAATAATTTAGTTGCAGGCAGCTACAACATTACGGCTAAAGATGCAAACGGTTGTATAGGCACTGCTTCGTTCACTGTAAATTCAGCATCGTGCCCAACCATTACTTTAACGGCAACAGCTACAAATACAAGTGGTCCAACAGCATCAAACGGAAGTATAACAGCTTCGGCTAATGGTGGAGTAGCTCCTTACATGTTCAGCAAAGACAATGGTGCAACATTCCAAACTAGTGGTACTTTTTCAAACCTTGCAGTAAATACCTATGGCATTGTAGCAAAAGATGTTAATGGTTGCTTAAGCACATCTACCAATGTTGTGGTAGGCGCTACTTGCCCAACAATTACCGCAAACGCTACAGCAACTACAACTGTAAAATGTGAAAACGGAAGCGGAACAATTACCATAAATGCAACGGGCAGTACAGGTTTTACATATAGCATTAACGGAGGAGCTTTTCAGGCCTCTAATGTTTTCAATCTACTTTCTGCAGCTAGTTATACTTATGGTGTAAGAGATGCTAATGGCTGCACAACAACCGGAAATGCCACTGTTGCTCAAGCTTCACCCGGAGGCTTGTTTGCTAACGTAAAAAATATACTTGCAGCAAATTGTACAAGTTGCCATGGTGGTAGTTCGCCACAAAGCGGAATTAACTTTGCAGATGATTGTACAATTGTAGCTCAGAGTGCAAGAATAAAGGCGAGAGCTGTTGATGGTAGTGGCGCACCGATGCCACCTGGTGGTCCTCTTTCTGCAGCTGATAAAGCAGCTATAGTAAACTGGATAAATGCAGGTGGAAAACACAACAATTAATTATTAGGAGGAGGTTATTTAGAATGATAAGTAAAAAGATAAAATATTTATTGATTGTATTTTGTGTTTCTGCGATAGCTCTAGGCATTTATGCCTACGTAGAATACAATAGAGAATCGCCAGATTTAGCAGATACAAAGCCGCTAGAAAATACTACTGCATCAGTTTTAATTGACGCCTACAGTAATGAAGAAGACGCCGCCAATAAAAAATACCTTGGTAAAGTAATTGAAGTTAGTGGAACTGTGGTTGAAGTTTTAAATTTACAGGATACTGCTCTTACTGTTTTACTTGGCGATACGGTAAACATGAGCAGGGTAAGCTGCAGTTTTGATAAGAACCATATTGCTGCCGCAAAAAAATTAGTTGTTGGAAATAACGTAAGTGTAAAAGGTATTTGTACAGGATACCTAATGGATGTTGAATTAAACCGTTGCTTAATAGTTGAATAATTTATAAATAAAATCACAAGCGTCCTAAAGATGCAAATTTAAGTTCTTTGAATATATTGATATTAAAGCATTGTAGCGGAATTTAGCGTTCAAACGATTTCAATTTATCTAAGTATAAATTGAAAGATGAATACAGGTAAATATGTTTTTGCT
>JANOTH010000185.1:0-4027 GCA_031416275.1 Ferruginibacter sp. | reverse complement strand
GCTATTTGTTTAAAAGTCATTCTGCATTTATTTAGCGTCTAAAATGATGGGTGCACCGCCTTTTCCCATCACTATTACTTTTGCATTTGCACTTAACGCTAGTTCTTTCATAGCTTTTATTTGCTCGTATTGTAATTGTTGATCAGTAAGCCCGGTATTAATTATTCTTTGGTAATCTGCAATACCTTGCGCTTCCACTCGTTTTCTTTCTGCTTCCTGCTTTTCTTTTAGCAAAACAAACTCCATTTTCTTGGCATCCTGCTCTGCATTTATTTTTGATTCAATAGATGCTTTTACAGAGTTGGGTAAAGTTATATTTCTTACCAATAATTGCTCAAGCATTAGGCCACGCTTTTTAAAATCTTCTTCAATAGTTCGGTAAATGCGCTGTTGAAACTCATCTCTTTTTATACCAAATAAATCAACAGCTTGGTAGTAAACTGCATTGTCTCTAATTTTTGTACGGGTAATTGGGCGTACAATTTTGTCTCTGTAATCATTACCGGTTTCTCTTAAAAGTTTAGGTGCATCTGCAGAAGTTATTCTATATAAAACCGTAAGATCAATAGTAACCTCTAGTCCATCGCTTGTTAAAACTTTTATAGCATCGTCACCCTGTTTTTGACCCTCATCATTAACTCCGCTCATGGTATAGTTCTGTGTTTTTACATCTAGTTCTTCTATGTTGTACAGAGGGTTTACAAAATGTAACCCACTGCCCAATATTTCATTTTTTATGTTTCCGAACAAAGATTTTACACCGATATTACCTGCATTAATTTGTACAAAGCAAGTTGAAATTACACCGAGTGCAATAAACAAAAAACCTATCCATCTTCCTGCGGCTTTCATCTTTGTGAACCGCTCATCACGATTTAAAAATGCTACAGATGCAATTAGAATTAATACGCCTAGAATAATGAGGAACATGGTAGTTAGTTTTTGTGATCTATGTACTTATAAAGTTAAACAAGAAAAGAGGTTCTTATTGAGAATAATTATTTGATCTTGGAAATAAAATAAGGATATTCCTCTGTATGGTTATTTGTTATGTATTGAACAATATACCTCTCATCTTTTTTATCAAAAGTTATATACCATGTTGTATTTCTGTTTGCTTTGTAACTGCAATAGAATTGCCCAAATTTTTGGTTAGCTGTTTCTTTAAAAGGCAGAGTTGGAATGGTGTAGATAAAATCATAAATGCTATCTACATAACTAAATGAATTTTCAATAAAACTAAAATATTCTTGATCGTAAAGAATTTTGATTAGTTCATTTAACTATTTTACGACCTCTGGCAAAAGGATTACTTTTTCCACATCTTACGTATGAAATCATGAGAATTCTTTCGGGCCTCTTCTAAAGTTATCCCTCTTTTCCAATCCTCTTCAAATTTTGAATTAGCCTTAGCACCTAATTGTTCTAATAATGGAGCTACTATATCCTTGTGCTTTTTTACATCAATAGTCAGGTGAGTAATTTCTCCTTTTGTATTTTTTTGTGTGGCTACTCCTGCAATCCGTGGCATAGAATTTATATTATAATTGTAAGTTACAAATAATACAATTTATCTCTTGATTCATTTTAAAGTTTAGGTCAGGTTTTAGCAATTATTTTGCCCTTCTACTCGCTTCTAATAAAGCTGAAAAAAAATGAAATACCCAAGGGCTACGCTGCAATGTCATTTAGTTAAGGAAATGGGATGTCAGGTTGAGCCTGTCGAAACCGTGTTTTAAACTATTTATAAAGGCACCGACTTCGACAAGCTTAGTCTGATAATCCTTAACTAAATAACTTTGGGCTGCGGTGGACTGAGCGATGTTCATGTGCATGCACCACAGGTGCATATGCGGATGTACGGTACAGCGAAGGAGACCGATCAGATTGAGAATTTATAACAAATTCTTAAAGCCCCAAAGTTTTATAACAAAAAAAACCGCAACTTTTAGCTGCGGATTGTTTAGAAAAATTATAAATTAATTATTTAGCATCAACGGCATTACCAACATCAATAATTCTTCGTTTTCTTCCTGCTCACTTGGTTTAATAATACCTGCTTTTGTTGCAGTGCTTAGCTCCATATTTATGTCTGACGTATCTGCACCATTCAACATTTCTATTAAGAATTTTGCATTAAAGGCAATCTGCAAATCTTCCCCATCGTAGGTACAAGCCATGCGCTCGTTACCTTCAAAACTAAAATCAACATCTTGGCTGGCAAGCTGCAATTCGTTGCCACTAATAGTTAGAGCAACCTGGTTTGTACTTTTGTTACTGAATACACTTACTCTGCGCAAAGCTCCTTGAAAATCGCTGCGGCTTACATTCATTTTGTATGGATTATCTACCGGTATTACAACTTTATAATCGGGGAAACGTGCATCTATTAAACGGCACACCAATTCAGTACCGCCATGTTTTACAAAAAGATGGTTACTGTTGTAAGAAAGTGTAAGCTCATCTTCATTATCTGGCAGTGCACTTTTTAAAAGATTGAGTGGTTTTTTAGGAACAATGAAAGTGTCTTTTTGCGGACAACTAACATCGGTACGGGTATATTTTACAAGCCTATGTGCATCTGTCGCAACAAAGCTTATTCCTTTTTTATCGAGCTCAAAAAATACACCCGTCATGGCGGGGCGAAGATCATCGTTGCTTACAGCAAATATGGTTTTGTTAATGGCTGTTACCAACCCTGTCGATGTCATGGTGAAACTGTTTGCATCATCTGCAGCCGGTTCTTTGGGAAAGTTATCTGGGTTTTCGCCCATTACTTTGTATTTGCCATTATCGCTTGTAAGTTCTACTGCAAAGTTTTTATCAATATTAAATGTTAATGGCTGCTCCGAAAGGTTTTTAAGCGAATCCAATAAAATTTTTGCAGGAATACAAACACGCCCGCTTTCTTTGGCCTCAATATCCATGTGCACTTTCATCACAGTTTCTAAATCAGTAGCGGTTACAGTAAGTTTATTTGTTTCTATTTCAAACAAAAAATCTTCCAGAATGGGCAACACAGTATTGGCGTTAATTACACCACTTATTTGTTGCAATTGTTTCAGCAGCGCTGACGAAGAAACGATAAACTTCATATAACTTTTTTAAGATTGCCAAAGATAAAAGATTGGCAGCAGAAAAATTTTATGATTTACCACAAATAAATTCACATTTTTGCGGGAGTATGGCTTTCCAAACAAAAAATATTGGTACTGAAAAGGCTTTTGAAAAGGTAAAGTATTATTGCGCTTATCAGGAACGTAGCCATGCCGAAGTAAAGAAAAAGTTGTATGGTTTTGGCCTGTATAAAAATGAAGTGGAGTTGTTAATGAGCCGGCTTATTGAAGAGAATTATTTGAATGAAGAAAGGTTTGCGATGGCTTTTGCCGGTGGAAAATTTAGAATAAAACAATGGGGTAAAACGAGAATTAAATTTGAATTGAAACAGCGGCAGGTAAGTGATTACAGCATTAAGAAAGCGCTTGCTGCAATACCTGATGATGACTACGAAAAAGCGTTGCATAAATTAGCCTCAGAAAAAATTACTGTATTAAAAACCGAGCAAAATATTTTTACACGAAAAAGTAAGCTGCAAAATTATTTAGTTAGTAAGGGCTATGAATTTAACTTAGTAGCTGAGATATTGAAGAAAATGTGATTTTTAACCAATATTTTTAGTCGAATAGTTGTGCGGTTAAACTTTTATAATCTTCATTGTTACTAAATATTATATACAGAGAATTGTACACTTTCCCAAATATAATTTGTATTCTAACATTCATTTTCAGGCTAATAGATGTTGATGCACAATTATCTTTGCAATAAGATTAAAAATTTTACTACAACAAACATTTACAAATAATTTTATGGCAGATGATTTAAATATTATAACAGGAACTAAAGAGGAACAGTACAAAACTCTGTTACCCCAAATACATGCGTTGTTAGAAGGAGAGACAGATGTAATAGCTAACCTTGCCAACATAGCCGCTGCATTAAAAGAGCAATTTGGTTGGTTGTGGGTTGG
>JANOTH010000184.1:0-2958 GCA_031416275.1 Ferruginibacter sp. | reverse complement strand
TCACAATTGCTGACCCGATGTATAAGGGTATCATTGAGGAAAGATGTGTAAGAAGCAATGCCTGCCGTATTTCTATTTTTTGAGCAGAAATGCGGGTTTATGTTAGTTTGGTTTATTGGTCAATGATGGTTTGGTTAGCAGCCGCAAGTGGAGATAGAAAGATTCATTCAACAGCGTTAAAAACCGGAAGCTGTATGAATCAGCTCCCGATTTTATACACTGTTGTAATTGCTGTTTGAATTTTATCAGTTAACCGAATGCTTTCAATAGCACCAAATATCTTTATTTTTCTTTTGCATCATCATTACTAATATCCCTTATGCAAATCCACTTACCATCTCGTTTTTCCCAGATTGCCATGTACTTTCCGGTTGTAGTTACTTTACCTGTAGAGTCTTTCCTGGTTGTTTTGCCCACTTCTGTAACATAGTCGCCACCGCCAAATACATCCAGTACATCATAAGAAGTGGTAACCCCCATCGGTCTCTTTGCCATAGAAGCTTCCATATCTTTTTTAATGGCTGCACTACCAACCGACATAGGGGCGTTGTTTGACATACTCACCGCATCTTCTGAATAGAAAGCTGCTAAAGTATTTACATCACGGTCATTGTCGGCCTTGGCCCATGCGGTTTCCAGTTCCTGAATTTCTGCCTTCAGTGTTGCAGGGTCGGCTTTTGTTGATATTGCTTGCGTGTTGTCGTTTTTTGCATCTGACGCTTTATCGGTGGTTGACTCACTACATCCGTAGGTAAATAAGAATAAGGCGATGCAAACTGTCGCACTTTTTAAAATGAGAATCTGTTTCATTTTGTTGGTTGATTTTTTGTAAAAGAAAATTTGTTGTGAATGGAGGGAAAAAATAATCGTCCAAAACAATTTGTTCAGGAGCATACAATTACTATTTATTAGAACTCAAACTTGGTTTGTACGTCAATATTTCAGAAAAGCGGCTCTGCACTGCATCTGAATAATCTTTCAACCAGTTATCCCAAGAACCTGCACCAAAAATATCGTTATACCTTTCTGCCATTGGTTTGCGATAATCGTTGGCTAATTCTTTTAACCCTGCTTTTAAACGGGTCACAACTATATAACCAGGGTCTCCTGAATATGCCGCCGAATAAACTGCTACAGATTCATTACCCCCTTCCCATACTTTTTTCTGTTTTTGAATGAGGTCTTTTACATAATTTATTTTACCGGGCTTTGAAGTCATATGGTTGATAAAAATCTTGTCTGCATAATCAGTCAATTGTACCGTACTTAAATCGGCTTGAAAATCATAGTAAGCGCTTTGACCTTGCCCTTCGGTAAGTGGCAATACATTTTTTGCCCAATCGTTTGTATGCTCTGCACTGATGTCGCCTCGGGCATCCAAACCACTCCAATTACTGGGACCCTCTGTAATCATGTATCCGCCAGCATCCGGACCTGATTCTATAGACCATACCCTCCATTTTACATCGCCGGCATGGTATTTCTGAGCATGGTTAGCCAAGGCCTTTTCAAATTCCATTGTCTTATCATTTTTAGCAAATAAACGGTTGCCGGTAAGCACAGTTTTTGATTGGCTCATTCCAATTACAGGAACAAATAAAAGCAGAAAGAAATATTTTTTCATGTTGATTGCGTATCGTCGCCACGGTTGTTTAGGTTTATGTTAAAAGGTTTTTTTTATTAATAATCATTTGTTTGCTGCATAGCTTAAATCAGGTCGCATCATGCCGCTAATAGTTTCATACTTATCAGTTAAATTCATCAACTCGTCAAATGCATTTTTCCATGGCAGGCCCATCAGCGCCTCGTTTTCATCAGATGTTTTTGCATAGTCTGTTTCGTCTTTTGCAGAAAGTACTACCATGTAATATTCACCTACTACGCCATACCCACTGTGATAAACTCTGTAATATTCTTTGCTGTTTTTACTTTCAAACAGTTGTTTGATGGCTTTAAACTGTGCTGCCATACGTTTTGAATTGGATGGTGTTACATAAAATGTGTGGTACTTTCTAAAATCTTGTCCAGGAGTGCTGGTAGATAAACCATTGGGCATGTACGATAAATCTTTGTCCAGAGTGACAGAGTAACTTCCGTTTTTATCGTAACATTTATCAAATTTGTCCCAATACTTTTGGAGGTTTTCTTTACCCATTTTTTCTGCTAATGGTGCAAACCAATCTCTATCTAAATCTGCCATTTTTTCTATGGGGGATATGTATAAATATCTGCCATCACTCAATCTTGCTGTTGACCAATCAGCTCCTTTTAAATTATTTTTTTTGCACTCTTCAATAAACTCTTTTGAGGTTTTTTCATATTCGGCCTGCATGGCAGGTTTTACCTGGTCTTGGTAGATGGTGTACCGTTGGTTTTGAGCATTAATTACATTGGTTGTTAACAGCAAAAAAGCCATTAGTGCAAGTGTTAGTTTTATCTTTTTCATGTTGATTGCGTTTCGTCGCCACGTTTGTTTAGGTTGATAATTTGTTAGGTAGATTTTATAAAAACAGTCAGCATTTTTTATTTTAAAAAGTTGAATAAATGATCTCAACGGGCAGTTAGCACTTTCAATAATTATTTAAAAGTTGTAGCAAATCTTATTGGGCGTTTTTATAAAAAGTCATTTCGGGCTCGCCAATTACACCTGCATCTTCCAATAATTTTTTCTTAGCATTGGATGCCATTGCTGACTTAAATTTTTTCATATCAGTAATCGCAAAAACTACAGTAACCAGGTTTGGGTCTTCTAAACCCTTTGCTACTGCTAAATCCAGGCTGCCTTCTGTTTCTCTTTGTATTTTACCCGCATCAAGAGCATTAAGCCAGGTATCAAAATCCTTTACCTTAATTTCTCTTTCTGCGTATGGCAAGTTTTGTTTGTCAACATCTGCATCAAAACGAATAATTTTCCAATAACTAATATCGGGTGCAGATGTTACGCCAGCTTTTTGCATT
>JANOTH010000183.1:0-1890 GCA_031416275.1 Ferruginibacter sp. | reverse complement strand
GGTTTGGGTACACGAATTAGCAGTCCTTTATCTAGCCCTAGCGGTAGTCTTGGCTTTGATGGTTATACGCAACGTGATGCAATGAAGGTGTACAACCCCAATATTAACGAGTATGACGGTGTGACTAACACAAACACTACTCCTCTGGCCAACCCTAAAGGATACTATATATTTGTAAGAGGCGACAGAAATGTATTATTGCCCTCAAATCCGGCTAATCAGACTACGCTGAGAAGTACAGGAACGCTTAATATAGGCAATTCACTTCCCGCAGTTGCAGTACAGGCAGGTTTGTATGCAAGTGTTGGTAATCCTTATCCATCTACCTTCGACTTGAGAAAGCTGTACGCAGACCACACAAATTTATTAACCTTTGATGTATATATTTGGGATCCTACTTTAGCAGGTTCATATGGAGTAGGAGGGTACCGCACATTAACTTATCTGAATGGAGATTATAAAGCAGTTCCTGCCGGTGGTTTTTATCCAGAAATTTCTAACAACATACAATCAGGACAAGCATTTTTTGTAAGATCACAGGGGCCTGCAGGTGCTGTAAATTTTAAAGAAAGTTACAAAGAGGATACGAGCAGGTTAGCTTCACGCAATAATTCACAAATACCTACGATACGTACCACACTTAGTGGAGGTAATGTTGGTGCGCCAAAGGTAATGCTAGACGGTGCGCTCGCTGTTTTCGGTGAGGATTATAGCAATAACGTAAACTTTGAGGATGCAAATAAATTCATGAATGTGGGCGTAAATACCGGCTTCTTAAGGTCAGGTAAAATATTAGCAGTAGAACGTATGCAACTGCCTACAGCTGCTGATACTATGCACATGAATTTTTCGGGTGCAAGACAGTTGGCCTATAATTGGAAAGTTCAAATCGAGCATCTCAATGATGCAGGTGTGGAAGCATTTCTATGGGACAAATACTTAAATACTAAAACCTCACTTGATGTTAATGGTGATACAGAAGTTAATTTTAACGTAGATAATAATGTAGGGTCAACTGCTACAGACAGGTTTAAGATCGTGTTTAAAAAAGTTATTCTACCTGTTAAGTTATTGGGCATAACTGCTATTCGTAACACCGACAAAACAGCAACTGTAAATTGGAAAGTTTCTAACGAAATTAATGTTACCAATTATACCTTGGAAAGAAGTGCTGACGGAATAACTTTTACAAGCATTGCAGTAAAAAGCCCGACGTTTAATACGGGTTCAAATGCAGATTATGCGTACACAGATGCCACTGCTTTTGTGTTAGATAATTATTATCGTTTTAAAGCAACTAGTGTAAATGGCCAAATTCAATATAGCGCTAAAGTAAAAGTGGAGGCGTTAAAACTACTCCCTGCAATTAGTGTTTTTCCAAACCCAATCATTAACAGAGAAATGAACTTGGAATTTATAAATAAACCGTTTGGCAATTACGATATCAAAATAGCCAATAACCTTGGTCAGGTTGTGTATAGTGGTCAAGCAATGGTTTCGTCTATAATTACAAATAAAAAAATCTCTTTAGCTGATTTAAAAGCTGCGGGAATATACCAGCTTACAATCAGAGCTCAGGATGGTTCAAGTACTAATGTTAGGCAGATTTTGGTAAAATAGTTTTTAAAAGATTTTGCCCAAATTATATCGGTTTTATACAGAGGTTGTGTCCGCTAAGGCACAACCTCTTTTTAGTTTATTGTACCTGCGAAATGAACCAGCGAGTTTAAAATTTAAAAATTTGTTGTTTGTCTTATGGTCATAAATTCTCTGTTTTAACCTATACAAAACACCCATAACCCTTATCTTTGCGCCGTTAATAAAAAATAGAAATATTTTGAAGAAAAACTGGTGGAAAATATTATCCTTTCTATTACTTGCTTACACCAT
>JANOTH010000182.1:0-4317 GCA_031416275.1 Ferruginibacter sp. | reverse complement strand
AACACCTTCCACACTTCACTGCTTCTTTTTTGCAGTGCCAATGTGCGAAACCCCATTTGTAAACTATTCAAAATCGCCATCAAAGTCGTTGGTCCCGCAACGGTTATTTTATATTCGCTTCGCAGTTGATCAATCAAACTGCTACGACGAATCACTTCAGCATAAATACTTTCAAAGGGCAAAAACATAATAGCAAAGTCAGTAGTATTTGGCGGGTCAAGGTATTTATCCCTAATATCTTTTGCCATTTTTTTAATAACAATCTCAAGGTTTTTCGTAGCCGTGTCAACCTCATCAGGAATAGCATTTTCGTACGCCGCTATCAAATGCTCATAAGTATCTTTTGGAAATTTAGCATCAATGGGCAGGTATACAAAGTTGCTCTCATCTTCACTGCGACCAGGTAATTTTATTGCAAACTCCACAGGCTCTGTACTGCCTTTTTTGGTGCGCACATTTGCATCGTATTGGTTGGGCGCCAGTATTTGCTCCAGCAACAATGCCAGTTGTACTTCGCCCACGCCGCCTCTAAGTTTTACATTGCTTAATACTTTTTTTAAGCCTCCCACATCGGTAGCAATGGTTTGCATTTCTCCCAAACCTCGTTGCACTTCTATCAATTGTTTACCCACGGTTTCAAAACTCTGCCCGAGGCGTTCACTTAATGTTTTTTCCAGCTTTTCCTCTACCGTTACCCGAATGCTTTCCAGTTTTGTTTCGGTGCTTTTTACAAGGTCGGTTTGCCGGGTTTCCATTTGTGCAAACTTCTCCCGCTGCAGATCGTTAAAAGATTTTATGTTGGTATCAAACGCTGCTGCAAAATCTTTAAAAGAATTGGTAAGCGCTTCCCGCATAAAGCGACTGTCTTCTTTTGCCTGCGCATTTATTTTTTCGAGTTGATTAATATTGGCAGAAGAAAAATCAGCTATGTTTTTTGTGAGTTCATATCGGTTATTGGTGGCTATGCCTGCATTCTCTTCTCGGTTTATTTTAAAATCTTCTTTAAGGTTGCTTTCTATTTTAGATAGGCTTGCCTGCAATGCCTCGAGTTTATTTTGTAGCTCCGGCAGCTTGCTGTCTTTTTTATTGTGGAAAATTACAATGAGTACAATAGCAATGAGTACTAAAATGCAAAGGATGATTAATAAAAGCGTTTCCAAAAACGTTAGGGTTTAATTGAACAATAATTTTTAATTCTAATGTAATGCTTTATTTTTTTTAAAGACTTATTTATCTTTTATCTTCATAAATTTTTAATCTATTATCAAAATACCAAAACTCTAAATGAAAAATCTTTATCTTCTTTCTTTCGCAATGTTATTATTATGTACAACTGCATCAGCTCAAAAATTTGACAGAGAACCACTCAGCTTTCAAAATACTCACTTACCATCTAAATTAATTTATGACCAAATAAAAACTTACGGAAACAACATTACGGTAAACAACAATACCCTTTTTGCACTTGATAATAATTTTGCAAACAGCCTTGCCTTAAATCTAACTTCTTACAACAAAGTTGATATTGCATCTGCTGACCTTAAGTTGAATATCACCTTTGGTCCGTACATGTATGCAGATGAAAAATTTGCCACTGAAACAAGGGATGAGAAAAAAGACAGCGTTACAAAAAAAGTAACTTATTATAAAAGGGTTTTAAATTTTAAATATCCTATCTCCTACAAAATTGTAAATGGCAAAAATAGCTCCGTGCTTTATACAAATGAATTTGCTGCAGCCAACATTCGCACTGTTGCTACCGGTTTCTTTGCAAGCGAAGCGGAGGCGTTAAAAAGCATGAACGATGTACGCACCGCATTGTTATCTGCCCATATAAATGAGCTGTGTAATAATTTTGTAAATCCCTGTAATAGTGCTGTAAGGGATATGTTTGATTTTTATGATGCACAAAATATTCTTGATATTTATAAGGTAAAAAAATGGGATAGAGATGATGAATACAATGCCCATGTAAAAACCGTAATGGCTGCATTTAAAGAACAAACTGCAGGAACAGCAACGGCATCTGTAAAAGAAAAAATTAAAGATGATATTATTTTCTTTGAATCATTTAACGGTGTTTTTAAACCAAAAGATAAAAAAGAAGACATTCTTTATTTTACTAATTATTACAATCTTTCCACTATTTATTTTTGTTTGGATGATTTTGAAAAAGCCAATTTTTATATTCAGAAACTGGACTCGTCAGATAAGCAGGAAAGAAATGTTGCTTATTTTAAAAGCATCATTAAAAGCGGAGAAACAAGATCAGCAAAACATTTGCTTAATACAACACATTTAGATTACAACCCTGTAAAAGAGTTTAGGCTTGCCGGTAAAAACTTTATAACAGATGCGGGTGAACCTGTAGCAGCAAGTACTGCATCTATGGAAGTAACTGCGCCCAAAGTATACGTACAAACAGGAAACAATAAAAGGGTCATCAACTATATATGGCTTGCATATCAATGTTGGAGTACCGGCAGTAATACCGATTACAGCAGCCCCGATGAATATATTTACAACGCTGATAAAAAAGACATTATCGGGCAAAAATTTCTTAACCCGGTGTATGATAAAAAGTATGTACTTATAAATTTAAATATTGCAAATACTGCCATCCCAACTGCATCATACAATTCATCGCCCAACAACTCCAAAGTGTTTTTAACATGGACAAAAGATAAACTTACGGGCATAAAGATAGATGGACTTAGTGGGTTTGATTATACCTTGAATTATGAAAAAGATACCATACTCACCGGTTTTACATCTAAAGAAATTATTAACGGAACAATTACCACTTCCATGAAATTTGAAATGAGTAATAACCAGCTTTCAAAAATTACCAGGTACGAAAACAAGTCTGCAGATAACCCTTGGATAAGAAGCATAAAAACATTTACATATAATGAAGGAGAAACACTTGTGGACTGCATAACTTATGGTACCAATAGGCCGAATACGCAAAAGGGTATTGTATCTACTCAGCAGGGCATTTATAAAAAATCTATAGCCAATCCATACATTGTATCACAACCATACGGAGAAACTACAGAAGCAAGTTTTAATAGTAATGATGATATTGAAAAGAAAATTATACGTAGAAAAATGAATGTTGAAGAAGAAACTTATTTTTATAATGATGGTAAACTTTTTAAGAAAATTTCACAGGTTAATAATATTGATGGCTCATTTAAAGAAAAAACTGTTGGTATTTTAGCAGTAAATTCTAACCCTAATAGCGCCATTGAAGAATATGAAAAATCAATTGGCACTTATAAATTTGATGTTACGGGAGATATGATTTACGAAGCCCGAGATGCTAAATACAGGCAAAAAGTAAACGGCGTGTGGGGTGAGTGGAAGTACTTTCGCTATTAATACAATCATTTGTTTATTTAAAGCGATTCTATAAAACATAGTGTTTTATCGAATCGCTTTTTTGTTTAAGCTATTCCCCTAAAAACATTAGTGGCACAACGCTTGCAACTATTGTATGTATTTGCTCAACAAAAAAAACAATTATGAAAATTATTCCACACGACCAACTCATTAAAAAACTCGACATCTGTATTGCTGCCTGTAATTTCTGCGCCTCTTCGTGCCTGCAAGAAGAACATGTGCAAATGATGGCAGATTGTATACGATACGATATGGACTGTGCAGATGTTTGCAGAACTGCCGCTGTATTATTGGCCAGAGATTCTAAGCATGGCAAACATTTATTACAGGAGTGTATTGAATTGTGCGAAGCCTGTGCGGAAGAATGCGGTAAACACGAGCATGATCATTGCCAGGCATGTGCACTAGCTTGTAGGGAGTGTGCAGAAGCTTGTAGAGCGGCAGCATAAAAAGAAATTTTTTCAGTTGTTCTGTGTTTTCTGTGGTAAAAAATATGCCACAGAAGGCACAGGATTACTGCGTTATTTTTTAAGTTGGGTTGTAAAGTTGTGATAAGTCGGGTTGTTTATTTCTTCCACATAAAAATAACAAAAGGGCAGTTTGTTTGTTGCCTTAATTGATATGGCAATGCAATGATAAGAATGCAGTAGAACCAACCTTGCACAAACATAATTCCTTTAAATGATGCCTATGTTAGTTTGAAGTATGTTATGACTCTTCTCTAAAATAAACCTTATAGTAATTCATCTTTTTACTTTCGTCGTAGCCTTTTTCGATGAGCTCGTTGTTGCCATGTATGTAAATATGGAAGTTCTTATCAAGCTTTAATATACTTTTAAAAACACGAGCTTGTTTTTTTACTGCCTGCGGGTGTATCGAAAATGAATTTGGTATTTCGGTCTCAAAGTTTTG
>JANOTH010000181.1:0-3580 GCA_031416275.1 Ferruginibacter sp. | reverse complement strand
TTTTAATTCATCTCTTTTTTGTTCTAATTCAATTTCTAAATCTTCTATTGTTTGGACTGAAGTTTTGTCAAAGTTAATTCCTTCATCCAAGTAAGGTTTTTTATTATTTTTCTCATAAATATATTTCTTAGCTTCAAACGAATTTATGTTTAGTTCAAAAGCTTTTCTACCTAAATCAAAATAAGTTCCTGCACGTCTTAAATAAATATTTGCTTGTAATCTTTCAACTTTAATTGTTGATGCTATTAATTTTCTATCGTATAGTTTGTCATAATCTTGAATCTTATCTAGTATTTCATCAATACTTTCCTTTCTATGTTTGGAAAATATTTTCCTGTGTGAAATATTTTTTATGACATACTGAATAACAATATAAACAAACAAAAAGTTATCGGATTTTTGTTTTCGTGAAATCGTTTCTGTAAAGAAATTACAATCCTCCTCCGTATTTAATTTTAAACTATCTGAGTATAACAAGTCTGTTATTTGCTTGATTGCTTTATTTAGTTTAATTCTTAAAATGAATCTTTTTAACATTTGTAAATTTTGATGTCTTAATTTTCTTTCTTTCTTAAAATATTAATTAGGATGTAATGTTGCCCTTATTTCTTTGCGAACTTCAACCAACACTATTGGAATTGAAAAGACACTTATAATTATCCAAAAATTAAGAAAATAATCTAAAAAAAATAATGACAATAATCCTGTAGATACTAAAGTAACTCCTGTGAAATATAAATAAATAGAAAAGTTTCTTAAATACGAATTAGATATTTTATAAAATACACTATCGGATAATGAAATACCTGTCAATTGTTTTTTAATTAATATCGTAGTATATCTTTTGAATAAAATACTTAAGATCGCAATAGAAAGTATTTTTAAGATTAATAAATAGTTGACTGAAAACATTTTCTAATTTTAAGATTGCTATTGAATATCTAAATTATTCTAAATACAAATTTCAAAACACGGTTTTCTTTGATAAAATTCAAATAAAACCCGACACCCAGTTGCTTGCTCACTCAACGTTTGCTAAAATCTCCCCAACAATAAAAGCTAAGTAAATGCTCTTCCGACCAAGGGCTACGCTACTTAGCCGCAAATACTTTTGTTCGTTCCTCACAAAAGGTTGCAGGCGGGCAGCGGACAAACGCTCAACAATGTTTAAATATTCAAAGCCCTAAATCAACATCACAAATCTATCTCCCAATCTTTTTTTCTACCTCGGCAATGGCATTTACCGTTTTAATAACTGAATCTGGCGTAACGGAAATACTGTCAATACCAAGCTCTACTAAAAACTGTGCAAAGTCTGGAAAGTCGCTTGGACCCTGCCCGCAAATACCCACTTTTACACCTGCTTTTTTTGCGGTATGTATGAGCATTTCCAACATCTTTTTTACGGCGGGGTTTCGCTCATCGTACAAGTGTGCTACTAAAGAAGAATCTCTGTCAAGCCCCAAAGTAAGCTGCGTGAGGTCGTTGCTGCCAATGGAAAAGCCATCAATGTGTTTGGCAAATTCCTCCGCCAATATAATGTTTGAAGGAACCTCTGCCATTAAAAATAATTCGAGTTTATTCTCTCCTCTTTTTAATCCATTTTCGTTCATCACTTCCGTTACTTTATGCAGTTCTTCTACCGTTCTGCAAAAAGGAATCATCACCACCACATTGCTTAGGCCAATTACATCTCTCACTTTTTTAATAGCTTTACATTCCAATGCAAATGCAGGTTTGTAAGCTTCTGAATAATACCTGGATGCACCACGCCAGCCAATCATTGGATTTTCTTCGTGCGGCTCGTAATATTTGCCACCTAGCAAATTAAAATATTCGTTGCTCTTAAAATCGGAGAACCGCACGATCACTTTATTTGGATAAAACGATGCAGCAATTTTTGCAATACCGTTCGATAATTTCTCTATAAAAAACGTTTCTTCATCCTCATACCCTATAATTCTTTTTTCGACCTCAGCCGTTAACGCTGCATCGTTTAATGTACGATGGTTTAACAATGCCAAAGGATGTATTTGTATGTAGTTGTTTATTATAAATTCTTCTCTTGCTAAACCAACGCCTTTATTGGGCAAATGCGAAAACTGAAAAGCCAACCCCGGCGAAGCAACATTGAGCATAATATCTGTTTTTACAGCGGGCAAATTCCTTAGATCGTACTCCGATTTTTCATACTTAATGTCGCCTCTGTAAATGTATCCATCATCGCCTTCCGCACAGGAAGCGGTAATCAACTCTCCTTCTTTTATAAGATCTGTAATATTGCCACAACCTACGATGGCAGGAACGCCTAGCTCTCTCGCAACAATTGCAGCATGGCAGGTTCTACCACCTTTGTTGGTTATAATGGCAGATGCTTTTTTCATGATGGGTTCCCAATCAGGGTCAGTCATATCGGTTACCAATACAGAACCCGCGACGAACTCATGACCCTCGCTCACCCGCTTATCCAACGAATACAAAATAGTAGCTTTCCCTGACCCTATTTTATCGCCTACTGCAATACCTTTTGCAATCAGTTTTTCATGGCGGTTTTGGTCTTCAATCCTGTACTCTGTAATATTGTTATGGTCTTTTTGAGAGTGTATGGTTTCGGGCCTTGCCTGTACAATGAAAAGTTCTTTAGATAATCCGTCAATAGCCCACTCCACATCCATAGGCGTCCACTTCTCTTTTATTTTGCTGTAATAGTCTTCAATAATGGCAATCCATTTTGCAAGCTTGATAATGGTTTCATCTTTCAAGCAAAAACGTTTTCTGAATGAGTTTTCTGTTGGGATAATTTTTACTCTTTCATCGCCTCCTTCACCATAAATCATCATCTTATCTTTATTGCCCATTTTCTTTTCTATAATGGAGCTAAAACCCTGTTTTACCAATGGTTTAAAAACAATGTATTCATCTGGCGATACGGCGCCCTGCACAATCATTTCGCCTAAGCCGTAAGAAGCATTTATTACCACCGCATCTTTAAAGCCACTTTCTGTATCAATTGAAAAAGCCACACCAGATGCACCTAAATCGCTGCGCACCATTTTTTGAATACACACAGACAATGCAAGTTGAAAATGATCGTACCCAAAACTCTGGCGATAGCTTATTGCTCTGTCTGTAAACAATGATGCAAAGCAATTTCGTACGCAATCAATTAATGTTCCCGGACCTCTTACATTTAAAAAGGTTTCCTGCTGCCCGGCAAAAGATGCATCGGGTAAATCTTCTGCTGTTGCACTGCTGCGCACTGCAACATCTGTAAATTCCTGATCGTATAGCTGTGAAATTCTTTTGTATGATTCAATGATTTCTTCACTTACTTCTTTAGGAAATCGTCCGTTTAAAATAAGCTGCCGAACCTGCATGCCGCCACGTCTTAAAGACTCAATATTATCATAGTCGATAGCGTTCACAATTTCTTTAATATTCTCTTCGAGGTTATTAAACTTTACAAACTCGTAGTAACCATCTACTGTAATTACAAACCCATCGGGAATGTTTACACCAAGCGCAGTAAGGTTTTGAAGCATTTCACCTAGGGATGCATTTTTGCCACCAACAAGTGAAA
>JANOTH010000180.1:0-15363 GCA_031416275.1 Ferruginibacter sp. | reverse complement strand
CAACAAAGCTTTAAATTTTTCATCATTTTTTGTTAGCTGTCTAATGAGGTGAATCATGTTTGCACCTTTGTAATACATATCTCCGCTGCCTTCTTTGTTTACACCATAAGTGCCAATAATGGGTGCATCGTTCTCTATATTTTTTCTAATTCCTTCAACATAAGTTTCGCCGGCTTTTTTGCCCCAATAATATTCGGTAAAAAGAGTTTCGCTGTAGTTGGTAAAACCTTCGTGCACCCACATATCTGCAATATCTTTGGTGCAAATGCTGTTTGCAAACCATTCATGTCCACTTTCGTGTATAATAATAAAATCCCATTTTAAACCTTCCCCTGTACCTGATAAATCTCTACCGCCGTAACCCATTTTAAAACCATTACCATAGGCAACTGCACTTTGGTGTTCCATGCCTAAATGTGGTGCTTCTATTAATTGGTAACCATCTTCATAAAAGGGGTATGGACCAAACCAATGCTCAAAGGCTTTCATCATTTTAGGAGCATCGGTAAATTGTTGTTTTGCTTTTTCAAGGTTGTAATCCATTACCCAATAGTTCATATCGAGATTTCCATTTAACCCAGGATATTTTTCAGAAAAATTTACATATTTGCCTATGTACGGAATGATACAATAATTGTTGATAGGGTTAATTACTTTGTATGTGTAAAGTGTTTTGTTGTTAGATAATTTAGTTTTTTCAACAAGCCTGCCATTGCCAATCGCCACCAAACTATCAGGCACAATCATGCGCAGTGTAGCGCCACTATCTGGTTTATCGCTTTGTATATCCTTGCAAGGGTACCAAACGCTTGCGCCAAGTCCCTGGCAGGCAACCGTCATCCATGGATTATTGTTTTTATCTTTTTTCCAAACCCAGCCGCCATCCCATGGCGGGCGCACAGCTTCTCTCGGCTTGCCATGAAAATAAAAAGTAATAGATCGAACGCTAGGTTTTATTTTATAAAATAGATTGCTGCTAGTGTCTCTGTATTCCAACCAATAAACATTTCCTTCCCTCCTAAATTTATAAGTGGTACTAATATCTTTTACACTGTCCAAAATCATTGGCTCCTGCAAATCTATCTGCATCAGCTTTGCGCCTTCATCAAAAAATAACATCGTATTTTTTCCTTCCATGGTTTTGGCTGAATAATTTGGCTCAACTGTAATGTCATAGTGCAAAACATCCCATTGTTGCCTATACATTCCATTGCTGCCACGTAAAGTGTCAGCATGGGTAAATTCCTTTTTGCTTTTGCTTATTTGAGAAAATGCCGTCACAAAAAACGAAAAAAATAATATCAATAAAAAAGTCTTTTTTTGGATGTTGAACATGCTGCGTTTTTAATAATCTAAATTATGCTGTTTAAAGCAACTGAAAGTATAAATTTGTTTTAATGGAACACAAAAAAAATGGATTGAATGTAGCAACTCGAGAAAAAGCTTTTTCTTTTATTTGTTTTGTTCTTTTTAATATCGGCTTTTTTATTTCATGTAAAGATCATGCCCACCCTGATAAAGTAATATTTCGGTACAACGAAACGAGTGGCATTGCATCATTGGACCCTGCATTTGCAAAAAACCAATCTGTTATGTGGGCAATTCATCAGCTGTATAATACATTGATGGAGGTTGATAGCAATATGCAGCTAAAACCTTCCATTGCCTCATCATGGCAGTTTAGCGACAGCAATAAAACCATTACTTTTCAGCTTCGCAATGATATTTATTTTCAGGACGATGACTGTTTTAAAAATGCTGTAGGTCGTAAACTTGTTGCTGCTGATGTTGCTTTTAGTTTTAATAGAATTTTAGATAAAAATACAGCGAGCCCCGGTGCATGGATTTTTAACAACAGGGTTGCAGAAAATAATGCCTTTACTGCAATAAATGATTCTACTTTTCAGGTAAAACTGCAGGTGCCTTTTCAACCCATTTTAGGAATTTTAAGTATGCAGTATTGTTCAATTATTCCACACGAAGCTGTTGAAAAATATGGAAATGATTTTAGGAGACATCCCGTTGGTACAGGACCGTTTTCGTTTGTTGCATGGGAGGAGGGACAGGCGTTGATACTTAAGAAAAATGAGCGTTACTTTGAAAAAGACGAAGCAGGGAAATCGCTCCCGTATATTGACGGTATTAAAATAAATTTCTACGATAGCAAGGCTACAGAGTTTTTAGAATTTCAACAGGGGAGACTTGATTTTATGAATGATATTGATCCATCTTTTAAAGATGAAATACTCTCAAAAACCGGCAATTTAAAAGCTGAATGGAAGGATAAAATTGAGCTGCAAAAACATCCCTATTTAAATATTGAGTTTTTCGGAATATTAGCGGATACCAATAACCTTCTCGTAAAAAAATCTCCTCTAAAATTGCTGAAAATAAGGCAAGCAATTAATTATGGAATTGATAGAAAAAAAATGATGTTGTATGTTAGAAATTCCATCGGCACAGCAGCAGAGAGTGGTTTTGTACCTCAGGGGTTACCATCGTTTGATATGGAAAAAGTAAAAGGTTATTCATACGATCCAATAAAAGCTAAAAAATTATTGGTAGATGCAGGTTTTGCAGACGGAGTAAACCTTCCAGAGATTAAATTACTAACCATTCCTATTTACGCTAACCTAGCAAGTTATGTAGCAAATGAATTAAAGCAAATTGGCATTACAGTGAAAGTAGAAGCCATGCAAAAAAGTTTATTGCTCGAGCAAACATCAAAATCGCAGGCACTATTTTTTAGGGGAAGCTGGATAGCGGATTACCCTGATGCTGAAAATTACCTCAGTGTATTTTATAGCAAAAACCCTGCACCACCCAATTACACCCGTTTTAATAATCCCAATTTTGATGCATTGTATGAAGTTGCACTTTCACAAAACAATGACAGTTTGCGCTACGAAACCTATCAAAAAATGGATAGAATTATTATTGAAAATGCACTGATTATACCACTCTGGTACGACGAGGCCATTCACCTTGTACAAAAAAATATTAAAAACTTTGTGCCCAACAGTTTAAACATGTTGGAGCTTAGGAGAATGCGGAAAGAAAAAATAGAATAAACAATAATAGTATTCGTTTACAATTTAGTTGCTTAAACACCCTAACTGGCACTAACCCGATATTTTACACCATGAGGAATCTTTTTATTAACTCGTTGTTTTCTATAACGATACTTTCAACTTTTTTTACACTTTAATCCTTTAGCCAACTACTAGGTTCTATTATTCGTCAAGCTACGAGTGTGGCAAGGCGGGCTGTTTTAGATCCCGATGGCAACGTTTTTACATCAACAGCAACTACTGGTTTTGGAAATATTGATATTTGAAATTCTGAATCAGCTTTTTCTCCTGTAAAGGCTTATCCGATAGAGCCTTTTAGTGATTTGGCAAGAGGACAGAGTCATTTATTTTCTGATTATGTGCCTGATGATTCAGGAAATGGTGTATTCTATCGCTTTTCTGCCGCCCAGCAAGTAATGTTTAGGAGACGAATGGTATCTATTGTTTCAGGCTCAAAAGGTTACAGCATTTTAATGGATACCGATGGAAAGTTTGGTGCAACAGGCGCCAACGCAGATCCAAATTATTTAGCTTCCACAACCGGTGTAAATGGCAACCCGGGTTTTGAAATTGAAATTGTTTTAGAAACTAATTTTAGAATTGCTATTTATAATGTTGATGGTACTTCAACGCCTGTTTTGGCAAAATAATATATCAACTGGCAGGATATGCCGCAGGTTTCAATTGCCTCTACCAACGACAACGCAGATCCAGATTTTTTAATTGATTTCTATATTCCTTTTTCAGATATACAAGCAGCTCCTTTTAGCCTTACCAATTCATCACCTATTAGATTTTCAACTACAACTGTAATGGTTTCTAAAGCAGCTATTGGCGGGCCACGCTCCGATATTTATGGAGTTGCATGTAATAGCTACGAAAAATTTTATAGATGCGCAGCCTGCTTGCTCAATTTTTAATAACCCATTGGTATGTTCTACCTCAATGTGCACAGCGGCACAGACCATTAACAACCCTATCAACGCAGGAACAGTAAATATAACCGGTACATGGACCAAATCAGTACTTACAGGTGCAGCAGGTATTGCAAACATTACAGTTTATAAAAAGGGGACGTCAGTTGGAACAGTTTCTAATGTTACATCAGGTAGCACGTGGACTTTAAATAGTATAACGCTCGTAAATGGCGATATCATTACAGCAAAAGCTTTAGCTGCCTCACCGGCGGTTGAGTCGATGTGTTTAACGAGTAACGCAGTCGTTGCATCTACATGCATTAGCTCTAATCGTCCGGCAACGCCAAACTTAGTGTGTACAAGTGGTAGTAAAGGCTTGGATGGAACAAACTTAAGTATAGGTTGGACAGTGCATGTTAATACCATAACAAGGAATATTTTTGACAATAGTGTAAGTAATACTGTGGGATTATTTGGTACTCAAACAGGAAGCAGTCCCAACATTAATTGGCTTTTTTCAGGGAGTTGTAGTTAGGGTGTTCCATTAACATCGGGCTCATATAAAGTTTATTATACAAATAATACTACAGGCTGTACGTCCTTACCTGCTTATTTTTGCGCATCTGGTAAAGGTGGTTCAGCCTTAGCAGGATCTTTAGCAGCGCCAACAATCACAACATCAGCTAATGCGACTTTTACAACCGCAACAACAAGCATAACTGGTACAACAGATCAAAATGCTACTTTGAATTTATATGTAATTGGAACAAATACGCAGACAGCCACTGCTACAGGAGGAGGATCCTTCACTTTTTCGGGTCTTAATCTTTTAGTTGGGCAGCAATTATATATTGTTGTTGAAATAAATACAGGTACCGTAAGCACAAGTAAGTGTGCTAATCAAACGCCATTATATACGGTTACCTGTTTTACACAAACGCCTTTAATTAATGCAGACAACAACAGACAGATTACTGCAGGTGCTTCAATAACCGGTACTTATTCAGATGTTGCAGGTACAACCGTAAGAGCTTATGCCACACCAAGTACATTGGTTGCTACAGCTGCCGTTCAATCAAACGGTGCATGGTCTACGGGCAACGCAGGCACAACTCCGGCTGTTTATAATGCTGTAGCAGGCACATCATATTTTGCAAATGCCCAAAATGGAAGCTGTAGTGTTAGTTCAAACTCTGCAACATACAGCGCAACAACTGCAACGTCATCAAGTAGATGTGGTACTAAGGGAGTGTATTATTTAAGGGTAGAAGTTGGACCTACATTATTTACTAAAAAAGTGTTGAAAGTGAATTGATAGGATGGATAAGCAATCCATTAATTTAAATTCGATGTTTTTTAAAAGCAAAATAATTTATCAAAAACCTGAAGGCCCTACATTTATCATAAAGAGATAAATGTGGGGTCTTCTTATAATTTTAAAGGGTTAAATTTTTGATTACACTTCTAATTTAACGTCGGTAAATTTTCTTTGTAAATTTTTCTTTGTTTGTATACAATTCCAAAATGTATTGTCCGGAAGAAAGTTTTTCAAGTCCAGTGACTACAATTGTGCTGTTCCCTTTTTGAAGGGAAATGTTTCTTGAAAATATTTCCCTTCCATCAAATGATAATAAACGATATTGGGCTTGGCCATTCTCATGTACCTGTAAGGATATTTTAAAGTTATCAATAAACGGATTGGGGTAAACTGATATTTGCTCGTTTAATAACCCCATTAATTTTAAAGGAATAACTTTTGAGTAAACAAATTTCCCATCTAAATCAACAATTTTTAACCGATAATAAATAACTGAAGCATTCGTATTTAGTTCATCGTTGTATTGGTAGTTTTGGGTTATTAAAGTAGTTCCGTAGCCTTCTTTTGATCCTATTCTTTTAAAGTTTATACCGTCTTCACTTCTTTCAATATCAAAGTATTTATTATTAAGTTCGTTCTCAGTAATCCAGTTTAAACAACCTGCTTTATTTTTTAACACCGCTGAAAAAGATGTTAGTTTTACGGGTAAGGCACCGCCGCTGGGACTTGCCATTTTTACTGTAACTGCGAACACTCCCGGGAAATATTTGTCAGCCTCAGTTCCAAATTCTAATTGCATTTCTGTTGCATTTGGTAAAATACCATAACCTGTACCTACCTCTAGCTCATCTATATCAATGCCCATCTGATTTGAAAAGTCTGGATTTTTATCATTTGAAAAAGCACCATTTTTAGATATCGTTCCGTTAAAAAAATTTGTTGCAGGGTTTACAGCATTGCTAACTGTTACACCATTAATTTTTAAGTAATCGCCTGAAGGGCTTGCCGCCGATGACGAAATATTTGCATCACCCTCCCACGCCATTAAACTTATAGTCGCATCACTTAAAGCGAGTGCATTGCTTGGAACATTTAGCCCGGTTAAGGTTACAGTTTGGCTTACAGAACTTCCATTGTTATATACCTCTGAAAATCCATCATAAATGCGAACACTATTTAGCGGTAACGAGCTATTTTCATAAGCTATTACAATGCACCAACCTGCATAATTTCCTCCATAGCTTGCGGAGCCTTCCATCATGGGTATTTCTGCAACACTGTAGGTACCAGTACCATTGTCTTGAATAAAGCTTTTTACATCTACATACGATTGATAGGCGGTTGTTGAACTATTTACAATGTAGGTATCTACGTTGTTGGTCGAAATTAAATTTGTGTATACGCCTGAAGTCCCTTTTCTAATCTTAATTTTTTTAAGTGTATCAGGATAAGCACTTAATATGGAATTTGAAATTTTGCCTCCCCAATATAAGCGGGCATATTTGATGTTGTTTGTTCCTGCAGGTAAAACTAGATCAGCTGTTGAAGAATTTGCCGTGTAGCAGGGTGTAGCAGAAAGTCTCATATCAAAAAAACAAGTATTGTTGTTTGGTGTAATTTGATGAATTTCTACAGCTATTACGTTTTCACCCGCATTAAAATAGGAGGATGGAATAGAGAAGTTTTCCCAATTAGAAAAGTTAGCCGTATTAGCCGGAGTATTGTAATTTATAATCCCTGTTGGCATGTTAAGTCTTTTAACTTCAATACCATTAACATAAATCACAGCAGCATCATCGTAGCTTATTGAAAAATCGAATGAGCTATACAATGCAGGTGTTGTTGTAAGAGAAATGGTTTTTAAGAAATAATTAGTGGAAGCCTGTGGTATGGTTGTAAGCTGATTTCGATTATAGCCAAAACTACTGTTTGAACTTAGCCAATTAAGTGTTGGGTTATTTAAAGTCTGCCATGCTGTTCCTAAATCACTATCGGGGTAATTGTAGTTCCAGATTTCTCCTGCTTGAATTACGTTTAAAATTTGCATTTGTAAATCAATAATTACGGGTAGCATGTTTTCTTCATCGTTACCATATTGGCTGAAGCCTAAACCGCCAACTCCGTTAGCGGTATTACCGCTTTCGTTCATTTTAAGAAGATTTGCCGTTGAATTGTCTATAATCTGCATACTTGTATTTCCAAATATGGCAGTAGCTCCTTTTATGTTTTGGGAAAATATCTCTGTAAACGGTCTTATGTTTTGTCCTTTTACAAAGGCACATAACAAGAATGAGAGCCCTATCAACAGGGCAAAATACTTTTTGTGCGTAAGCATCTTTTTTTATTTTTAAATTAAAAAAAGGCTCACAGGTTATGAGGAATGATTTTTTTGAAGGAAGGTTGGAAGGTACTTGTTAATGATTTAATTAGTCTTTTAATTCATTAAATCATGGTTTGAAGATATTAAAAAATATTTAATAAGTGTACAAATTCTATTTTAAACTAGGTTCTTCAAGTATTTTTCAACTTTTGGCCTTACAACAAATTGACAATACGCCGCACTGCCATTGTTGTTGTAATAATTCTGATGATAATCTTCTGCCACATAAAAAGTGGTAGCAGGCTCAATAAAAGTTACTATTGGGTTTTTAAATTTTCCTGATGCGTCTAATTGTTTTTTAAAATCCTCTGCAATATTCTGCTGCTGCTCGTTATTATAAAAAATAATGCTTCTGTATTGGGTGCCAACATCATTTCCCTGTCTGTTTAACGTAGTTGGGTCATGCGATTCCCAAAATACTTTTAAAATATCTTCATATGAAATTATATTGCTGTCATAAGAAACCCTTAAACATTCAGCATGGTTAGTTGTACCGGTACAAATATCTTTATAAGTGGGATTTTCGGTATCACCACCACTGTAACCACTTTCTACTTTGGTCACGCCCTTCACTAATTGAAAAACTGCTTCTGTACACCAAAAACAACCGTTTCCCAAAATTGCCACTTCTACATTTTCCGCCATGTTTTAATTTTTTGTTTTTAAAAATTCTTTTTGCTTTCGATGTTACGGAACTTTTATGTCAGGTTGTCCGCCTTTCATTTTTGTTTCATCAATTGTTCCTTTTGCATCTCTAATTGTTTTTTCTGCTGAGTATTTTTTTGGAGGCGCACCTGCGAAAAGATTTGTTGTCATAACCCATTTTCCATTTTTCCATAAGAATCCGTTGTACTCACCATCTGGTACCAACGTCCATTTTTTGTTTGGGGTGTTACTTTCAGAAGTTAATTCATCAAAAACTACTGCTCCTAAGTCCTCATCAAATGTGAGGCGAGCGGCGGCTTCTTTTTTATACTCTAAAATGTAGCGAGCCATTTGTTTTTGTAATTCATTACTGTTTTCCATTACAAACATTTTGTTTCCAAAAACAGGTTTACCGTTAACAAACTGTAAAACATCCATTATTTTCTTGTCGCTTTTTATGTTGTTTTCATCAAAGCCCAGCAACGTATAAAATGTTTCGCCTTTATATTCTTTTTGAATGATTTTGTAATACACAGCGCCTTGCCAGCCATTGTTATCAGCAATTGTATCAGTTTGATTAATGGTAATATCCGATCTGTCAATTAATGGAAATGCTTTTAACGAACCATCTGCAGTTTTCATTTGTATAGCGCCATGTTGCCTAATTGTATTTTCATTTATCATCAATTGCCAGGTAAATATTTTAAAAGAACTGTCTGGTGCATAAAGTTTAGAGATATTTAAAATTGAATCAAACGGATGATTGAAAGAATTTTTTGTTCTTAATGCACGAACAAAAATTCGGGTAAAAGCACTATCTGCAAAAAATCTATCAGCGGCATCTCTACCCTGCACAATTTTTAATCCCACATTTTTTAGGGAGTCTTCCTTCTTTAATAAAAACGCCTTATCAGTTGAAGAAATTTGTTGTGCAAATAGGGTAGATGTGAAATAGAATAAAATAAAAAGAGATGCCCAAAGTTTCATAACATAAATATATAAAATCAAAATGTATTGTCTGTTTCGAAAAGCAGCACAACGGAACCTTTAACGAAAACTTATAACAGATGGTTGGCAAATGCAATTAATGATGGAAAAACTTCATCAATATGCTCATCTTTCAAATCTACTTCAGGCCTGGTAGTAGGTAAAAAAATTGTTGAGGTTCCAAGGTTTTTGCCAAACCGCATATCGCTGAGTGTATTGCCAATCATAAGTGCCTTTTTAAGGTCTATCGTTGGAATATCTTTTAATGCCTGCAAACCCATACCGGTATTTGGCTTCCGGCATGGGCTTTTACTATCTATATCTTTACAATAATAAATGGCATCTATTTTTCCACCATTTTCTTCTACTTCTTCTTTCATTTTTTTATGGAGATAGATTAGATCTTCTTCTTTGGTTACACCCTTCCCAATGCCTCTTTGGTTGGTTACTACGACTATATGTTTAAATTTTTTGGAAAAGATGGCCATTGCATCTAACACACCTTCATAAAATTTAAATTCGCTCCAGGTGTGAATATAATCGTTTTGTTTTTCGTAATTAATAACACCATCTCTGTCTAAAAACAAAGTCCATTAACTAACTATAATCTAAAAATACAGCATTGAATTTTAGTTTAATTTCTGCGTTGGCTTTTTTAAAATCTTCTGGTATGCCAATGTCTATAAAGTAACCGTTGTCTTCTACACCAATCATGGTGAGCGTTTCTAAATACTTCTCCAGAAACTCTTTTTCAAAAGAAAATTTTTCAGGTAAGTTTATCTCGTTGAAAGCGTTTCGATTTAGTAGATATACACCGCCATTTATTAAACCCTGCGCCATGTATTTCTTTTCTTGAAAGGCAGTTATAGTATCGTTTTCATTTAGTGTTACTGCTCCATATCTTTCAAAATTTTGCATAGGCTTCAATGCAAGTGTGCAGGCGCTGTTGTATTTAATATGTTGTTCCCATAAGGCATTGTTGTCTGTCTCAAATAAAGTATCACCATTTACAATTAAAACATTTTCTGCTTCGCATAAATTAAGTGCCAATTTAATAGCGCCGCCGGTTCCCAAGGGTTCGTCTTCTACTGAAAATTTAACTGACAGTTGTGGATAGTTTAAAAGAATATATTCTTCAATTGTTTCGTGCATATAGCCGAGTGATAAAACAAATGAAGTAATTTTTTGTGCAGTTAAATGCGCCATGACCCAATGTAAAAAAGGTTTCCCTGCAACTGGCGCCATGCACTTGGGTAAATCTGCTACTTCGCTGCGCAAACGTGTACCAAGGCCACCTGCTAGTATGATGCATTCTTTAATGGGCAAAATATATTTATTGTTTAAACAAAAGGCTTTGGATTAAAAATATTGTTCTTCTACCAACTGGCAAATAATATGACCTAAAAGAATATGACTTTCCTGAATGCGGGGCGTGTCGGTAGATGGTACATTTAATAAGATGTCGCATTCGTCTTTCATTTTACCGCCAGTTGCACCTGTGAAACCTATGGTGGTCATGCCTTTTTCTTTTGCAGTTTCTATGGCTTTTAAAATATTTATGCTGTTGCCCGAGGTACTAAGTCCAACCAATACATCGCCTTCTTTACCAATGCCATTTATCATGCGGGAATACACAACATCAAAACTGTAATCATTTGCCACTGCCGTCATGTAAGATGTATTTACATGCAAGGCTTCTGCAGGTAAAGCATCTCTGTCTTTGTAAAACCTACCGCTAAACTCTGCTGCCAAATGCTGCGCATCGGCTGCACTGCCCCCATTGCCACAAAACAAAACCTTGTTTCCGTTTTTAAAAGCGGTTGTTATTTTTTCAACAGATGCATGAATGGCTTCAATCATTTTTTCATCTTGTAATATTGCCAGCTTTGTATCAATGGAAGCCTGTATAATAGTGCGAATGGTATTCTTCATGTATTTTATTTGTGCAGCAAATTTATGGATTATAAAATAGTTGCGGGAGAATGCGCAGTTGATAAAAGCTTAATTAATATTTATTGCCGAAAAGCGGCGGGATGGAGAGTAGTAGCTGCCGCAATAATAAGGTTTAAGGGAAAATAAACGCTCCTGCGGCACTACTACAAACAGCCCGAACAACTGATGAAAACTGTTCGAATCTTCATCGCACAAATTGTATTAAGCCGTCCAGGTCGTAAGACCATATTTTGTAAAAGAATATTTCTTTATTTCTCCGCCGAACTGCTCCAAAGCCTTGCAAACATGGTACCGTGAACTGCCCGGGCAATAAAAAATCATGAAGCCGCCACCACCTGCACCACTTATTTTACCGCCAGATGCACCTGCATTTTTTGCTGCATCATAAATAGCTTCAATGCTGCTGTTACTTATGTTTGCGGCCATGTTTCTTTTTTGCGCAAAGCCATAATCTAAAATACCGCCAATGTCATTTACTTTCCCCCGCAGCAGCGCTTCCTTCATCATTTGTGCTTGTTCTTTTAGGTTGTGCATGGCATCAATACTTTTTTCGTTGTTGCCTTTTACATTTTTTACTTGCTCATTTATTATGTGTGCACTCTCTCTGGATGTTGCAGTAAAATAAAGCAATAAATTATTCTCGAGTTCGTGCAAATATTGAGAATGAATGCGCAGCGGGTTTACAATCACCTTATCGTCTTTGTAAAATTCCATAAAATTTACGCCTCCAAATGTAGCGGCGTACTGGTCTTGCCTGCCGCCGGAAAGTTGCAGATCGTTGCGCTCAATATCGAAGGCATAATGGGCAATATCATAATCGCCCAAAGGAAGTTTTAGCATTTCTACAAATGCACCGAGAACTGCCACCACTAAAGTAGACGAAGTGCCAAGCCCTGAACCTGCAGGTGCATCTACAAAAGTGGTTAATTTAAAACCCTGCTCAGGAAATGGATAATCTTTTTGAATTCGATTGTAAACTGCTTTTAGCAAATCTAATGTGCCGTTGATGGGCAATTGTTTGCTGAAATCATATTGTTCTTTTTCGCTTCTGTCAGCAGCCTCCACAACAATAATTTTTTCGTTCAAAATTTCTATGGATGCATGGGCAAATAAAGAAATAGTGGCATTTAAAATGGCGCCGCCAAATAAATCTGCATAAGGGCTCACATCTGTACCGCCTCCTGCAAGACCAATGCGCAAGGGCGCTTTGCTACGAAAAATCATGTTATTATATTTGGTGTGGCAATGTACATATAATATTAAGAGGCGCAAGAGCTAACATCTTTTCAAAAATATTTCTCCTCTAAATAATAACCTTTATTTTTGCGGGATGACAATAGAACAAATAAAGGCTCTTCGAGACCGTACAATGGTTTTGAGGAGATTTCTTTGACGTGGAAAACCGAGAATCAAAGATTGCAAACGATAAACAACTTTCTCTTTCGCCCGGCTTTTGGGATGATAATGCAAGGGCAACTTCCATTTTAAAAGAAACAAAAGTAAATGAGTACTGGGTAAACATGTTTTACGCTGTAAACACGGCTGTAGAGGATTTTGCAGTACTTTTTGAGTTTTGGAAAGCCGGTGATATTGCGGAGGAAGAAGTGAGAGAAGCTTTTGATGATGCTGTTGCGAAAGTAGAGGAAGCAGAGTTTAAGAGTACGCTCAACGAACCCGAAGATGAATTGCCCGCAATGCTGCAAATAAACAGTGGTGCAGGTGGAACAGAAAGCCAGGACTGGGCAGAAATGCTTGCTCGTATGTTTAGAATGTATGGTGAAAAGCAGGGATGGACAGTTACCGAAATGGATTGGCAGTGGGGTGATGGTGCAGGTATAAAAACATGTACATACAAATTTGAAGGTCCGTTTGCATATGGTTTTTTAAAAGGAGAAAGTGGTGTACATAGGTTGGTGCGCATTTCACCGTTTGACAGTGCCGCCCGCAGACATACCAGTTTTGTAAGTGTAAATGTTTATCCATTGGTAGATGACTCTATTGTGATTGACATAAATCCGGCAGATGTAAAAATGGAAACATCGAGGAGTGGTGGTGCAGGTGGACAGAATGTAAACAAAGTAGAAACAAAAGTAATGTTGACCCATATTCCCACAGGTATTGTGGTGGTTTGTCAGCAAGATAGGAGCCAGCTTGGAAACCGTGAACTTGCCATGCAAATGCTTAAAAGTCGTTTGTACGAGATAGAATTACAAAAGCGCAACGAAATAAAAGATGCTGCCAACAGCAAGAAGAAAAAAATAGAGTGGGGCAGCCAGATACGTTCGTATGTTTTTCACCCATATAAAATGATAAAAGACCACAGAACCGACTACGAAGTTGGAAATGTAGGACCTGTTATGGATGGAGAAATTGATGGATTTATAAAAGCATATTTGATGGCGGAGAAGGAGGAAGTGTAGCTGTATAAATTATGAGTATATTGATTTTATAATTTGAGTTAACTTTAATGATGGAAAAAGCTAAACCGATATTTCACAGGCGACTTTTTTGGGATGTCGTATTTGATAACATTGACTACGATGAGAAAAAGCGATTTGTAATAGAACGTGTTTTTGAAAGAGGAGATTTACCTGACATTACACAGGCAAGGAGATATTATGGCGATGAATTGATCATCGAAATTCTAACGACAGCAAAATATTTATTTGAAGAGACTACAATATTTTGCGCAGGTTATTTTGATGTTCCAATAGAAAATTTTAGATGCTACAGAGAAAAACAGTTGAACTATCAACATTCACTTTATTAGAAGAATTAATAAATCTGCCATATTTAGAAAACTTTAATTTGGTAGGTGGAACAGCACTGTCATTGCAATTGGGGCACAGAATTTCTGTGGATCTTGATTTGTTCAATATAGAGTCCTTTGATATTTTAGATTTGCGTAATAAACTCAACACCCATTTTGGAACTAGGATTAATATGGTATCATCCGAAAAAAACAAACTTGGAGTATTCTGTTTTATCGATGATGTAAAAATTGATATTTGCAAGCATCCTTTTCCACTTTTAAATAAACCAATTACAATTGAAGGCATAAGAATGTGGTCTCTTGAAGATATTGCAGCATCAAAAGTTTATGCTATTTCAAACCGGGGCACACGAAAAGATTTTTGGGATCTTGATCTTTTATTAGATCATTTTAGCTTTTATCAGATTGCCAGTTTTTACGAAAAGCGATATGGGCATCAACTTGCTATTTCTATTGCCAAAATGCTTGTATACTTTGAGACCGCTGATAGTTCAGATAATCCTCATTGTTTATTGAATAAAAATTGGGAAGGAGTTAAAAAGAGTATTTTTAAAAAAATTAACCAACAAACAAAATAATAATTCTATGCAATACGGCTCATTCTATTACCCTTTACCAGTTAACGAACCAGTACTTAGTTATGCAAAAGGCTCCAAAGAAAAACTTGCATTAAAAGCAGCACTAAAAGAGTTTAAAAGCACAAAAATAGATGTGCCAATGTATATTGGGGCTGATGAAGTTCGTACAGGTAAAACAGTGAGCATTCGCCCACCGCACGAACACAAACATGTACTTGGTCAATATCATATAGGTGACGCATCGCATGTAAAAAAAGCCATCGCAGCAGCACTAAAAGCAAAAGATAAATGGGCAAATATGAGCTGGGAAAACCGTGCGAATATATTTTTGAAAGCAGCCGATTTATTGGCTACAAAATACCGCCCACACATTAATGCAACGACCATGCTTGGGCAAAGCAAGAATGCTATGCAGGCTGAAATTGATGCAAGTTGCGAGCTCATAGATTTCCTCCGTTTTAATGTTCATTTTTTAAGTGATATTTATCAAAAGCAACCTATTAGCAGTCCGGGAATTCAAAACCGTTTGGAGTATCGTCCGCTAGAGGGATTTGTATTTGCATTAACGCCTTTTAATTTTACTGCCATTGGTGGGAACTTGCCTACAAGTGCAGCCATGTGCGGTAACGTAGTTGTTTGGAAATGTGCCAATACACAAGTGTACAGCGCCCAGATGTTTATGAAGATTTTAAAGGAAGCCGGTTTGCCAGATGGTGTTATTAATCTAGTTTTTGTAGATGG
>JANOTH010000179.1:0-19654 GCA_031416275.1 Ferruginibacter sp. | reverse complement strand
TAGAGGAATTAAATTTACCTCCGGTTAAAATTCACTGTTCTGTTTTAGCAGAGGATGCTATAAAAGCAGCGATTAATGATTACCGTGTAAAAAATGGTAAAGAAGCAATTAAGTTTGAGGAGAGCTTGGTGCATTAATAGCCTCCCCAAACCCCTCCTTAAGAGGGGCTTTAGACTCTGACAATTTGTAGAAAATTCGTATAGCAGAATTTATACTCGTGATTAATTTTTAGACTTGTGAAGATGACAGACACTCAAACACTAAATAGTATAGAGAGCACTCCAACATTGGAGGCCCAGAACCCCCTTTTGGGGGGCAGGGGGGCCGATGCGAATGCAATCTATATATCAGATAAAGCAAAGGCGAAGGTTTTAAACTTAATGTCAGAATCAGGTGTGGCGGATGATGATACTTATTTTCTTAGAGTGGGTGTTGTTGGTGGTGGTTGTAGCGGGTTGAGCTACAAGATGGATTTTGATAATGAAGTTAAACCAATGGATCAGGTTTTTGAAGATAAGGGTGTAAAAATTGTGTGCGATTTAAAAAGCTTTTTATACCTCGTAAATACGGAACTTGAATTTAGCGATGGCTTGAATGGAAAAGGTTTTTATTTTGATAACCCAAATGCAAGTAGGAGTTGTGGCTGTGGAGAGAGTTTTGCAGTATAGAACTAGTTTTGATAATAACATTACTACCTCTCACTATTGAGAGGTTTTTTTATGCAGGCATAAAAAAGCGGAAGATAATGTCTTCCGCTTTTTTTATAAGCTCTCTTTAATGATTTTCATTAAGGTTGTGCAAATGAACTTCTTGCTCCTGCAAATATTGCCTTCATACGGTCTTTTTGACCGGTACTAAACATGTACATACAAAGATCATTTGTATAATCCATGTAGTTCATTGTCATCATTATAGGAGTGCCTGCACACGTGCTTCTTGTGCCGGGAGCAGGGCAACCATAGTTTGCACCGGTATGGAGAGGTGTATCTGTTACAAAATCATTGCCGCAAGTAGCATCTCCCCAGATGTGGCGAAGGTTTAACCAGTGACCAACTTCATGCGTAGCTGTACGACCATTTGTATAAGGCCCTGTAACACCTGTAATACCAAATGCATTATCGTCCATCACTACTCCATCGGTAGCTAGAGGTCCACCCGGGAATTGTGCATAGCCTAAAATACCACCGCCCATATTGCAGCACCACATATTTAATGTAGTAGAGGGGCTTGTGGGGTTTATACCGCCTTGGGTGCCTTTTTTCATAGCATCATTGGTTGACCAGCTCGTTTTATTTGTAGCTTTTCTTACAACACCTGCAAGCACAAAACGCACTCCTACATCACCGGCTTTTACTCCTGTAAATGTTGCCGGCACACTGGTATTGTCGGTGTTGGTGCCGCTAAAATCAGCATTTAAAACATCTATTTGAGATTGAATTTGAGCAGTAGAAATATTTTGAGCTGCTGTTTTGAATAACACATTTACAACCACCGGTATTTCGATCATACCATTACTTAGTAGTCTATATGCAGAAGGGTTTTGCTCATACCGAGCCGTTAATTCTTCAATTGCTTGCATGCGAGCAGCTAGAGTTGGATCATCCTTCAATTGTTGTTGCAACACTTCTTCTGATGCACAACCTCTTTGAGATACATTGCCTGTAACAGCGGGTGTATCTTCTGGTTCCTGTTGTTCAGTAAGTGAGGTTTTTGTACATCCAATACCTACCACTACAACGAATGATAATAGACCGAAAAGTTTTTTCATTTAAACGGGGTTTTAAAAGTTTATTTAATATTACAAATTGAATTTAATTAAATTTTAATCAAATTTTAATAAAAAAACGTAGAGGTGGATAAAATTTGAAAGTTGTAGGTATCCGTAAAGTAATTAGGTATGACTGATAAAAATAAAAATCCCCTGCTTTAAAAAGTAGGGGAAGCGCAATCAGTGTTGATAAACACTGTTATTAAAGCCATTTTTGATAGTTACGATTGCATATCAAAAAATCGCTTTTAAAAATCTAACATTTCTAACGTTGTTCAGTAGTTAGACCATTATCTATCTAATAACGCTGCACCATATTTTATTTAATTACAGCTAGCAAAGCAACATGTAAACACTTAGCATTAAATTGCAGCAACTTAAGGTTATATGTACAGTATTTTCAAGAAAGAGTTAAACAGGTTTTTCAGCAACCTTACAGGGTATATTGCTATTGTTTTATTCTTATTGGTTTGTGGTATCTTTTTATTTCTTTTGCCTGAAAGCAGTGTTTTAAATAACAATTATGCTAGCCTAGCTACGTTTTTTGAAATTGCTCCGTGGGTTTTAATGTTCCTGATACCTGCCATTACCATGCATGCACTCTCAGAAGAGTTTAAAACCGGCACATTTGAATTGCTCAAAACAAAACCCCTTACTGCATGGCAAATAATATGGGGTAAATATGTTGCTGTGCTTATTGTACTAATTTTTATAATTTTGCCAACCTTTCTGTACGTCCTCACTATAAGGGCTTTGGCAACACAAGCAGGTATTGATGGTGGAGGGCTTATGGGTAGTTATTTTGGACTTTTTCTATTGGCAGCAGTCTTCGCCGCTGTTTGTTTGTGTTGCAGTAGTTTCACCAACAATGCTGTGGTTGCATTTTTAATAAGCGGTTTTTTTTGCCTCATTTTATACTATGGTTTTAATTCGTTGAGTAAACTGCCATTTTTTACCGGCGGTATAGATTATTATATTGAAATGCTCGGCATTGATTTTCATTACCGCAGCATTAGCCGTGGTGTAATTGATACAAGAGATGTAGTGTATTTTTTCTCTCTAATTTTTCTTTCATTATTGATAACCGTAAAAAAGATCAGCAAAAAGTAATGATTGCAAAAGTTTTCAATAGCAAGTTTTGGTTGCCTGTAATACTCATGGTTTTATTTGCAATAAATTGGGCTGCTTCACAGTTTCATGCCCGTGTAGACCTTACCAACGAAAAGCGTTTTACGTTAAGCAATGCTACAAAAAAATTGCTTGTTAATTTAGATGCACCTGTTGTTATAGATGTGTTTTTAAAAGGAAATTTCCCGTCAGGTTTTAGGCAGTTATCATCATCAACAAATGATATGCTGAAGGAATTTAAAGAAGTAGCTGGTAGTAAAATACAGTACAACTTTATCTCACCTGATGAAATAATGCCCGATACTGAAATAGCTTTCGCCGATACGCTAACAGCTATGGGGCTTTATCCAATTAATCTTACGAGCCAATTAAAGGAAGGGCAACAGCAGCAAAATGTGTATCCGTTTGCATTACTGCATTATAACGATAACATGCTGCCTGTAGAATTATATAAGGGAAAAACACCCTTGATGTCTTACACAGATATAAATAGTGCAGAGGCTTTGCTGGAATACAGACTTGCAGATGCTATTGCTAAAATATCGCAAAAAGAAAAACCTGCTATTGCGTATGCTGTTGGAAATGGCGAACCAACTGACTTCTCAACATACGATTTGTCAGAGAATGTACTTAATAAAAATTATCGATTTGCACCTTTCGATTTGAATCAACCGCAGTTTATTCCTTCTATTATAAAATTGTTGATAATTGTAAAGCCAATAATTTCTTTTTCTGATGAACAGAAATTAAAGATCGAGGAATATATAATGAATGGCGGAAAGCTATTGGTTTTTGCAGACAGGTTAAATGCAGAAATGGATAGCCTCCAAATTAAAAATGAAGTAACTGCTTTTGACAGAGACCTAAAATTGAACGATCTTTTCTTTAATTATGGTGTTAGAATGAATGCGGATCTATTAATGGATTTGCAATGCGATTACCTTCCTTTCGATGTAAATGGAAATGGGCAGTTTGAACTTTTGCCATGGAATTATTTCCCGGTAATGGAGTCAAAAGGTAACCATCCAATAAATAAAGGACTTGGTTTTGTTGCAGGTAGATTTGTAAATTCTTTGGATACGGTGGAAGCAGAAGGAATTACAAAAACGATACTCTTAAGTTCATCTGCAAATGCACGAATATTAGGATCACCTGCCGTTATAAGCGGTGCCGAAAATGTAAATGCACCTGAAGATGCAAAGTATAAAAAAAGCAATGTGCCAGTTGCAGTTTTGCTGGAGGGTAAATTTAAATCGATGTTTGCTAATCGGCTGTCGCAAGCTATGAGAGATAGCCTTGCACTAAATGATCTTTCATTTACGCCACAAGCAATTGCTAATAATAAAATTATTTTAGTAGGCGATGGAGATATGGTTTTAAACAGTGTTGTAAAAGGTAATCCAATACCAATGGGTATGAATGTGTACACCTATGGAACACAGGCGCAGGTACCTTTTGCCAATAAAGACTTTTTGCAAAACTGCCTTGATTATCTGATAAACGAAAACGGATTAAGTGAGGCAAAAGCAAAAGATTATGTGGTAAGGTTATTGGACAATAAAAAAACAGCCGATCAAAAAGTACTTTGGCAAATTATAAATATTGGTTTGCCGGTTTTAATAATTGTATTATTTGCAATTATTTTTCAATGGCTTCGTAAAAGAAAATTCACAAAATAGAAAATGGACAAACAAGAGGTTATTTATTTAGTTTTTGGGATAGTGGTAGTAGTCGCACTTATTTTTGACCTTGGTTTGCTTAGCAAGAAAAACCAAAAAATAGGATTAAAGACTGCACTGATTCAAACATTTTTTTGGGTGTTGCTTTCTTTGTCTTTTTGTGCTTTTATTTGGTGGGAAGATGATGGTGGCAATGGTAAAAAAGATGCGATATCCTATATTTCTGCTTATCTGTTAGAGTGGTCGCTTTCTATTGATAACATTTTTGTGTTCATCATTATTTTCAATTTTTTTAGGGTAAAAGAAACCAATTATTCCAGGGTATTATTGCTTGGTATTTTAATGGCCATTGTATTTAGAATTATTTTTATTGCCTTGGGAAGCGAGTTGGTAGCCAGGTTTGGTTGGGTGATGTATATTTTTGGTGTGTTCTTGGTTTTTACCGGCATAAAAATGTTTAGCAGCGATGAAGACGATGAATTTAATCCAGAAACAAACTGGGCTTATAAACTGCTAACCAAATTAATGCGCACAACTAATGAAGAACCAAATGGTCGTTTTATAATAAAGAAAGATGGTAAAACATTTTTTACCACACTTGCAATGGTGGTGGTTATGCTTGGTTTAATTGATATAGTTTTTGCTGTTGATTCTATTCCTGCAGTGTTTTCGGTTATACCTGACCCTTCAAAAAAAATGCTGATATACTCCTCTAATATTTTTGCTGTGTTGGGCTTAAGAAGTCTTTTCTTTTTGTTGAGAGGAGCTGCGAGTAAGTTTGATTATTTGCAGGAAGGTATTGCCATTGTTCTGCTTTTTATAGGCGTAAAAATGCTGTTGCCAATACTTGGTTACATGGGTGTAAATGAAAAATATTTACATCTGCCTGAGTGGGCATCGCTTGCAGTAATTATTGTTTGTATTTCAGGAAGTATCGTGTATTCTGTTTACAATAAAAAAGAAGGTTCACCTGAAGATATCTTAGAAAATGAATAATACAAAAGCATAAAATTAAACGTGAGTTACAAGGTTTCAACAATAGCAAAAATTGTAAATGCTACTATTTTACAGAGTGGTACGGATATATTAATTGAAAATCTTTTAACTGATAGTAGAAAATTACTGTTTGCTTACTCTTCCCTTTTTTTTGCATTGCCCGGCGTGGGTAGAAATGGCAATAGATTTATTGCTTCTCTTTATAAAAAAGGCGTGAGAAGTTTTGTTGTTAGCCAAAATGATAATGAGCTAGCGTACGCAGATTTTGTTGACGCAAATATTTTGCGGGTAAATGATGTGCAGCATGCATTACAGCATTTGTGTGTACACCATAGGCATCAATTTAATTATCCGGTTATTGGCATCACAGGTAGCAATGGAAAAACAATAGTGAAGGAGTGGCTTTCGCAACTTTTAACTGAGGAATATAATATTGTTAGAAATCTTAAAAGCCACAATTCTCAAATAGGTGTTCCGCTTAGTGTTTGGAGAATGAATGAAGACCATACGCTTGGGATTTTTGAATCAGGTATTTCACAGCCGGGTGAAATGGAAAATTTGCAGAAAATAATTGATCCTAAAATTGGAATTGTAACGTTTATAGGAGAAGCACATTCAGAAGGATTTGTTTCTCTTCAACAAAAAATAAGAGAGAAGCTATTGCTATTTAAAAATACCAAACTGCTTGTTTTTTGTTGTGATGATGATCTGCTTTTTGAAGAGGTGAAATTATTCATTGCAAGCACAAATCCTACATTAAAAGTATTTTGTTGGGGCAATAAAACCGATTCAGATTTGCAGGTAAAAAAAATTATTAAGCAAAACCAGCAGACTGAAATATTTTGTGAATACGAAGACAACGCATTCTTATTATCGATCCCTTTTACAGATAACGCATCTATCAGTAATTCATTAACCTGTTTTTCAGTTTTAATAAATTTAGGTTTATCAGTTGATGTTATTGTTGAAAAAATAAAATTGCTTCGCCCTGTAGAAATGAGGCTGGAACTAAAACAAGGAAAAAATAATTGTTCTATTATTAATGACAGTTATAGTGCAGACCTGCAATCGTTAGCAGTAGCGCTCGATTTTTTAGATCAGCAAAACCAGCAGGAAAAGCGAACGGTTATTTTGAGTGATATTTTACAAACCGGCGAACCTGCATCAATTCTTTACACAAAAGTGGCTGACTTAATTAAACAAAAAAATATTTACCGGCTGATAGGAGTAGGTGAAGAAATAAGTGGTTATGCGCATTTATTTAATGATATAAAAGAAAAGTCTTTTTACAAGGAAACGCAAAGCTTTTTAGATGCTTTACCACAATATTATTTTCAGCAGGAAGTTATTTTGCTAAAAGGAGCAAGGGTTTTTCAATTTGAAAAAATTAGTAGTTTGTTGGAACAAAAGTTTCATGAAACGCAGTTGGAAATAAACCTTAATGCTATTCGCCACAACCTTGCAGTGTATAAAAAAATGTTACAGCCTGGTGTAAAAACTATGGCAATGGTAAAGGCATTTAGTTATGGCAGCGGCAGTTACGAAATTGCAAATGTTCTGCAACATGCCGGTGTAGATTATTTAGCTGTGGCTTATGCCGATGAGGGTGTTGACCTTAGGAATGCGGGTATAAAGCTCCCTATCGTTGTATTAAATGCAGAAACATCAGGCTTTGAAAATATTGTAAAATATCAACTGCAACCTGAGCTTTATTCATTGGCTATTTTAAATGGCTTTGTTGATTTCTTAAAAGAAAAACATCTTAAAAATTACCCTGTTCATATTAAAATAGATACAGGCATGCACCGCCTTGGCTTTGAAGAAAATGATTTGGAGGAATTGTGTGTTGTTTTAAAAGACCAAACTGTTTTAAATGTAGTGTCAGTATTTTCTCACCTTGCAGCAAGTGGTAATGCTACACATGATGATTTTACAAACCAGCAAACCGATCTGTTTTTAAACGCTGCAAAAAAAATTGAAACAACGCTTGGATATCCGTTTATGAGGCATATCGCCAATTCTTCGGCTATTTATAGGCATCCCCATTTACAAATGAGTATGATAAGGTTGGGCATCGGTTTGTATGGTGTAGACAGTACAGTTGCAGTACAGCATCGCTTACAAAATGTAACCACTTTAAAAACAACCATTGCGCAAATAAAAAATGTAAAAAAGGCAGAAAGTATTGGTTATAATAGAGCAGCAATTGCAGATAAAGATTTAAAAATCGCTACAGTACGCATTGGCTATGCAGATGGTTACCCACGTTTGTTAAGCAATGGCAAAGGAAAAATGTTGATTAATGGAAACTATGCAGCTGTTGTAGGAAATATTTGTATGGATATGACCATGATCGATATTACCGGCCTAGATGCTTTTGAAGGCGATGAAGTAATTGTTTTTGGAGAAGAGCCAAATGTATCAACCATTGCAGCATGGGCGCAAACAATATCCTACGAAATACTCACCAATATTTCTCAAAGGGTAAAGCGTGTTTATTTTGAGGAATAGGTTGAAACAAAAACCTATACTTAAGGTTGAGTATAAAATTAAACATTGATAAAATACGAGCGTTTATGATTACCAACATCCCTTTTTATTTTGATAATAACTAACGCTCTTTATTCCTAACTTTTGTGTAACCTAATTTGCCGTATCAAAATATAGTAGAAGGAAATTATTCATTTTTTGTAAAACAGAACTTGTTTTTTATAAAGATCTACAAACCCAAGTGAGCCGAAGCACCTGAGCGTCCCGCTGGTTTAAATTACCTCACTAATATCTATATTTGCGCTTCTAATATGAAAAAAATACACCTCGTTATCATCGTGTTGCTCGTGCTTGTTGCAGACCAAGCTTTAAAAATTTACGTAAAAACAACTTTTCCTCTCGAAGCTTCTAAACAGATTGCAGGCAATTGGTTTCAATTGTATTTTGTTGAAAATCCAGGCATGGCCTACGGTTGGAAGTTTGGCGGTAATTGGGGTAAAATGGCACTTACCATTTTTAGGTTGGGTGCTGTTGCTTTTGGTACATGGTATTTAGGAAGCATTATAAAAAAAGGATACAGCAGGGGGTTTATTATATGTGCATCACTTATTTATGCAGGGGCAATTGGTAATCTTATTGATAGTTGCTTCTACGGGATGATATTTGATAAAGGCATGATTTATAACAAAGAAATAAACGACTATGTAAACTATAGTGGGTTGGCTGTTTTTGCAAATAAAGGTTATGCGGGTTTTTTACATGGTAATGTTGTAGATATGCTTTATTTCCCTGTTATAAAGGGTACTTTCCCCACATGGTTTCCTTTTTGGGGAGGGGAGAATTTTATTTTTTTTAGGCCGATATTTAATATTGCCGATGCCGCAATAAGTACAGGAGTAATTTGCATATTTTTATTCCAGAAGAAATTCTTTAAGCAGCAGACTGTTGCGCAAGAGCATCATACTGTTGAAACGGTATCTCTTACGGATGATCAGTCTCAAATGTCATAATACTTTACATTTATAATTACATTTTATGAAATTTTTTGGGTCATTACTTTTCCTTTCCTTTTTGTTATTCGGGTTTTCATCTTGCCAAAAAGTGCTCGATTTTGAAAGGGGTTTGGCAAAAGGTAGCTTGGCAAAAGATTTAGCAGGAGAATGTTTACCCATAACCATAAATGGAACTTTTAAAAACGACAGCCTGCTCAGTGCAAGTAACTATGTAGATGTGCAGGTAAACATAACTCAAACAGGAAACTATATCATTAAAACCGATACAATGAATGGCTACTCATTTAGAGCCGCTGGAGTAGTTACTGTACAAGGATTGAATACGATTAGGTTATTTGCCTCAGGTAGACCAGTTGTTGCTGAGCTTGATGTTTTTACGGTAAAATTTGACTCGAGCGTTTGCGAATTTAATGTTGTTGTTACAGGAATGGCCGGTGGCACAAATGCAGTTTTTAGTTTGGTTGGTTCGCCAACATCTTGTACAGGAGCAATACAGTCAAATAATTATTTTTCAGCGATACCAACCAATGCAACCAACACCGTTAGTATAAAGGTAGATGTCGCTTCGGCAGGCTCTTATTCTATCAGCACTGCTTCTGTAAATGGTATTTCATTTTCTGCCAATGGTTTACTGTCGGTAGGTACCAACCAAACAATAATACTAAGGGCGGCAGGTACACCAATAGCAGGCGGTTCTTTTAATTATGCTTTAAGCACAACGTCGCCTGCGAGTAATTGTGGTTTTAATTTAACTGTATTGGCAGCACCCTTACCGGCAATTTATACCTTCAATTGCTCAACGCCACAGTTTTTTGGAACTTATCAGGCGGGTGTATCTACATTAGGTGATTCAGTTAAAATTTTAGTTACATCTATTGCAGGTGGGTCATACGCTATTACATCAACAACAACTACAGCTTCCAATAACGTAACTTTTGCGGGTGCCGGAGTTTTATTAGCCTCACCCAATCCGCAAGTTGTAACATTGTATGCAGCAGGTACACCTTCAACTGCGGGTACATTTACTTACAGCATTACAGGAGTTGGCGTGCCAGCGAGTTGTACCATTACCCAAACCTATTCACCGGCTCCACCGTCGGGTAACGATACATTGACTGCAGTAATAAACGGTGTTTTTACCACGTTTAATGATACTCCCGGAGCACTCAGCGTTACAAACAGTGGTGTTACACTGCTCACCATAAATGGTTTTAGTACTTCAACAACTACTGATGATGCTATATCAATAGGGGTCACTAAAAGCGGAGGTGTTACGCCAGGCAGTTACAATGTAAATACAATTCCACTTCCTACTGTTGTAGGCGCATACACAGATGCAAGCGGTACAAATATTTTTACTACGTCATTTATGGGGCTTCCTCAAATTAACCCACTTACCATTGTTATACAATCAATTTCTGCAACAAGGGTTAGAGGCACTTTTTCAGGAAGATTTTATGATAACAATGGTGCAGGCCCAGGTTTTGTTACCGTAACCAACGGTTTATTTAATGTTCCAATTTTTTAGATGTAAACAAATGATGGCTTGCGCTAAATTAATTTTGTGTAATATTTAAGTTTTCTTTCTTTTCTTTCCGTTTTATGTGAGATGATATTTGGTATTTTGCATAAACTGTTACGTTAATTTGTACATACTCATTAATAAATAAGGGATTTTAAAATATTTAATCCAATTAAACGTTGTTGTTTAGAGTTATATGCAACGAAATTGAAAAAAGTAGAATCATTCTTTAGTTGTTGAACATTAATTTTTAAGGAGTTAAAAACAATTTATAAAAAATCATATAAATATGAAATACGTTCGTTTATCGATTTTGTTTGCATTTGCAGCATTTTTATTATCTGCCTGCCAAAAAGAATTAAGTTTTGAAGCAGGCCTTGCGAAAGGTTCCTTAAAGAAAGATGCAAGTACTGGTGATTGCCTTCCTTTTCTTGTTAACGGAAGTTATCAGAAAGACAGTTTACTTAAACCAACGGTAAATTATGTGGATATACAAATAGACATTAGCCAAATTGGTAGTTATAGTCTTAGAACAGACACTGTTAACGGATATTCATTTAGTGCTGCGGGAACAGCTACTGTGGCAGGTGTGAACTCCGTCCGCTTACTTGCGGCTGGTAAGCCTTTGGCTGCATCTTTAGATGTTTTTTCGGTTAGATTTGATACAAGCGTTTGTCAGTTTGATGTTGTAGTTACGGGAACAGGTGGAGGTGGCGGAGGTGGTACCCTTGCCGTTTACACCCTCGCAGGTTCTCCAACCGCATGCACAGGCGCTACGCAAAGTGGAACCTATAATATGGGCTTACCAACAAACAGTAGCAACACGGTTACGCTAACAGCAAATGTTACAACTGCAGGTACATATACAATTAGTACGGGTGTTGTAAATGGCGTTTCATTCTCAGGCTCCGGCAGTCTTGCAGTTGGTAACGGGCAAACAATTACTTTGGTAGCAAATGGTGGAACGCCAACTGCTATGGGTACATTTCCTTACCCAATAAGTAATGGCACAAGTAACTGTAGTTTTAATGTTATTTATGGTGCAGCTACAGCCCCTGCAACATTTACATTTAACTGTCCTGCTGCAACAAGTGCAGGTACTTACCAGCAAGGTACAGCAACAACTGCTGCCAATACAATTACATTACCTGTAACTGTTACAGGTGGCGGATCTTATAACATTACAACAAATAATAATGGCATAACTTTTTCTGGTTCTGGGGTTTTACCTGCAACGCCTGCAGCACAATCTATCACTCTAAATGCAACAGTAGGTAATACTCCAACTGCTGCAGGGACATTTACTTACACAATAAATGGCGGTGGAGGTCCTGCTTGTGCAGTAAGTATAACATGCACAGCGGCTCCACCGCCTGTTAACAACACAGATTCTATTGTTGCTACAATAGATGGTGTGGTAAAAACTTTTAAAATAAGAGATACAGCCCAGCTTGATAACACATCTTTACCCGGTTATGCAGCAGTAATTGTTTTTGGAGAAAGTAATGCGGCAGGAGATGAATTTATGGGTTTAGCAGTTGCAAAACAAGGCACTTCGTTAACACCGGGTACATACACTGTCAATCAATTCCCAGCTGCTTTTGTAGGAGCTACTTATTCTAACGCAACTGATGATTATACCGCACAGTCAGATTTAAATGGAATGCAGCAAACACCGGGCTTTACGGTTACTATCACGAGCATAACTGCAACACGTGTAATTGGTACATTTTCAGGAAGACTGCTTGATAACAGCGGCGCAGGTCCGGGCTTTAAAACAGTTACCAATGGAATATTTAGTGTGACTATTTATCCGTAAGAAATTGATTGAGCATATTTAAGAAAGGGTTTTGTCGTAATGACAAAACCCTTTACTTTTTATGGAGTGAAGTAATTTATTAAATTCTGTCGTAATTAATTTGTCTTTTTTTAAAAGATTCAGATCGATGTTAATTGTTAATGGTCTAAAATAACATTATAGTTTTAAAATTGTTTCAACACTTGCTTTTATAAAATTGCTGTACCAGTTACCCGATGATTTCACGATACGTTGCTGCGTTTTAAAATCTACATATACCAAACCAAATCTTGGATGAAATCCTTCTGCCCATTCAAAATTATCTAGCAATGTCCACACAAAATATCCTGTAATATTTACGCCTTCTCTTTTTGCTTTTAACACCTCAAATAAATATGCTTTTAAAAAATTTATTCGCTGTTTATCAACTATACAATTATCTACTACTTCATCTTTAAACGCTGCGCCATTTTCTGTAACAACTATTTCTTTAATGCCTTCATAATTATTAAGGCGTTTTAATGCATGGTATATCGATGCCGGATATACTTCCCAATTCATTAATGTAGCTGTTACTTTTCTTTCATTCGCTTTTATAATTTTTGCTCTAATAAAGGGCATAAATGGCGAAAACTTTACTATCTCACGAGTGTAAATCTGCAAGCCAATAAAATCCATATTAAACGCAAGTTTCTTTTGGTCGCCTGCTAACATAAACCTTTCTATACGGTCAAGTATTTTTAAATCCTTTGTGGGGTAACCCATACCTAGTAAAGGTTCTAAAAACATTCTGTTGATAAGTGCATCTACTTTTACAGTGGCGAGCAGGTCTCTTTCACTGTTGCTGAATGGCTCTAAATGCGAATAAGAAATGGTGGTGCCAACTTTGCATTCAGGTCTCATTAATTTGATAATTCTACCACCTTCTGCCTGGCACATAGACGCATGATGTGCAGCTGCTAAAAAATTTGCAAGCCCTTTTTTACCCGGTGCATGAACACCTAAAAAGTAGCCTGCACCTGTAAATACCATTGGCTCATTTAATACCATCCAATGTTTTACCCTGTTACCAAAATTTTTTACACAGCACGCTACAAAATTGGTGAACCATTCAATGATATCTCTATTTATCCAGCCACCCTTTTGTTGTAATGTTTCTGGCAAATCCCAATGGTATAATGTTATCCATGGCTCAATACCAAGTTCCAAGCAGAAATCTATAACCCTGTTGTAGAACTCGATGCCTTTATAATTAACCTGACCTGTTCCATTAGGCATAATGCGGCTCCATGAAATTGAAAACCGATAATTAGTAATATTTAGGTTATACATTAAAGCAATATCTGCTGCATAATTATTGTAAAAATTGCATGCTATATTGCCGTTGTGGTTATCAAAAATTTTTTTCTTTCTTTGTGAAAAAGTATCCCAGATGGAAAGCCCTTTACCATCAACATTATGTGCGCCTTCAATTTGATAAGCAGCTGTAGAAACTCCCCATTTAAAATTAGCTCCAAAATCATCTTTTGTGTATAGCATAACTTAGTCCTCTGTATGATGTAGCATTTTACTCAGGTTTTTTTCTTTTATTTTTTTAACAATGTGGAGAGGTCTTTTTAATGGTTCGTTTGAAGTACCAATATGATGATGCTTTTGAATAATTATATCGATAATTTTTTCGGTAACATCAGGATAATCAACAGCAATAAAAAGCTGCCCCATTGCCCAATCTGCTATAGCTTGTACGTATTTATTTTTTAAACTTTTAATTACAGGTACCCCCATTGTAGCGAGGGCTGCCGCATTACACTGTTGTTCATACTGCCCCTTCATTGGAATTACCATTAGTTTCTTTTTTAAAAACAAAACTTCAGCAGGTGTTTCAAAACCGGCACCACAAAGTGTTCCCTTACAATTAATCATGCTATTAATAAAATCTTCATTGTTAATTGGGTGCACAAGTACATTGTTTTCTAAATATTTTTTATTGGCATATTTGCTAAATACATGCCATTGTACATTTTTAATTTTGTTTAAAATGGTTATGATTTTTTTATCGCTATAAGATGGAAGGTAGACGGTAAAATGGCCTTTGTTTTGCGTATCCGCATTTCGCACATCTTTTCGAATTACAGGGGTCCAAATATTTTTGTCATAGCTGTTAAAATGAAAGCCGTATGATTCAGTTACAGGCGCATAATTTTTTAAAATCATTTTGCCTATAGGATCTTTCTTTTTTGGTTTTGGACTTTTTTTGTTGATAACTGTGGCCTGATGACTTAACCCAATGCAGGGGATATTTTTTAATTTGCATGCCCAAGCACTCACAGGTTCAAAATCATTTATTACCAAATCATAGTTTTCAACTGGCAGGCTTTTTATTTCTTTGTAAAGTTTTTTTAGGTTGCTCTTTTTGTAAGTTGAAATTAAATCTACACCTCCATTTGTTCCGAAAATAAAACTGAGGCCTTTAAATGTATATCTGATAGGATAAGGTAATTCAATATCAGCTTGAATACCACTTACTAAAATATCAAGTTCACCTTTTGTTTGTAAAATCGGGATAATGTCTCTAGCTCTGCTTAAATGCCCATTGCCGGTGCCTTGTATAGCATATAATATTTTCATTAATTGCGCATTAGGTTGAAATTAGCCAACATATTATCAAATAATTTTCCGTCATCAAGTTCGTCGTCATCAAAAGATTCTGCTCTCGTCATTCCAATTGCCAATTCATCAAATTTGTACAAGCTCCATTCGCCATCTACATATTCAAGTGCTGTTAAATTTTCTATCCAGTCACCACTATTGAGGTAAATTATTTTTCCTTCTTCGTTTTCAATTTCTCTAATTTCAGGTTGGTGAATATGGCCACACACAACATAATTGTAATTGTTACTAATACCGATATCTGCAGCTGTTTGCTCAAAGCTATTTATAAACTTAACTGCAGACTTTACACTATTTTTTATTTTTTTAGAAAGTGACACCTTACCTTTTTTAAATACTTTTTCTGAAATGAAATTTACACATCTGTTTATTAAAATAAGCGTATCATAACCTGCGGCACCCAATTTTGCAAGCCATTTACTGTGCTGCATTGTTACATCAAAAACATCGCCATGAAAAAACCAGGCTTTCTGGTCTTTTTCAAGTTCCAGCACAACCTTATCAACAATTCTAAACGATCCCATTTTAAATCCTGTAAACTTTCGCAGCATTTCATCATGGTTTCCAGTTACATAATAAATTTTTACCCCCTTTGAAATCCACTCCATAAAGTGCTTAATTACCTTCATGTGCTGCTTTGGCCAATAACGTTTGCTGAACTGCCATATATCAATAATGTCTCCATTTAAGATTACCGTTTTAGGCTTTACAGTTTTAAGGTAGTGCAGTAGCTCCCTCGCATGGCAGCCATAGGTGCCAAGGTGCACGTCAGAAATGACAAGTATATCCAGCCTTCTCTTTTTTGTTTCTTTCATTAAGCTGCTTTAGTAAACTTAACAGCTGAACCAAGATAAGATATGCGAAAAAGGAGTAATCGAATTATGAGTTCGGAGAAATAGAATTTAATATTCTTCATGGGTTTTAATTTTAGAAGTGCAATAATAAAAACATAAAGAAAGGTTTTTATTATGCCCTAATTGTTACCACAATCTTAATTGAATATTAATTTTTAATTGATATTACGAGGATAGAGAAGTCATTGGAAGTTATCTCAGGTTTTTGAAAAAGCGAGTTTGCATTTGTGAAAGAATTATTTGTTCAAGGAAAAGAAATGATTTACTTAAACAAATAATTTTTTAAAAAAGTATTGTATTAACGATGATTGTTTGAATGAAATGTGATAACAAAAAAGATAATTATGCAAACTCCTTCTTATTTGTTTCAGCAATATATTTATCCAATCCTTTTTTACCAAACTGTTTAAACACTACCGGCGTTACAATCATATCTAACAATGTTGAACTTATTAAACCACCAAGAATTACTGTAGCTACAGGATATAAAATTTCTTTACCTGGCGCAGTAGCATCTAACGTAAGTGGTACTAAGGCTAAAGCTGCAACCAAAGCAGTCATTAATACAGGTACCAACCTTTCCAATGAACCTCTAATAATCATTTTATCGCTAAAGGTTTCTCCTTCGTGTTCTACCAAATGAATGTAATGGCTAATCATCATTATACCATTGCGGCTGGCAATACCTGTTAGCGTAATAAACCCAACCAAAGTAGCAATAGAAAAAGTGCCGCCGGTTAAAAAAACTGCCACCACACTTCCAATTAATGCCAACGGAATATTGAGCATAATTTGCAAAACAATTCTAGAAGATTTAAAGTGACTGAACAGTACTAAGAAAATGCCTAGGAAAGAAAAAATACTTAGTATGCCAATCAATTTCGATGCAGATTGCTGGCTCTCAAACTGACCGCCCCATTGCAAAAAATATCCTTGTGGTAGTTTTAAATTGTCGTTTACTTTTTGTTGCATTTCTTTTACAGTAGTGCCTAAATCTCTACCTTGCACATTACAGCTTATCACAATTCTACGCAATGTATTTTCATGGTAAATGCTGTTGATGCCATTCTCCAATTCTATACTAGCAATTTGCTGTAAAGGAATAAGTGTGCCATTTGGTAACGATATTTGTGTATTACCAATGGCATCTAAATTCTGCCTTGCACTGTCTGTAGTGCGTAATAAAATATCAAAACTTTTTTGACCATCTAATATCTGGCTACTCACTTTTCCGTTGTAAAATATTTCAATATCCTCTGCTACTTTTCCAACTTGCAAGCCATAACGCTGCACCGCTTGTCTGTCAATTTTTATAATAAGTTGAGGTACTAATACCTGCTTTTCAATTTGCAAATCAACTACGCCGGGTATATTGCTTACTACGTCTTTTAATTGGGCGGCACTGCCTCTTAATTCGGTAAGATCATTACCAAATATTTTTATAGCAACCTGTGCTCTTACGCCCGATAATAAATGATCTAACCGGTGCGAAATTGGTTGACCAATATTTACGGTAACACCTTTTAATACATCCAGCTTTTCTCTTATCTGGCTCAACACTACTTCACGCTTTTTTACAAACTCCGGCTTTAAAGCTACTTCGATTTCTGAATTACTTGGCGGTTCCGCATGCTCATCCAATTCAGCTCTGCCTGTTCTTCGTGCTGTAAGTAAAACACCATCTACCTTTAAAATTTGCTGCTCGGCTATGGTGCCAATTTTATTTGCCTCTTCTAAAGATGTACTTGCCGGTGTAGATAAATTAATAGTAAAACTTCCTTCGTTAAACGGAGGCAAAAATTCTGTTCCAAAAAAAGGAACGATACTCATGGCTGCGATAATTAAACCTATAGCAACTCCTATAATAAGCTTAGGGCGTTTTAATCCCCAATACAACATTTTTGTGTCTTGCTTTTTTAGCCATTTTACTAGGCTACTGTCATCATCATCAAATTGCACACGGCCATCTCTCTCCACAATAGTGGTAGCAGGAACATCTAATTCATTATCCATTGCCAATTTCCCATTGCCCTCTTTTCTCCTCTTCCAAAATCTTAAATTAACATGACGTAAATCTTTTGGTGTTCCCAATAAATAACTGCACAATGCAGGCGTAAGCGTTAATGAAACTACCAATGATGCAACAATGGAAGTGATATAAGCAATACCGAGTGGTGCAAATATTTTACCTTCTATTCCCTGTAAATAAAATAATGGTAGAAATACAAGTACAACAATAATTGTTGCATATACAATGGAATTTCTTACTTCACTGCTCGCCTCATAAATCACTTTCATCAATGGTTGAGGATGTTCTTTTGCCCAGTTTTCTTTTAACCGTCTAAAAACATTTTCCACATCCACAATGGCATCATCTACTAATTCGCCTATGGCTATAGCCAATCCTCCAAGGGTTAATGTATTGATGGAAATACCAAACATTTTAAAAACAATCGCTGTAATAATGAGCGATAATGGAATGGCAGTTAGCGTAATAATTGTAGTTCTAAAATTGAGCAGAAATAAAAATAAAATAATTACAATTAATATGAACCCATCTCTTAGTGCATGCTCTACATTGGTCAAAGAATTTTCAATAAAACTCTTTTGTTGAAAAACATCTGTATTAATTTTTACATCTGATGGGATAGATTTTTTTATGTCTTCAATAGCCGCAATAATTTCGGCGGTTAATGAAAGTGTATTGGCGCCAGGTTGTTTTTCAATACTTAAAATAACTGCGGGCTTGCCGTTTAATGAACCATCGCCTCGTTTTATTGGGCCACCAAATTTTAACTCTGCTACCTGTTTTAATAATACCGGCGCATTGCCTTTGTCCATTACAACTGTGTTAGATAAATCTTCCAATGTATTGGCTCGGGCAATATTTCTTATTAATACTTCGGCTCCTTTATTATCATCTACAAAGCCACCGGTGGTGTTGATGTTGGTTAGTTGCAACGCATCGTCAATATCGTTTATTGATACATTAAACTGACGCATTTTTTCAGGACTAATTAATACTTGATATTGCAATTTTTCACCACCAATTGGCACTACCTGACTAATGCCTTTTATGCTCATTAATCTCCTACGAATGGTAAAATCGCTCAGCGTTCTGATGTCCGCAGCCGAGGTCGAATCTGCTGTAACGGCTATCATCATAAATTGCCCCATTACCGAACTGATGGGCCCCATTACCGGTACAATTTTGTTGGGCAATTGCACGGTTTGTAATTTCTCAGCAGTCAATTGTCTTGCCCTGTAAACATCTGTACTCCATTCAAATTCTACAAACACCAATCCCAAACCTGGGCTCGCAACAGATCGCACCACTTCCACGCCAGGCGCACCATTCAAAGATGTTTCTACCGGCAACGTTACCTGCGCCTCAATTTCTTCGGGCGCCATTCCATTGGCCTCTAAAAAGATAGTTACCCGAGGTCTATTTAAATCAGGCAATACATCTACCGGTAGGTTTATTAATGTAATAACACCATATACCATTATCAATGCAGCACTAGCTACTACAAACAAACGGTTGCGGAGTGAAAATTGAATGAGTTTGTTAAGCATTGATAACCATAATTTTTATTAAAAATATTCTACTAAAATGTTTGATTTATTTTTAAAGCAGCGTCTTAAATTCTTTTATTTCCTTATTCTGTTCTTCCATAATTTTCTGTGCAAGTTTTTTTAATTGCAGGTTTTTGCCATGCGATAGTTCATCTTCACT
>JANOTH010000178.1:0-15292 GCA_031416275.1 Ferruginibacter sp. | reverse complement strand
TTAGACCCGCTTTGGCGAAAGGATGCTGATGTAAATCGTGTTTTGTTGTTAGAGCCTTCCCACTTCAACAAATTTCCTGTGAGCGAAAAAGTGATGGATTTTATTTTGCAACTTTCAAAGAATATTGACGGCATCAAGATTTTTACAGGAGAGTTTAAAGAAATTGAAAAGACTTACAATGGTAAAAGTGACCAAATAATTTTTAAAGAGCACCCTGCTTTTTCGTATTATAAAGGTGTAAAAGATGCCAGAGATTGGTTGGCTCCGTCTGTATCAGGTAATTTTAATTCTTTCTTTTCGTTTTGGAAAAAAGCAGAAAAAGAATTGAAAACCTGATTGGCATTAAAAATGTTAAAACCTAAAAGAATACAATTTCGTATCTGACAAAAATCTTTTAGTTATGATAATGAATACCCTTAAGTCAAACATTTTAAAAACCTCCATCTGCATATTGATTGCAGGTTTTTCCTTTACAAGCTGCAAAAAGGATGACGAAGTAGTAATGACACCTCCACCACCTCCGCCTGCAGCAGTGAGGCCCGATGTTGTTTTTTATGGTCTTACAGATAACAACCGCATTTTAAGGTTCAATGCTAGAACAGCAGAGTCAGCATTAGGAAGCCTTGATATTACAGGTTTACAATCAAATGAGCGATTACTTAGTATTGATTTTCGTCCTGCAACAGGGCAGCTATATGCGCTCGGAAGTACGAGTCGCCTTTACAGCATTAACCTAACTACTGGAGTCGCTACTACTCCTAATACTGTTCAGTTTACCCCAATGATAGACGGTGCTTTGGCGAGTATTGACTTTAACCCTACTGTAGATAGAGTAAGGTTGGTAACCAATACCGGCCAAAATTTAAGGCTAAACCCCGAGACGGGACTAGCTGTTGCTACCGATGGTTCAATTAATGGAGGCAGTTCACCTGTAATAACATCAGTTGCTTACACAAATAACATTGCAGGAACTGGAACAACTGAATTGTTTGACATTGATTTCACTTCAAAAAAACTTTTTAAGCAAAATCCACCTAATGCCGGAACATTAGCAGAAGTTGGTGCATTAAATGTAAATTTTACAGGTAAAGGCGGCTTTGACATTAATTTTGATAACAGTGCAGCACTAGCTACGTTTACTGTTGGTGGAGTTGATAAACTTTATACCATCAATTTAATGACTGGTGGCGCAACTTACCTTGCAGATTTTAATGTGAAATTAGTTGATATTGCTATACCTACACAAACTGTTGGATACACTGTTAGCACTGGTGGAATGTTACAGATTTTTAATCCATTAGCGACAACTGCACCAATCGGTAAAGCAATTACAGGTTTAGCTATAGGTGAAACTATTTTAGGAATTGATTTTAGGCCAGCAACTGGTCAATTGTATGGCATTGCGGCTACAACCACAGGTGCGGCTAAATTGTATACATTTAACTTAAGTTCAGGCGCAGCGGCTGCAGTAGGTGCAGGTTTCAATATTGCAGCAGGTGTTACAGCTGTTGGTTTTGATTTTAACCCAACTGTTGACAGGATTCGTTTTGTAACAAATACAGGACAAAACTTACGTTTAAATCCAAATGATGGAACCATAGCAGCAACCGATGGTATCTTAAATCCCGGTACACCTGCAATAACAGGGGCTGCATATACAAACAATTTTGCAGGAGCAACTACAACTACGTTATTTGTATTGGATGCTGCAAATTTATACACTCAGATACCACCAAATGCAGGGACTTTGGTAAGCGTAGGCCCATTGGGTGTTACAAATGCCACACAAAATGGTTTTGATATTGGTGGCGCTAGTAACAATGCTTATGCGTTATTCACTGTTGGCGGATCTACAAAAGTGTATAGGGTAAATACAGCAACTGGTGCAGTAACAGCAGGTGTTGATTTTCCAAATACTGTGAGTGCATTTGCAATAGGCTTAGGTTTCTAAATATTAATAAACATAAACACAAATTAAAAAGAACTTGTACAGCACAAGTTCTTTTTTGCGTTTATACAACACTACTGAGGAAATATATACCCATACAGGCACTAACATCTTAAGTTTTTATACATGGTACATTAATTAAAAAAATTGGCACTTTTTTTAATCATAGTATAATTTTCAACCTAAACTTATTTCTATGATTAAAATCATTAAAGCAAATTCGAGAAAATTTTCATTGCTCGTTGCTTCATTCTTAGTTTCAATGTTATCTTTTGCCCAGGATAAAAAAATTGATGTTACAATTGGTACAAAAAGCGAAAGTTCAAATGTATTTATGCAACCATGGGTTTGGGTTGTAGGCGGTGCTTTGTTTATACTTTTGCTTGTAGCGCTACTAAGAAATAAAAACAATTAATATCTGCAAGTTATTAAGCAAAGGCTGTCTCAAAACTATTGAGCAGCCTTTGTTATTTTACGTCAATTGTGTTTTCTTCAACATCGTTTTTCCATCTTCCAATCTTGATGGTAATAAATGATGGAACTAAAACAAGCCAACTGATTAATAAAGGCGTACTATCGGCATCAAATACTGATAAAGATTTGTGACCATCAATTAATGTATAAAGTTTTAATTGATGCTTATTCTTAATAATTCCTATAATATCATGAACATAAAGGTGAGGACGTAAGATAAAGTCTATTTAAAATACATTTCTCGGACAAGCATCACTGTATTTATTGCCCATTGTAAACCCTACAACAATCTCATGCGTACTGCCGGTATATGTTCTCAACTTGTTGGTAGTGGCTACTTCGTAAGCGTACCCTACATTTAATGTATTAGAAATGTTGAAGCCCGCCATACCTGAGTATCCTGCAAGAAAATCTGAATAACGATAACTTCCTCCTATCCATGCTTTATCCATATATTGAAGTTTTGCATTAAAATGCGCCCCCAATAACTGTGGCTCCCAATACTGCACCATTATAGAGGGAATTACTGTAAAATCTTCTCCTGCACTAAACCGATAACCTACCGTGGTAAAAAAATTGGGCGTAAAGTAAGTTCCGTATTTATCGCTATTTGTAAATTTTGCTTTGCCGGGTACAATATTAAGTACTGATACCCCTGCAAAATAACGTGCTGAGTATAGCCACAGACCGGCACCTAATTCAGGTTTAATTCTTTTTAAATCACCGTTTGCTACCCCAATGGCAGGATCATTTGTAGGATCTGAAAACGTAGCTTTTGTTGCATCTAGATTAATGCCGGAAACACCTACATTAAAACCTGCCGCAAGAGTTGTTTTAACACTAATCGGTTTGTGGTAAGCATAAGAACCTGCAACAGTCCAGCGGTTAATATACCCCGCCTTATCGTTCATGGCATAAAAACCGACGCCGTGGTGGGGCTCAGGTGCTGTATAATCTTGCCAGTATTGTTTACCACGGGGGTTTTGCCCAGGCACAGAAAAAGATGTGGCACTAGTTCGGTAATCAGATTTACCAATTGGCCCGTGTACACTTATATAAGATGTTACTGGGGCTCCGTTTATTCCGGTCCACTGGTTTCTAAAACTCGCTTTAATATCGGTATAATTCTCAATACCGGCAAAGGCAGGATTAAGAATATAATTATTTAAAATGTACTGGCTGTAAGCCGGCTTTGCCTGCGCCTGTGCAAATACCACTGACCCAATCATCACTACTAAAACAAAAATCTTTTTCATCAACAATATCTATTTTACCAATAAAGCAATTTTACAAACTTTTATATATTGCTCCTAAATTTTAAAATCTTATACTTCAGCAGAACCCTATTTTATTATTGTTACGTAACCTGTAATTGGTTTTCTGCCACTGCCAGGCTCAATAATATAATAATAGGTATCAAAAGGCAAAGATTTACCATTCATATTACCATCCCATGGTCTTGCATAACCATTACTTTCAAAAACCTTTTGTCCTGTACGAGTAAATACTTGCACCTTGTTACCAGGGTATGTAAACAGGTATTTAATTTCCCAAAAATCATGTATACCATCGTTATTAGGAGTAAATGTATTCGGGATTTCAGGAAATTTCAGCACTTTAATAAATACGCTATCAGCTTTTGTACAACCACCTTGAGCTGTAACAGATAGTTTGTAAGTAACATCAACCAACGGTTTTGCAGTAGGGTTTAAAACAGTATTTGAATTCAAATAAGTTGGCGATGGAGTTGATGTCCACAAATACGTCAAACTATTACCCGTGGCTGTTGCAGCCATATTAAATGATCCTCCTTCTAATACCACATCATCAGGTCCTGCATTCACTACAGGGAAAGGATAAACAATAAACAATCTTGTAGTATCATCTGTACAACCAAAACTGCTCGTAGCCGTGAGTGTCACATTATATGTACCCATTGCGGTATAAGTGTGAGCACTCGGTGCCTGACCTACTGCAGTTGAATTATCACCATAACTCCAGCTCCAGTTTGTAAGCGTGCCTTCCTCCGGTGTACTATTTTGTAGTACGGTTACGCTTTGTGCAACGCATATACTTGGTATATCAAAATTGAAACTTGCTACAGGCGCTTTGTGAATACTATTCACCTGTTTCATTATAAAGTTTGTACAGCCTGTAATTGGAGATGTTGCCCTTAATGTAACTTCATGTGGCCCCATTGATGTGTAGATATGGTTGGGCGATTGTTGTGTACTGGAATCCTGACTATTTAGCGGCGTTTGTACAAAGTACCACTTGTAAGACCAATCTGAGAGTACCGGCGGTGTAGTATTTACAAAATCAATTCTCGCCTGTGGCAAACAAGCACTAGGTGAAAATGTAAAGTCTGGCAATGGTTCAGGATCTACATTAAAACTAATTTGAAACGGTATATTCCTACAACCAGACGCTGTTTCTAATGTCAGCGTTGCAGTATGAGGACCGCTAGTGGCATACAAATGAGTTACCGAAGCGCCTGTCGTCATGGTAAGATCTGGAGTTCCATCATTCCAGTTATAAATCCATCTCACAATAACACCATCTCCCATGGTTGAGGTTTGATTAAAGACAATATTGGTATTTTGACACACTTTTCCTGAAGGACCAAATGAATTTACCACAGGTGGAGCGAGTACTTTTATTTGTTGTATACGTGCGGAATCACAGCCTGCAGGCGATGACACAGTATAAATTACAGCATTGTTGTTTCCTAATGACACACCGGTTGCTAGTGGATTAAACGTATAAACACCTCCACTAAATGTGACCCCAGGTCCCATATAAACACCAGTTCCTCCTGTTGCTGTTCCTTGATTCAATACCACCGGTCCTCCATTTAGACATACATCAGGAACGGAGAAAAATTGTGCAACAGGTGAGGCTCTAACGATAATGTTTATGATAGTATCTTTTTGGCAAACGCCATTAAAACCTGAATAAGCAAAATATCTAATGCTGTAAGTTCTATCGATTTGAAGATTTGGATAATTATGTGTGTAAATTTTACCAGGTGCAGGTGTATTATCCTGATCAAATACGGTAGGCGCATTTGCGTAATCCCAATAAATATCTGTTCTTATCAATCCGCCAACATTTACAATGCTATTGTCTTGGATCTGTACAGGTCTGTTGGAACAAAGGTTATTAGCATTAAGTGCAGTAAATGAAGCTCTGGTAACTTCACCATTTATAAAAAACTGTTGAACAGTTGTGTCCTTACATCCACTATTTGTGGTTACTATAAGTTGTACGGTTTTCTGCCCCACAGCAGCATAACTATGTAACGGATTCTGATAAGTTGGCCCTGTTCCGGCATAAATTGGTGAACCGTCTCCAAAATCCCATTCCCAATATACAATTGATGCTCCTGCACCTGCCACTGTACTCGTATCGGTAAATTGTGCCTGTGCATCTGCAAGGCAAGCAGCGGGATTAATGAACCCTGCATTCGGTTTACTGTTTACAATTATATTGGCAGTAAATACATTACTCTCACATCCTAAATCAGAAACAGTTTTAAATGTGACTGTCTTGCTTCCTGCGGTTGGATAATTTAAAGTAAAAGGGTTTCCGTTCGGCCTTGTTTGCGGACCAGTTCCGTCACCATAATCCCATACCCACGATGCTATATTGCCGGTTGGCGTTATTCCGAAAGCTGGAGTAATAGTTATTGTATTAAATTGACAGAAAGGTCCCGTTGAGGTGAAACTTGCAGTAGGTTTTGGTCGAATGGTTACAACTACTGACCCTGTTTGTAATTGTGTGCAACTTACTGAACTGGATTCCTGCACACTTTGCAGTGCAAATGTGTAAATACCAGGTGTTGCGGTAGATACCGGAACAGTAACCGAATTACCAGTAATAGTAGTTACAGTTTGCGGTGTTCCATTTAATGTATAAGAAAATGTAAAAGGTGCAATGCCGCCTGTTGCTGTAAACGTTACATTTGGTGCGGTAGTAGATTGGCAAACGGACGTAGAACCGGTAATTGTTGCACTAGCCAATTGTCTAACAGTCACCGTTGCAGTTGTGTTTGTCAAAGTTTGCAAACATTGTGTTGTAGATGCATCTCCAACCTGTGTAAGTGCATAAACAAAAACCCCTGGAGTTGAAGTAGGTGCTGCTACTGTAACACTATTTCCGGTGGTAGTCGTTACAGTTTGTGGAGCACCACCATTAATTGTATAAGTAAATGTGTAAGGTGCCGTAGCATTAGCACCGGTAAAAGTAATATTAGGTGAGGTACTGTTCTGGCAAACTGTAGTTGTACCCGCAATAGCAGCAGTTGGTACAGGATTTATCACCACAGTTGCTGAAGCACCGGAAACAGCATTTGCACAAACCAAACTGCCTGAAGCTTGAACGTTGGTTAGGTTATATACAAAAGTGCCGGAGGTTATCATAGGAACGATTAGACTAACAGAACTTGATGTTGCTGATGTAGAAATGGTTTGAGCAGCTCCACCATTAATATTATATGTAAATTGATATGGTGCTGTTCCATTAGATCCATTAAAAGTGATTTGTGGAGCAGTACCATTTTGACAAACGCTTGCACTTCCACTAATAATGGCTGTAGGCAATGGCTGAACAACAACAACTGCTGTCGGGTTATTGGTTGTATAAGTGAATAGGCAATTGGTAGTTGACGCATCACGGACAGAATTTATAGCGTAGCTGAAGGTTCCCGTAGCATTTGTTGGTGCATTTATAATGGCAACATTTCCTGTAGAAGTAACAGATTGTGGTGATCCATTTAATGTATAATTAAATGTGTATGGCGCAGTTCCTCCACTACCTGTGAGAGTAATTGCAGGGCTAGGAGCATTCTGGCAAACACTTGTACCACCTGTAATGGAAGCAGATGGCAATGGATTAATGGTAACGGTTGCACTTTGCCCTGTTATTACCCGAGTACAAAAGGCTGCATTTGCATTTTCAACACTGGTAATGTTATATGCATAAACACCTGCGGTAGTGGTTGGCACAGACAGGGTGTTTACAGGGGTGGACGTGATGATGGGAGTTTGAGGTATTGCTGCCCCTCCGTTTACAGAAAGTGTATAATTTATTCTATAAGGGGGTAAGCCGCCTGCAATAGTAAAACTTAGATTGGGTGGCGGTGCATTTTGGCAAACGGCTGTGGTGCCTGTGAGGGTTGCGTTTACAAGATCCGGTACAGTAACAATTTTATCAATTGTATCACTTAAGCAGCCGGGCGTAGTGATAGTAGCAAAACGAACGGTATAAGTCCCCGGCCCTGAAAACCGGTGTACAGGATTTCTTAGGTTTGAAGTATTATTTGCTGCTCCACTCGCAGGATCATCAAAGCTCCACCAAAAACTGTACGTAGGGTAAAAACTTGGCGTAGGTCCTTGTGGTGTTGTTTCAACGAAACGAACAGAATCTGCGGGACAACCTGGTTGATTATTGCTAAAAGTTGGAAGAGGAGGATTAGCAACTATTAAATCAAATTCATATTCTGTTTCATTACCTGTATTACATCCATCAGCATTATTATTTGTTCTATAACCTGTAATTGTAATTGTGTAGGTACCTGCGGTAGAAATTGCATATTGGTTAGGTATCGAATACCAAGCTACTGATTTACCATTGCGTAGTGTCAAAGAATCCGGTGCTACTTTTAGACCTGTCAACGGAGGGAATGATGTATTTCCAACTATTCTTACCGGGAAGTTATTAGGAGCAAAAGCAGATGCATTTGTTACATTCCATTTCATAGAGTCAAATCTTACTGGCTGGTTAGTTCCAGCTGTAGGTCCAGAATTACTTAAAATAGAATCAGGTAAATAAATTCTAAAAGAAAATGGAGAATTTGAACAAGACGATGGTTCATTAATAATACCATATAAAGACTGTATTTCAAGATTTTGGTTGAAATCTCTAACATTTGTGCCCGCATTATAACCATAGCTTTCTGCCTGAGCAAAACCATATGCAATTGCATTAAAACCGGAATCGGATACCAATGTATGCTGTCCTAGATTTAAACCTGCTATCTTAATGTAGGAATATGCCGGATCTTGAGGATGTACCGTAAAGGAAGCAGGAGGAACTACAACTCCGTCTCTTGTGAAAGAACTAATAGCTGTACCACCATTGGGAATAACAACATTTGCAAAATGTGATGAGCCGGCAGCCACCAATAAATTGGAATTAAAAAGAACGTTACTTATACTTTGTTCAACAGGGCTTAGATATATAACTTCAGGATCACCGGGACTACCATTACCACAAGCCCCTTGTGACGGTATATATTGTGCGACGGTGATGGGCAAATCTGCTTCAATTTTCAAAGGGGCATTTGTAACAGAAATTTCATAATAAAAATTATTAATTAATGGAAGAGAAGTAACGACACCATTAATTTTCACAATGGTTGCAGGATCGGCCACACATACTCGGTATATATTTCTGGTCATATTACCCCCTGTGGTAACTGTTAAGAATTTTTTACCCCAGGCAGATTTTGGAAAAGCCTGTACCATGTAATTGTCTGATGAAGACGGCGTGTTATTACAGGTTAGACTTATTCGTCCACTTCCAGAAAAAACAGCAATTTTTTTACATCCTCCAGTACCGGAAGCTATACTTCTTATTTTAGAGCCCGTTAAATCGACAGCTGTACATGGCTGTTGACCATTTTGTCCGCAAGCATTGTTTACAAGTAGCGCACCCATTACATTGTAAATCTGGCCTTGAGTGAGTGTAACCGTATAAGTATTTCCTGCGATCCATCCGTTAGTAGTGTTAGCGCTTGGAACGATTTCTATATTCGTGGTTCCTGTATCTGCCGCCACCACATAAAACCAGCTATTTGCATTAGTGGTGTTTGAATTATTTGTGTAGTTAATTGAAAAGTATTCTTTACCAAGGGTAGGTGTTGGTAGTAAAACGCAAGCGCCCGAAACGCTGGAATTGTAAATGTGAGCGTAAGCTACAACAGGCTTAGTACTCTCTATATGAATCCCTTTGTTGGAAACTCCCTCGACTAAAAGCCTAGCATCTGAAGCCCCTACCTTTGGGAGTGCGGGGGTAGTAAAAATAGTATTCGCCGCAATATTGGGATATGTTTGGGTGTATCCAATTCCGGGGATACTCACCGTAACCGTTGTTACCTGATCTGTAGCAAAATACAACACCATGTCTTGAGTATTGCCATTATTGGCTACCTGCATTACCTGATGATAACCATACCCAACCCAAAAGTCTTTCCCCTTATTGGAGAAATTTTGTGCTTTGGCTTGTACTAAAAAGGTGTGCAAAAAAAAGAAAAGGAGTAACTTTTTAATCATAATCTGGGCAGTAATTATTATTTAGATTCTCGGATACATTTAACTGCTCGCCAATTTAACATTTTCCACACAATATTTTCGTCAGCCTAACGATGTTTTTCCCATCACCTCCAATTAACGAATTGCTTTTTTCTAAATATTGAATTTTTTACGTTCCTACCTGAGGTAGATTTTTGATACAAGAATAAATTATACAAGTCATCGTGTCAGATTAAAATAATGTCAAATCTTTGAATCATCCTCAATACTCAGTTGTTTTGATGACCGAAGGAGAAGTATCAAAACAAAAAAAGAAGCTCAAAATGAGCTTTTATTAATTTAATACATTAATAAATAGGCTATACAATAAATTTAATAAATAATCAAACCATATAAACTTTTTAATAAATTACCAATCAATATTTTATACTTAAATTAGTTAATTACTATTAAATAAACTATAACTAAATATAACGATGACTATTTAGTATTTATTAAGGATGTTTTATACTTATTACTTATTTATTTGGTTTTTACAAATAATTATTTATCAATTTTTTAGACTATTTATTTATTACTTTTTTATTTGGTAGATTTTTTTTGATTTAGATTTTTAAATATATTTATAAAGGCTAAAATTTGTAGTTTACTTTTTATCTATTTAAAAAACTGTTCTTATAAGTCAAGGGATATTTTGTATTTTTGAAGGCAAAATCTACTTGTGATAAAAATATATCTCCCACTTTTTTTAATATCGATTCTGTTTATACTGATTCAGTCATCATGTCAGGAGCCAAAATCTTTAGAATTTAAAGAATTTAAGAACTTGACCGTAGACAAATTATCTTTCGCAGGGGCGGCATTAAAAGTGGATTTGGTCTATTACAATCCAAATAATTTTGGACTTCAATTAAACAGGACTGATTTAGATGTTTATGTTGACAGCACTTTTCTAGGCCATTCGTCCCAGGATATTCAAGTAAATGTTCCTAAAAGAGACGTTTTCACAATCCCATTAAAGTTAGATCTAGATGTGAAAAATCTTCTTAAAAACGGAATCACTTCTCTGTTTAATAAAAATGTTTCTGTAAGAGTTTTGGGTTCGGTAAAGGTTGGAAAGGCTGGTATCTATAAAAGTTTTCCGGTAGATTATACAAGTATTCAAAATTTTTCTTTGTTCAAATAGAAGCGAAAGAGGATTTCTAGGATAATATCGGCATAAAAAAAACGACCATAATTGGTCGCTTTTTTTAATAAGTATCTAAAATTTAGGGCTTCTTTACCGTTGGAGTTGGTGGCGTCTTACACGCAGGAGACAATCTTTTAAAAGCAGTCTCTTCGGCTGTAACATCATCGGCATCAAAACCTACATTAGCAATCATGGTTTTTATTTGCTCTATATCTGTTCTGTCAGTAAACCATGTTACTGTTACATTTTTCTTCTTTAAATCAGCTTTATAGGCTACAATTCCGTACTGTTTAAACAATGATTGTTCAATTTTTGCTTTGCATTCTTCTGTGTACATTCCGGGTGTACTTATGACAGCCTTACCTGAAGTTTTTTGCTGTGCAATACCTGTTACACAAAAAAGAAGCAAACTCACAAGAGTTAATTGTAGATATTTCATTGAAATTCGATTTTGTTTGTCTAAAATTATCTTAACCAAATAAAAATATTTCATTTCCCCCACTCTGCAGGATTTTCCCTCCAGTTTAACAAAGAATTCGATTGTGCATCGGATAAATGACCCTGTTTTTGAGCATGATGTATCAATGTTTCGTAATTACTGAGTGAATGAAGTTTTACTCCTGCGGATTCAAAAGCTGTAGTCGCCTGGGGAAATCCATAGTTAAAAATAGAAACCATTCCTTCAATCATAATCCCTTCATTTTTCAAAACCTCACAAACTTGTAAACAGCTTTTTCCTGTAGAAATTAAATCTTCCACTACCACTACTCTTTGTCCTTTTTCAAACAAACCCTCAATTTGATTACCCATTCCATGCTCTTTTGGTTTGGGTCGAACATACATAAAAGGAAGTTTTAATTGATCTGCAGCCATAGCACCCCAAGAAATACCCGCTGTTGCCACGCCCGCAATTGCATCAACAGATGCAAAATATTCAAAAATAACAGCACATAATTCGCTTTTAATAAAATCTCTCACATAAGGATAACCAAGAGCTTTGCGATTATCGCAGTAGATGGGGCTTTTCCATCCACTGGCCCAAGTAAAAGGTTGTTCAACATTCAATTTTACAGCGTTTATCTGTAATAATTTTTCAGCAATTGCTTCAGCAGCTGTAGTCATTAGCTATAATTTAAATTATTAAAACAAAGATAACAGGTTGTCAAATCATTGTAAGGCAGAAGCTTTATTTTTACTCCTTAAATATGGGTATGGAAATAAAAATCTTTGTAGATGAGGCACCGATTTACATTACTGATAAATTAACGGCTGCACATAAAATAACATCTGTTCAAGATGATGTGCTTTTTCTAATTGAAGAAGCTATCATTAATGTAGAGGTTATATTAAATGCATTAAAAAAAGATAAGAAACAAGTCATCATCCTAGCAGAAAATATTGAAAAAGTAAAAGCTGTTTTCAATAAGCATTTTACACTAATTGAAGCTGCCGGTGGTATTGTTCAAAATGAGAAAAAAGAATTGCTGTTTATTTTTAGGAGAGGAAAATGGGACTTACCAAAGGGCAAACTAGAAAAGAATGAGCGCCCCGAGAACTGTGCCGCAAGAGAAATTGAGGAAGAGACGGGGGTAAAAAATTTACTTCTAAAACATAAAATCGGAGAAACCTACCATATTTATGAGGAAAAGAAAAAACAGATTTTAAAAACAAGCCATTGGTATTATTTTACAAGCACAGGAACACAACAGACTACCCCGCAAACAGAAGAAGACATTTCTGAAGTGAAGTGGATACATACCCGCAACATAAAGGAACCGGTAGCAAATACTTACCAAAATATCAAAGATATTCTGACTGAGTTTTTTGATACGCCTTAATACTTAAGCCAAAGATGGCTTTCTTAAAATGGCAACGGTAAGCCTGCTTACACAAATAAGCTTATTGCTTTCATCATGGATTTTAATATCCCATACATGAGTTGTGCTGCCCAAGTGAAGCCTTGTAGCTGTTGCAATTACTAAACCCTGTTTTGCGCTGCGAATATGGTTTGCATTTATCTCCAACCCAACACAGATAGACTTTGAGGGATCTAAGACGTAGTAAGAAGCAACACTGCCAATGGTTTCAGCCAACGCACAACTTGCACCACCATGTAGTAATCCGTAAGGTTGTTTAGTTCGGTCATCTACCGGCATGCTCATTTTTAAGTAATCCTCTCCCACTTCTACCCATTGCATGCCAAGATGAGTACCCATTGTGTTACCAGTGATATGAAGATCTGCTAGGCTTAAATTCTTATTAAACCAGATACTGTTATTTGCCAACTTTATAATTTTTTTTGATTGATTTGTTAACTGCTTTTGGTAAGAATCTTGACACGTCTCCGCCGTTTCTTAATACATCTCTCACCAACGTAGATGCTACTGATGTAAATTGAGGCAGACATGTAAGAAAGACTGTTTCAATATTATCTGCAAGACTGCGGTTCATGTCTGCAATTGCTTTTTCGTACTCAAAATCGTTTACATAGCGAATACCTCTCAATATAAATTTTGCTCCAATTTCATTGCAACAATTTACTGTGAGCCCATCGTATAAAACTGCTTCTACATTCTCATTATCGGCATAAATTTCGTTCAACCAATCGATTCTTTGTTGATCGCTGAACATAGGGGTTTTGTTGATATTTCTACCTATGCCTATAACAATCTTGTCAAATAACGGCAATGCTCTGTCTATAATATCAGTATGGCCAAGTGTTACGGGGTCAAATGTTCCGGGGAAGAGGCAGATTCTCACGTTTGGTAGTTTTATTAGGGTTTGGTTTATATTGAACAAACATTTTAGTTCAAAGTCTTTCTATAAAATGAATTATTACAAAGGTTGAAGTACGTCAATTATTTTCTCTCTGCCAATAGATACAAGACAGCCATTCTAACCGCTACTCCATTTTCGACTTGCTGCAAAATAATTGAATTATTTCCATCTGCAACATCACTGTCTATTTCTACTCCTCTGTTTATTGGACCAGGATGCATAATAACTATCTCCTTATCCAAACTGTCTAAAAGTTTTTTTGTTACTCCATAAGCTAGGTTGTACTCTCTTAAAGTTGAGAACAAAACTTTCTTTTGCCTTTCGAGTTGAATGCGAAGCACATTGGCCACATCGCACCATGCTAAAGCTTTTTTAAGATCATACTCCACCTCTACACCAAGTGCTTGCTTAATATACTTTGGTATTAGCGTTGGCGGACCAGCTACCATAACCTCAGCTCCCATCTTTTTCAACAGATAAATGTTGCTAAGTGCCACTCTCGAATGCATAATATCTCCTACCAACACTACTTTTTTTCCTGCAAGGCCACCTACTTTTTCTTGAATAGAAAACGCATCAAGTAATGCTTGCGTTGGATGTTCGTTTGTACCGTCGCCTGCATTTACTATGGCAGTATCAGGCAAATGTTTGGCGAGAAAATGTGCAGCTCCGCTTGCTTGGTGGCGCATAACGACCATATCCACCTTCATGCTGAGGATATTATTTACAGTATCGAGTAATGTTTCTCCTTTTGATACAGATGATGCTGATGCGCTAAAATTGATAGAATCTGCTCCCAATCTTTTTTCAGCCAGTTCGAACGAAATACGGGTACGGGTGCTGTTTTCGTAAAATAAATTTACGATCGTGACATCTCTAAGAGACGGTACTTTTTTTACCGGTCGCTGTAAAACTTCTTTAAATTGGGTGGCAGTTTGTAGAATGAGGGTAATATCTTCCGCAGAAAGTTCTTTAATGCCTATTAAATGTTTTGTAGATAGTTGCATTAAGCAGCGAAGCTATGGTAAAAATTAGAAAATATCAATGGAAATTAGATTTGAGATTTGAGACACAAGATTAGTAAATTACCACTTCCCCTTTTTCTTTATCAACTTTTACTTTTTCATTGAACTGTCCATCAATTGTCTTACCGCAATAGTCAGGTTGAATCGGTAATTCTCTATCAAAACGGCGATTTATTAAAACACAAAGCTCCACTTTCTTTGGTCTACCAAAATCTTGCAAGGCATCTAATGCTGCACGAATTGTTCTACCGGTATACAATACATCATCTATTAAAATAACTTTTTTACCATCAATACTAAAAGGTATATCTGTTTTGTTTGATAAATGAATTTCTGTGCGAACATCGTCTCGGTAAAATGTAATATCTAATAAGCCATATTTTATTTCTTTGCCGGGACAAAGCAATTTTACCTGCTCAATAATTTTGTCACTCACATAAACACCACGGGGCTGCAAGCCGATGAACACGGTATCATTGACCGCATCGTCGTTTTCAATTAATTGCTGCGCAAGCCGGTTTACAATCAGCAAAAACTGTGGTGATGTAAGTAATATTTGCATATT
>JANOTH010000177.1:0-2714 GCA_031416275.1 Ferruginibacter sp. | reverse complement strand
AGAAGAATTAATAAGTGGAACAGCGTCAAAATTCACCACTGCACTTAGGCCGCTTCCTTCTGCCATTTCTGTGAGGTGACCAAGCAAGCCAAAGCCGGTAACATCAGTCATTGCAGTAACAGCTGATAATTTTCCAATAGCTTCACCAACTTTATTCAATTGCATCATTTGGTTTGCCGCAATGTTTTTATGTTCGTCTTTCAGCAAGGATTTTTTTTCTGCCGTAGTCAGTATTCCCACACCAATTGGTTTGGTAAGAAACAATACATCTCCTTCTTGTGCTTTGTTGTTTTGCTTTATGTTTTCAACATCAATAATACCATTTACGGCTAGGCCAAAAATTGGTTCCGGCGAGTCTATACTATGCCCACCGGCTAAAGAAATACCGGCTTCTTTACAAATACTTCTTGCACCATCTATCACCTGTTGCGCAACTTCAGGAGCCAATTTATTTATGGGCCACCCAAGAATAGCAATAGCAAGAACGGGTTTGCCGCCCATTGCATATACATCGCTGATGGCATTTGCAGAAGCTATGCGCCCAAAATTAAATGGATCATCTACAATGGGCATAAAAAAATCAGTGGTGGAAATAAGAGCGGTTCCATTACCCATATCCAACACAGCAGCATCGTCTTTACTGTGATTGCCCACAATTAATTTATCGTTATCAGGCATGGCAATATTTCCTTTTAAAATAACATCCAACACCTGTGGAGAGATTTTGCAGCCACAGCCTGCGCCATGTGAATATTGTGTAAGTTTTATTTCGCTCATCTTAATTATTATTCAGTTTTATTAATTCAATATTTTGTTCTGTATTTACGGCAGTTGCTGGAATTTTCATTATAAGCTCTTCTGCATTTTCTCTGTTATACAAGCCTTTTGCATACCACTTATCGTAATAATGTAACAGTATTCTAAAACTCTCTTTAAAATTGTTTTCCAGCAAAAAGTTGATGGCATTTTTTGTTTCTAATCCACCTAGTCTTTTTTGAATGCGCATAATGGCATTTACAAGACCGGGCTTTTCGTGAACACCATATTCGTCTGTTAAATAATTTAGTCTTTCTTCAAACGGAATATCTACAAAATAAACCGGCGCCTTGCGCATGCTATACCAAAGTGGCATCGGTATCTGCAGGTTGCCTATTCGCTGGCTTTCATCTTCTAAGTAAATGGTGGTTGATGGTTGATGGGTGAAAGTTGAAAGCTGTGTGGCTAATAAATTTTCAAACATTTCCTGCGTAGGTTGTGGAGGGTTACCCAATGCACCCAAGGCAGAACCTTTGTGGTTTGCCAAGCCCTCTAAATCTACTATGCGGTTATTTTCTTTTGCCAAACCGTGTAATAGCAAGGTTTTGCCACTACCAGTATAACCACCAATTATTTTAAAATTATATTCTTTCGTAAACTGATTGAGCACCCAATTTCTATAACACTTGTAACCATCTATAAGTGTGTAAACCTTAAAACCATATAAATCTAATAGCCAAGCAACGGCAGCACTTCGCATACCACCACGCCAGCAATGAAGTAATAAGGTTGCGGGTTTAGAGGTTACGAGTTGCGGGTTAGAAGTTTGCGAATTACTTGATTTGTTCGATTTATTTAAACCCGTAACCCCCAACTCGTGACCCGTAACTATTGCTTCCACCCTCTCCACCATTCCCCGCATATTTGGTCCAAAAAAATCGAGACCAATTTTGATAGCATTTTCTCTGCTTTGTTGTTTGTAAGTGGTTCCTACTTTTGCCCTTTCTTCATCGTTAAACAATGGCAAGCTGATAGCACCGGGCATATGTGCATGAGCATATTCGCCGGGGCTACGCACATCGAGCACAGGGTTGTTTTTTGCAAGCAGTAAAAACTCTTCTATTGTAATTTTAGTTACAGCCATAAATATTATAGGCTGCAAAATTAGGTAATAATGTATTGGGGTGGAAGGCTTAAGAATTTGAATTAGGGAAATGTACGGATATAAAAATGCCCCTTTTGTTGAGGGGCATTTAATATGTATGTTTTGTGATTATTTGCTTTTTACAAATTTGAACGCTGCGGAGTTCATGCAGTATCTAAGCCCTGTTGGTTTTGGACCATCGTTAAATACGTGACCCAAATGCAAACCTGTGCTTGTTTCAATAATTTCATCTCTCGACATGCCATAACTGTCATCCTTTACAACGGTTACTTTGTTGTTTGCCACAGGCGCATAAAAACTCGGCCACCCTGTACCTGATTCAAATTTGGTTTCAGATGAAAATAAAGTATCGCCGGTTGCTGCACTTACATAAAAACCTTTTTCGTGGTTATCAAAGTAAGGATTTTGAAATGGCCTTTCTGTACCACGCTTTACCATTATTTCATACTGGGTTGGCGTTAATATTTTTTTCCACTCCGCATCTGTTTTCCCTTTTGAGAAAGCTGGTGCTGTAGTTTTTGTTTCCATTTTTTTATTTGCTTGTTGTGCTGTGCACGCACTTGCTACAATTATTAATGCAAAAAAGGCTGTTAAGTAGTGTTTCATTGGTTGTTTTTTAAGTTGATTTGTTTTTAAAAATCTATATACGAGGGTTACAGATTTTAATTACATAAAATTATGTTATAGAAATTTATATAGCTTTTAAATGCGAAATAAAAATTAAAGAATTACTCATTATTTACCTCAAAATAGAAATGATTGTGGTTGCTGCATTTTGGGTTAAATGGGGATG
>JANOTH010000176.1:0-18831 GCA_031416275.1 Ferruginibacter sp. | reverse complement strand
CTATTAAAATTTCAGCAGTTGCATTTTCAATGCCAATAAACTTTACTGAAAAATTATCAACAAATGGATTTGGTGACAATTGGATTGACACTTTGTTATTAGATTTTAGGTTAATTGCCAACAACGATCCGTAATTAAACTTACCATCATTATCGTACTGCTTTAACCGATAGTACACAACCTCTTTGTTTTCTAGCAACTTTGAGTTGTCTTTAAATGCATATTCTTTGTTAGCATCATTTTCAAAACCGTCAAGAGCCAAGCCTACGGTGCTAAAATCTTTGCCATTAAAAGAACGCTCAATTTCAAAATAATTGTTGTTCAATTCTTGCGAAGTAACCCAACTGAGGCAAACAGTATTATTAACCAGGTTTCCGTTAAAAGAAATATACTTTACTATAGATTGTGTAGAAGTAAATGAATAAGAAGGAACATCCAATAAAGTTGGAGTGTTTGAATTAGCTTTTGTGTTGAGGGTGATGATCAATATTGCGACTAAAATTGCAATATTTTTTGAGAGCGTAATTACTTGTTTCATATTTTGTGGTTTTGTTTTGTTATCGGTCTCGAAATGTTTAAAAAACTTTAAATGCTTTAAACCCGCTCTTGACTTTGTTTTCAGAAAGAAAGAATAGCAGAGGTAATTGCCATTAAGAATTTCTTAACACAAATGTAGTAGTTTTTCGTAAACCGCCAAATATATTTACCGTAAAATTACGGTTAACAATAAGTAGTTTTCAGTAAAGTGTTGAAAATTATACAGTTGAGATTAAAAAATTGTCGAAAAAAAACTACAAATAATTATTTAAAAAGTTAAATATTTATAAATTTTCAAGCATTTCTATGCATTTATCAGTTCTAAAAATAAAATTAAATTACCCTCAAATTTTGTAAGGCTACCTTTGTACAACTACGCAAAAAATGATTAAAATACCACTAGCCGAACGTTTAAGACCACAATCTATTAATGAATTAATAGGGCAAAAGCACCTTACAGAAAGCAACAGCTTTTTACAAATTGCCCTTCGGAATGGTAAAGTACCTTCAATCATTTTTTGGGGACCTCCGGGAGTAGGTAAAACTACTATTGCAAATATTATCGCCTCAACGCTAAAACAGCCGTTCGTTTTGCTCAGCGCAATTTCTGCAGGCGTAAAAGATATAAGAGAAGCCATAGACGCTGCTCAAAAAAGCAACGGCGCCATCCTCTTTATTGATGAAATACACAGGTTCAACAAGGGGCAACAAGATGCTTTGTTGGCAGCAGTTGAAAAGGGAATTATTACTCTTATTGGTGCTACAACTGAAAATCCATCGTTTGAAGTTAATAGCGCATTGTTAAGCCGCTGCCAGGTTTACGTTTTAAAAGCATTAGAAAAAGATGATCTCATTATCCTTATAAATCATGCAATAACGAACGATATTGAGTTAAGAAAGAAAAAAATTATCCTACAAGAAACAGAGGCGCTCATAAACATATCAGGCGGCGATGCCAGAAAGCTTTTGAACTTACTTGAACTTGTAACAGACGCAGCAATACATAACGAAGAAATAATCATTACAAATGAACTTGTAATGAATACTGCCCAACAGCGCACCGCACTATATGATAAAAATGGGGAACAGCATTACGATATTATTTCTGCATTTATCAAAAGCATGAGAGGCAGCGACCCCAACGCTACAGTTTATTGGCTTGCACGCATGATTGAAGCAGGTGAAAGTGTAAAATTTATAGCTCGCAGAATGGTCATTTTTGCCAGTGAAGATATCGGCAATGCCAACCCAAATGCACTCCTTTTAGCAACGAACACATTTGAAGCAGTAAATATTATTGGTTACCCAGAAGCCCGCATCATACTCTCCCAATGTGCTGTTTATTTGGCTACATCTGTAAAAAGCAATGCTGCTTACATGGCTATAAACAATGCAATATCTATTGTAAAATCACACGGAGATTTGGCTGTGCCACTGCATCTACGCAACGCTCCAACCAAATTAATGAAGACGATGAATTATGGCAAAGACTATAAATATGCGCATAATTTCGAAGGCAATTTTACCAATATCGAATTTTTACCTGAAAAAATTTCAGGGACAAAATTGTACGAGCCTGGTAACAATCCAAGGGAAGAAGAAATAAGGAAATTTTTAAAAGTGCGATGGAATGATAAATACAACTATTAGCTTAAAAGATTTTTGGGGCTTTCATCATCAAATCTTTTATCATCATTTGTCAGTTGCCCGCCTACAATCTTTTTGCTCGCCTAAAAGGGCGATGCAAAAAGGATTTTCGGCTAAGCAACGCAGCCCATCATCGGTATAACATATTTCAACTATTATAATCCAGATGGACTAAATCGTAGCCTTAAAACAAATAACTCGTTAAATAAAAATATACATTTATAAAATGGATGAAATAAAATGGCATTGTAAAAGCTTTACCGAATTAACTGTAAACGAATTATACGAGATAATGAAACTGCGTAGCGAGGTTTTCGTAGTTGAGCAAAATTGTGTTTATTTAGATGCAGATGGAAAAGATGAAAAAAGTTTTCATTTTTATGGCGCCGCAAATGGACGTATTGCGGCTTATGCAAGATTATTGCCGCCAAATTTATCATTTAAGGAAGCAAGTATAGGCAGGGTTTTAACTGCTCCATCGCAGCGGAGGAAAGGCTTTGGTATTGTACTTATGCAAAAATGTATAGCAAAAACATTAGATGTATTTAATACAACTGAAATTAAAATTGGTGGGCAACTTTATTTAAAATCATTTTACGAAGGCCTACAATTTAAACAATGCAGCGATGTATATGATGAAGACGGGATACCCCACATTGAAATGATTTATAAAAAAAATGAGGTATAAACTAATAATTACACAATAAGTATAATACTTCGGCGTTTAGTAAAAGAGAACTAGCAAAAGCATACAACAGAAGCCGAATGATGTAAAAAAAGGTACTACATTCTTGTAATAGCCTTACCTCTGAAACCTACATTATTTATTTCGTTGACATGTATTGCTCTTATCTCAAAATGTTACCACAAAATCTTTAATTACGAATATTAGCTTAATGCTGTTATTCGTAATTTTTTTGTGCACCCATCGCAGCAATTCTAAATTCTTCTTTCAAATAAATAGCCGTAAAACTCTCTTTTACATCTAACATTCCTTTGGGTTCCCCCGCGTACAAAATCTGCCCACCGGCATTGCCACCTTCAGGACCAATATCTATAATGTGATCGGCAATTTTTATCATATCCAGATTGTGTTCAATTACCATAACTGTGTTACCTCTATCAACCAATTTATTCAACACATCCAGCAAATGCTGTATGTCTTCAAAATGCAAACCTGTAGTTGGTTCATCTAAAATATAAAATGTTTTTCCTGTATCTCTCTTACCAAGTTCAGTTGCAAGTTTTACACGCTGCGCCTCACCACCACTAAGGGTTACAGAGCTTTGCCCAAGCGTAATGTATCCAAGCCCAACTTCTTCCAGCACTTTTATTTTACGATATATCCAAGGCACTGCATTAAAAAACTGTACAGCTTCTTCTACTGTCATATCAAGTACGTCACTGATGGATTTTCCTTTGTAGCGAATCTCCAGCGTTTCTCTGTTGTATCTTTTGCCATTACACTTTTCGCAATGCACATAAACATCAGGCAAAAAATTCATTTCTATGGTACGCATTCCTCCACCTTCACAAACTTCGCACCTGCCACTTTTTACATTAAACGAAAACCGCCCTGCAGTATAACCTCTTATTTTAGCTTCGGGAATAGCTGCAAATAATGTTCGTATATCTGTAAAAAATCCGCAGTAGGTTGATGGGTTACTTCTCGGTGTACGCCCAATCGGGCTTTGGTCAATTTCAATTACTTTATCAATATTTTCTAACCCTTTAATGCTTTTGTATGGCATAGCATCGCCTTTGCTGTTGTAACAAAATTTTGCCAACAAAGGGTATAGTGTTTCATTAACCAAAGTAGATTTTCCGCTTCCACTTACGCCCGTCACCAATATCATTTTACCAAGTGGCAATTTTACCGAAACATTTTTTAAATTATTTCCTGTAGCACCTTTCAGCTCAATAAAATTACCATTGCCTTTACGTGTTTCTGCAGGTATGGCAATTGTTTTTTCACCTTTTAAATATTTTGCCGTTTCTGAGTTTGAAGCTAAAACTTCTGCAGGTGTACCTGCTGCAACAATACGCCCACCGTGCGTTCCAGCCTTTGGACCAATATCAATTAAATGATCCGCAGCCATCATAATATCTTTATCATGCTCAACAACCAACACACTGTTACCAATATCCCTTAAATTTTGCAGAGCTTTTATAAGCCTCATATTATCTCGCTGGTGCAAGCCAATACTAGGCTCGTCCAATACATAAGTAATTCCTTGTAATTGCGAGCCTATTTGTGTTGCAAGCCTTATGCGCTGGTACTCACCACCACTTAAACTTTTAGATGGTCGATAAAGTGTTAAATATGTAAGCCCAACATTCAATAAAAATTCTAATCGCTCTCTTATCTCTTTCAATAAATCTTTGGCAATGATATTTTGTTTTTCATTGAGTCTTTTTTCGACTCCTTCAAACCAATTCTGCAAAATATCTAAATCCATTGCACTTAATTCTGCAATATTTTTCTCATCAAACTTAAACCACAAACTCTCTTTGCGAAGCCTTGTACCGCCGCATGTTGTACAAGTTGCAAGCTGCATAAATTGTTCCACCCATGTTCTTAAACTTTCATTGCTGTTGGGCGAAGCGAACCATCTTTTTAGCATCGGAATAATTCCCTCATAACTTCCTGTATAATTCATAGGCAGCGTTTCATCGCTCATATCCAAGCTTAAATCAGAATTAATATCTTGATCACCGTATAATAAAAGGTTTAAATGTTCTTCAGGCAGATCCTGCAATTTCTTCCCTAAATTAATTTTGTATTTTTTTGAAAAATCCACAACCTGTCTGTAAACACTGGCTTCTCTTTCTTCACCTAAAGGCACAATACCGCCTTCCTTTACTGTTTTTGTTTTATCGGGAATTACTTCTTCAATATTTATAGTGTAAACATTGCCTAACCCCTTGCACTGTGGGCATGCGCCGTAAGGGGAATTGAAAGAAAATGCATTTGGTGATGGCTCCTCATAGCTAATACCGGTATCAACACACATTAGTTGCTTGCTGTACATGGCTATTTTTTCCTTACCTAAATTATCTTCTGAATCAGTAATGTTTGTATCTTTTTTTTTCTTTGAAATCGCTTTTGCAACCTCTGTGGTATCGGTATTTGAAGATGATACTACGAACATTAAATCCTTACCCATCTGCAAACTTTTCTGCACGCTTTGGCTAAGTCTAAATTTCATATCAGGTGTTACCTGCAACCTATCAACAACAACCTCAATATCGTGAATTTTATATCTATCAAGTTGCATCCTTGGCACCAAATCCATAATCACTGCATCTACCCTAACTTTTAAAAATCCTTTCTTTCTAATATCTTCGAATAATTCTCTATAATGCCCTTTACGCCCACGTACAAGCGGTGCAAGCAAACTTATTTTTTGATTATCAAATTTATTATAGATAGAGTTTACAATTTCCTCCTCAGAAAATTTCACCATTTTTTTTCCGGTGTTATAACTGTAGGCCTCTCCTACCCTTGCATACAATAAACGCAAAAAATCATAAATTTCCGTGATCGTTCCTACGGTACTTCTTGGATTTTTATTGGTAGTTTTTTGCTCAATAGAAATAACCGGCGAAAGCCCTGTTATTTTATCAACATCCGGCCTTTCCATATCGCCCACAAACTGCCTGGCATAAGCAGAAAAACTTTCCATGTAACGGCGTTGCCCTTCGTTATAGATAGTATCAAATGCCAATGAAGATTTTCCACTACCACTAACCCCTGTAAAAACAACTAATTTATTTTTTGGTATTTTAATGTCGAGATTTTTGAGGTTGTGCTCCCTTGCACCGAATACTTCAATAAAATCATCTGCTAACTCAACTGTAGCTTCTTTTGCATTTTTAGTAGCCATATTTACACTGCTTGTCACAAATATACAAACTTAAAAGTTGCATCTTTTTTCGAAAGAATGATGTTTCCCTTATAGTAACACAGTGTGAAATTAATATCGGCGCACGCTAATATATTCCGCAATTATTTTAATCTGGCTTACTTGTTGATTATTTCAAAAATCTATTAACAACTAAAAAAATATTTATGAAACATTCTCTAAATTTTTACAGTACCAAACTATTTCTATTTGCAGTTTCAATACTTTCTTCTGTAATTGTTTTTGCGCAAGACAGTACTGTAGCTACTTCAACAACTTCTACATCTGCAACATCAACTGAAAAAATATGGTATATGGAGCCGTGGGCTTGGGTATTAGGTGGCGTAATTTTATTAGTAATCATATTACTTGCTACAAGAAGTACAAGCAGCACAACATCTGCTGATAAAGTAACAGTTACTAAAACAGTGTCAAGAGACAGCGAAACTATTTAATTATTTTAGAATTGTTGTTGTAATTAAACTTTTATAAATAAGCAATTTTATGATTTTTTGAGTACAATTTTCTACAATAAAAAACTTGGTTATGGTATAGAAATTGTTTCCCCTTTAACTAATAGAACTAAAAATATAAAAACAAAAAATATGACAACGAACGAAAATTTAGTAGAAGTTTTAAATGATCTTGTACAAATTAACAATGACAGAATTGAAGGCTATCAAAAAGCTGCAGAAGAAACTAAAGATGTTGATGTAGACTTGAAAGCAATTTTTATAAAAATGGCTGAAGAAAGCATCAAATATAAAACTGAACTTGTGAATGAAATTTCAAAGTTTGGTGGCGAGCCTGTTACCGGCACAACTGGGTTGGGAAAAATTTACAGAGTTTGGATGGATGTGAAAGCAACCTTTTCCGGTCATGATCGCCAGTCGGTTTTAGAGTCTTGTGAGTTTGGAGAAGATGCTGCACAAAAAGCATATAGAGATGCATTAGCATCTGATGCAGAAATTAGTGCTGATACACGTCAGCTGATTACTTCTCAACAAGCATCGTTAAAAACATCGCATGATATTATAAAAAAATACCGTGATATGCATAAGGCTGTAGATGCTTAATGCCATATCTATTTAATAAAAAAAATGCTGCTTCAAATTGAGGCAGCATTTTTTATTTATAGTATAAAATCTGTTTTATTTTCTACCCATCATTTTGCCCATTGGCATTTTGTTCATCATTTTCATCATACTCTTCATTTGCTCAAACTGCTTTAAAAAAGCATTTAAATCAGCAATATCTTTTCCGCTACCCTTAGCAATTCTAGCTTTACGGCTTGGGTTTATTAAATCAGGATTTCTTCTTTCTAAAACAGTCATAGAGTTTATCATAGCCTCTATTCCTTTAAAAGCGTCATCGTTTATATCTACATCTTTAATTTGTTTACCAACGCCCGGTATCATACCCATAAGGTCTTTAATATTCCCCATTTTTTTTATTTGGGCAAGCTGTGTTTTAAAATCTTCAAAATCAAATTGATTTTTCCTAATTCTTTTTTCAAGTTTTGCCGCTTCAGCTTCGTCAAATTGTTCCTGTGCTTTTTCAACTAAACTTACGATATCACCCATTCCTAAAATACGTTGCGCCATACGCTCTGGGTAAAATACATCCAGTGTATCCATCTTCTCGCCGCTGCTCATAAACTTTATGGGCTTATTTACAGTGTACTGAATAGATAATGCGGCACCACCTCTTGTATCGCCATCTAATTTTGTAAGTACAACACCACTAAAATCAAGTCGTTCATTAAAAGCGGCAGCAGTATTTACAGCATCTTGTCCGGTCATACTATCTACAACAAATAATATTTCGTGTGGGTTCACTGCTGCCTTCACATTTGCAACTTCCGTCATCATCACCTCATCAACGGCAAGGCGACCTGCAGTATCAATTATTATTACGTTTTTATTTTTTGCACGGGCCTCTTTTATGGCATTCTGCACAATAGAAACAGCGTCTTTATTCTCTCTTTCGGCATAAACATCTACACCAATTTGGCCAGCCAAAACTTCTAGCTGGTCAATAGCCGCAGGGCGATAAATATCAGCTGCAACCAACAATGGAGACTTACCTTTTTTTGTTTTTAAATAGTTAGCAAGTTTTCCACTAAAAGTAGTTTTACCTGACCCTTGCAAGCCTGCCACAAGAATAATTGCTGGGTTGCCATTTACATTAAACTCACTCTCTTTACCCCCCATCAATGCAGTTAATTCGTCCTGCACAATTTTAACCATTTGCTGACCAGGGTTAACGGCCAGCAACACCTTACTGCCCAATGCAGTTTCTTTTATTTTATCAGTAAACTCTTTTGCAATTTTATAGTTCACATCGGCGTCAACCAATGCACGTCTAATATCTTTAACTGTATTGGCAATATTTAATTCTGAGATTCTGCCTTCGCCTTTTATATTTTTAAAAGCACCTTCTAACTTTTCACTTAAACTTTGAAACATTTTTTCTTTTATTTTTCTCTTAAACTAATTATATCAAATTTTTTAAAATCAATTTTGCAACTTTTGGATCCACTTCCACAGTGTCATATTCAAAATTTAATTTGATTCTCCATTTTTGCATGGTAGCAGCACCAATAATCACCTCTTCACTCAGCCCAGGCACTATTAAAAACTCATCGCTTAACAAAACATCCTGCAAATAAAAATCTAATCTAACAGCCTGCGAAACTTCAATATAATGACCTTCAGATGCTGTACTCAACTGCCGTATTCTGCCTAATTGAACAGGGGTTTCCAATTTATTTAACAAGTCAGGATGAATGCAACTTAGATTAGCCCCTGAATCAAAAAGTGCGTACAGGTTTTTTTCGCCCTGCCTCCCTGCAAATAGTAAAGGAAATCTTATTATTGACATATTTACTTTTTTTACTTTGCTTAAATATTAAATGCAGTATCTACAATCTCCACCTGTTCTTTCGCATGTATTTTTGAATAACCCGACGCTGTAGATGCGCTTGATTTTCTACTAATGATGTGGAAGTTTATATTTTCAACATTCATACGCAAGTAAGACGCTGCGCCCATATTTTGTGGCTCCTCTTGCACCCAATGCCAAATTGCTTTGCTGTATTTTTTATACAATTTATCAAGCTGATTTTGTGGTAAAGGGTAAAGTTGTTCTACCCTTACGATAGCAACATCTTTTCTTTGGTCTTTTACTCTCCTGTCATTTAGATCAAAGTAAATTTTACCTGTACACAACAAAACTTTTGTTATTTGGTTTGCCTCTGCTGTAGTGTCATCATACACTTCAGTAAAACCTCCCTGTGTAAATTCATTTATATTACTGTATGTTGCGGGCAACCTTAGGTTTGCTTTTGGCGAAAAATTCACCAATGGCTTTCTAAATGGCCATGCCAGTTGCCTACGCAAAACATGGAAAAAATTTGCCGCCGTGGTAATATTCGTGATCACCATATTTAGCTCTGCACACTGCTGTAAAAAACGCTCCATTCTTGCACTGCTATGCTCGGGGCCCTGCCCCTCGTAGCCATGGGGCAATAGTAATGTAACACCATTCATACGTTGCCACTTTGTTTCGCCAGCTGCAATGTATTGGTCAATAACAATCTGGCAGCCGTTTACGAAATCACCAAATTGGGCTTCCCAAAGAACAAGTGCATTAGGGTTTGCCATACTGTAACCATACTCAAAACCAAGTACTGCATATTCACTCAGCAAAGAATTATAAATTCTAAAAGGTGATTGATTTTCTGTAAAATGATTTAATCTGTTGTAACCTTCATTTGAGTTTTCGTCATAAATAACCGCATGCCTGTGGCTAAAAGTTCCCCGCTTTACATCCTGTCCGCTCATGCGTACATCATTACCTTCTGTAAGCAAACTTGAATAAGCCAATAGTTCTGCAGTTGCCCAATCAATTTTTTGGCCATCAGCAAATAATTTTACTTTATCAGCCAATAGCTTTTCCACTTTTTTTAGTGGCTTAAAACCCTCTGGCCATTTCATTAAACCATCAAATAATTTTTTTACCTCTTCTTCTTTTACTGCGGTGATAGGGCTTGTCAAAAAATCATCGGCTGTTGCTCTTCGTAACTTTTGCCACCATTCCTCGGGCTTTTGAAATGTATATGGCAAAGGATGTTGCTTTACTTCATCTAACCTTTCTTGCAGCTCTGCTAAAAACTTTTGTTCCATTTCTTTAGCAAGCGTTTTTGCATCTGTTTCCCCATTTTCCATCAGGTATTGCGTATACACTTCACGGGAGTTCATGTGCTTATCAATAAGCTGATACAATTTCGGTTGTGTAAATTTTGGCTCATCACCTTCGTTGTGTCCATGTCTGCGAAAACACACCATATCTATAAAAATATCGCTGTTAAATTCCTGCCTGTACCTTGTTGCAATCTCAGATACTTTTACAACAGCTTCAGGATCATCGCCGTTTACGTGGAGTACCGGTGCTTGCACCATTGCCGCAGCAGATGTACAATAATCTGCGCTGCGTGCATCATCAAAATCTGTTGTAAAACCTATCTGATTATTTATTACAAAATGAATAGTTCCTCCTGTGTAATAACCCTTCAAATCGCTCATTTGTAAAACTTCGTACACCACGCCCTGCCCGGCTATAGAAGAATCTCCGTGAATAAGTATCGGCAAAATTCTATCAAAATCGCTGTTATAAAGTACATCTGCTTTACTGCGGGCATAGCCAATAACTATGGGATCTACCGTTTCTAAATGAGAAGGATTGGGGCACAGTTTCAAATTTATTTTTCTGCCGCTTTGCGTTTCTACTTCACTGCTAAAACCTAAGTGGTATTTTACATCCCCACTTCCCATTGTGGTATCTGGCGTTGCAGTACCTTCAAATTCAGTAAATATTTGCTCGTAAGTTTTACCGAGCACATTTGCAAGCACATTTAATCTGCCTCTGTGCGCCATGCCTATTACAGTTTCTTTTACATCATTTTCTGCTGCTGTATTAATCATTGCATCAAGGGCTGCAATGGTACTTTCACCACCTTCTAAACTAAATCGTTTTTGACCTATGTATTTTGTATGAAGAAATTTTTCAAAAATTACACCTTCATTTAATTTTTGAAGAATACGTTTTTTCTGCTCCAAAGCAAGTGGCTTATGAAACCCTGCCTCCATTTCATTTGAAAGCCATTGTATTTTTGCCAAATCGTTTAATGCACTGTATTCCACTCCAACGTGATGTGTGTATGATTTTTGCAAATGCGCAACAATATTTTGTAAAGTTGTTTTGCCAAGATTTAAAAAATTACCCGCTTCAAATTCAACATTTAAATCAGCCTCGCCTAAGTTAAAATTTGATAATTCTAAATTTGCATTCCTGTCCTTTCGTTCCTTTAACGGATTTGTTTTTGCAATAAGATGGCCTTTTTTTCGGTAAGCCTGTATCAATTGGTAAACAGCAAATTCTTTAGTTAAGTTAGTATTATCCGCAACTGTATTTACGCTTGGTGTTGCAGCAACTTTTCCGTTTGAAGTTGTTCCATTTGCCATTGCAAAATCGTATCCTTCAAAAAACTTCTTCATATCTACATCTACACTACCAGGATTAATCAAATAATCATTGTAAACGTTTTCTATGTAAGATGGATGGGCATTTGTGATATATTGAAAATCCTTCATATCTATTTATAAATTTTGTGCATTTTAGCATCTTCAGGCTGCAAATATCGGATTTTAATACTTAAAAATTGTTCAGGTATATTTGCAAATCCAAAAACTAAATCATGCTCTTCTGCAAAAGATTTACAGCCTTTGTTAGCTGTTATTTTATTTTTCAAACAGCCTTTTCCCAAATTGACAGTACATTAGATCCTGTTTCTGTTACAGCATCACTAACTCCTCAAAAAATTTCTAAAACAGGAAGAAACATAGCCGTCATTGACGGTAGTGCATTTAAAGAAATGCCTATCAACTCTATTGATGAGTTATTACGGTATGTGCCAGGCATTGAAGTGCAGGCAAGAGGACCGATGGGTACACAAGCTGATATTGTAATTAGGGGAGGAACTTTTCAACAGGTGCTTGTTATTCTGGACGGCATTAGGTTAAATGATCCCCTGACAGGGCATTTCAATAGCTATATTCCTATTGCAGTATCCGAAATTGAAAGGATAGAAATTTTAAAAGGTGCCTCCTCCGCCATTTATGGTACTGAAGCTGTTGGTGGCGTAATTCATATTATTACCAAATCGTTTTCATCTTCAAAAAAAACGAACAATATTGAAGCGCAGTTTAAAAGAGGTCAATATGGGTTGGCTAATTTTTCTGTTGGTGGATTGTGGAATGATGCCAAAAATACCATTGCAGGTGGACTGAACAACAACTTTGCAAAAGGTCAACAACAAAGAGGAATAACAGGTTACTTTAATAATACAACAGCTTCTTTATCTTACAAAAGAATTCTTAACCCCAACCTACAACTTAGTGTAAGGACGGCTTACGATAACCGGGATTTTGCAGCGCAGAACTTTTACACAACCTTTAAAAGCGATACCGCTTCTGAAAAAGTGCAGTCATATTGGAACCACATTAAACTTCAATATAGCAAAGAAAAACAACGGCTTAGCATTGACGTAGGTGCCAAAGTAGCAAAAGATTACTATCTTTTTTCTGCGGCAACAACTGCTAATGAAAACAAATCTGCTCTGTTTCAGTCACAAGTTATATATGAGAATGAAATTTCGACGAACACCACTTTAATTGCCGGGAGCCAATTTATACAAAAGAAAATTACTTCAAATGATAGGGGAAATCACAAAGTTGATCAAATAGCGGCGTTTGTGATTGTTAACCAAAAAATAGGCAAGTATACAAACATTTCTCCGGCATTGAGGATAGACCACAATTATATTTCAGGAACAGAATTCATTCCGCAAATAAATGTATCATTCAAAAAAGAAAATGTTCAAGTAAGGGGCTCTATTGGTAAAACTACAAGAGATGCCGATTTTACTGAACGCTACAATAACTACGGCAAGCAACTAGTAAGAAGTGGAAGCCTTGGTAATGCAGATTTGATTCCTGAAACAGCTTACAGTTATGAAATAGGAGGAGATTACTTTTTGAAAAATAAAATTAAAATTTCGGCGTCAATATTTAAAAGAGATCAACAAAATTTGATAGACTATGTTCCCACAGCATATGCCGATATTCCAAGGAAAGACAATATCATTCCATCAGGCACTTATGCATTAGCAAAAAATATATCAAAAGTAAACACACGAGGGTTGGAGACCGATTTCGAATATAAAACACCTTTAACCCAACAAAGTAATCTTGCAATAACAGCGGGCTTGCTGTTTTTAAAAAGTGAAAGTAGCAGTAGCACTCCCTCTTTCTACATTAACTCGCATGCAAAATTCTTAACTAACTTTAGTATTCTTCATAGTTATAAGAATTTTGGTATTTCCTTAAATGGAGTATACAAGGTGAGAGCTAAACGAGATGCCCCTGCCATAGAGACTTATGTTTCGAGGGATTATTTTGTAATGAATGGTAAATTATCTTATTCAATAAAACAAAACCAGTTTAAGGTATTTCTAGAGACAAGTAATATTTTTGATAGAGAATACAGCGATATACTGGGTTCGATTATGCCCGGAAGATGGATATTAGGCGGCATTCAGTGTAATTTTTAAAGTTTAAGGTCTAAAAAGAAATTTATTGCTGCCTTTTGTTAGATTATTAAAATATAATCCTACATTTGCACTCCAAAAATAAGAACAATGGCAAATCACGCAGCAACCAAAAAAGACGTAAGACAAAGCTCAAAACGTAGAGATCGTAACCGTTACTATGGTAAAACTACACGTAATGCAATTCGTGATATTAGAGCAATAGATGAAAAAACTGCTGCAACTGACAAATTACCATCTGTAGCATCGATGATAGATAAGTTAGCTAAGCGTGGTACTATTCATAAAAACAAAGCTGCTAATCTTAAAAGCAAATTGGCTAAAAAGATTAATGCTTTAGCAAAATAACACAATTAAATAAAAAATACTTTAAAGCCCTGCAATTATGCGGGGCTTTTATGTAGGTTTAAAATCCTTATTTCTTTCACTTATTTTTGAAGATGCGTAAAATAACTTTTTTATTATTCTTATTTGTTTCAAATCTTTCTTTTGCACAGCAAACAAAATTTGAAAATACTAATGGCACCGAAACAGCAACCTATTTTGAAACCATAAATTTCTACAAATTACTCGATAGGAGTTCTGCTTATATTTTAATGAAAGAGGGTGCAATGGGTGATGCAGGATATCCTTTGCACATCGTACTTGTTAGTTCAGATAAAAGTTTTGATCCCTTAGAATGGCATAAAAAAAATAAAGTTGTCATCATGATCAACAATGGCATTCACCCCGGCGAGCCTGACGGTATAGATGCAAGTATGATGCTGGTAAGAGACATAAAAGATAAAAAAATCGTTTTGCCTAACAATGTTGTTTTAGCTGTAATTCCTATCTACAATATTGGCGGCAGTTTAAACAGAAACTCATCAACTCGTGTAAACCAAAACGGTCCTACAGAATATGGCTTTAGAGGCAACTCTCAAAACCTAGATTTGAACCGTGATTTTACAAAAAATGACAGCAAAGAGTCAAAGGCTTTTGCAAAAATTTTTCACTGGTTAAATCCTGACATTTTAATTGATAACCATGTAAGCGATGGTGCAGATTACCAGCATACCATGACGCTTATTACCACCCAATACGAAAAATTAGGAGCCACTGCTGGCACCTGGTTAAGGAATACTTTTGAACCCCAGATTTATGCGGGTATGAAGGAGAAGAATTGGGACCTTATACCTTACGTAGAGTTTGACGGCGCAGATTTAAGTAAAGGAATCACTATGTTTTACGAAACACCAAGATACAGTTCTGGTTATGCGGCACTCTTCGGTACTTTTTCTTTTATACCGGAAACCCACATGCTTAAACCCTATAAACAAAGAGTTGTCTCCACTTACGATTTAATAACAACTTTTATCAGCAAAGCTTCTTCCTCTGCCGTTGAACTATTAGCCGTAAGAAAAAAAGCCTTAGCGGAAATGCTTCTTCAAAAACAATTTCCATTAAAATGGACTATCGATAAATCAAAAAACAGCAGCATTACTTTTAAAGGTTATGAGCAAGACTCCACTACAAGCGAAGCCACAGGTTTAAGCAAAATGTTTTACAACCAAAACAAACCTTACACAAGAGAAGTAAAATTCTTTAACTTCTTTAAGGCTGAAAACATGGTTAATAAACCGAGGGCTTATATTATTCCTGCGGGTTGGTACGAAGTTGTTGAACGGTTAAAATTAAATGGAATAAAGACACGACAGCTTTTAAGAGATAGTTTAATTGCTGTAAGTTTTTATAGAATTGATGAATATAAAAGTAGGGCTACGCCTTACGAAAAACACCATGGCAATTATGGGGTTAAAACAACTAAATTTTTAGAAGTTACGAAATTTTTAAAGGGCGATTATATTGTTGATTTAAACCAGCCCGGCAATAGATACATTGTTGAAATGCTTGAGCCAACAGGCGACGACAGCTTTTTTGCATGGAATTTCTTTGATGCCATTTTACAGCAAAAAGAAGGCTACAGTGATTACCGTTGGGAAGATATAGCAACCGATGTTCTAAAAAAAGATACGCTACTGCAACAAAAACTTACTGCAAAAAAAATAGCAGAACCGGAGTTTGCAAAAAATGCAAGTACTATTCTTAACTACATTTATAAAAACTCTATGTATTACGAAAAGGCACACATGAGGTATCCAGTTTATAGATTGGAGTAAGCCGTAATAAAACATTTAAGTGGACATAATAGAAGTTAGAGAGCAATATAACTTACAATTTCAATCTTTACCAGCTTGAACCAACTGAAGTCGCTTGGTATCTTAGTGATTTGGCGATCTTAATATGGTTATATTTAAAATGCTCTATTACAACAAAAAATAATATCTTCAGCGCATCAACTCTCCTTTCTTTTCCTTACTTTTGCACCCCGTTTACAATTAACGGAACTAAATATTATTTATAAACAAAAATCAGGGAAATGAGCAATTACGAATTGATGGTGATTTTTACCCCTGTGCTTTCTGAGGAAGAATTTAAAACTGCCCAGAAGAAATTTGAAGCCCTTGTTACAGAAAACGGCGGAACAATTACGCACAGCAACCCATGGGGACTAAAATCACTGGCGTATCCTATTGCCAAAAAGACTACCGGTCTTTATTGGGTAATGGAATACACTGCGCCAACCAGCTTCAATGAAAAGTTGAAAATTCAACTTTTACGTGACGAATCAGTTATGCGTCACATGTACACTGTACTCGATAAATACGCCGTGGAGTACAACTCAAGAAAGAGAAGTGGTGTAAAACATTTTGAACCATCTCAAAAACAGGAGGCATAAACCATGGCAAAAGCAAACGAGATAAAATATCTTACCGCAATTAAGGCTGAAAAACGCCCAAAAAAATATTGCCGCTTTAAAAAGATGGGCATCCGCTACATCGATTATAAAGATGGTGATTTCTTAAAGAAATTCTTAAACGAACAGGGCAAATTATTGCCACGTCGTCTTACAGGAAACTCTTTAAAATTTCAACGTAAAGTGAGCGAAGCTGTAAAGAAGGCACGTCAAATGTCTATTTTACCTTACGTTACGGATTTGATGAAATAGAACAAGACACAAGATTTTAGACACAAGACACAAGATTTTAGACTTTATTCTCAGTGCACTCTAACAAAACTCACTGAAAAATTTAGCTTCATCTCGATACTTGCTACTAAAATCTTGATACTATTTTTTTAACCACCCTAATCTTTTAGTAGAGAAAGATTATTTCAATTTATAAGTTGTAATAATTTGGGTAAAAATGCAAAACAATGCAGGTAATATTAATACAAGATGTAAACAACCTCGGTGGAGCAAATGAGTTGGTAACTGTAAAGAACGGCTATGGTCGTAACTACCTTATACCAAAGAAAATTGCAGTAGAAGCTAGTCCTAGCAACATGAAACAGATGCAGGAAAAAGTGAAACACCTTGCAAAGAAAGAAGCTAAATTACTAGCTGAATTAAACAGTGTAATAGCTGTACTAAAAGATGGCGCTCTAAAAATTGGTGCTAAAACAGGTACAAGTGGTAAAATATTTGGTAGCGTTACCTCTGTTCAGATAGCTCGTGCTATTAAAGAGCAGAAGGGTTACGAAATAGATCGCCGTCGTATTACAATTGTAGATGACATTAAAGAACTAGGTACTTACAAAGCAAATATTGATTTTGGTAACGGCAACGAAACTGAAGTTGAGTTTGAAGTAATAGCAGAATAATAACTGTAACCTTTTAAAAAAAGCCGTTTTCTGAATAAGAAAGCGGCTTTTTTATTGGGTAAAATGTGGGTAAAAGGGCTGTTTACGGATTTGAAAAAAAAGCTATTTATTTGTTTGTTACATTAATAATACACTTACATTTGTAATGCCTCAAGGGTTTTAGTTTTCACTGTTGGCTGATTTTATCTTTTCGTAAGTAGTTTTCAGTTCATTGTAGTACTAATGCCAAGGCATTAATTTATTATTTAAAAAGTTTATTACAATGAACATTTACGTAGGAAATCTTAGCTGGTCAATGACTGACGAAGACTTAAGCACACTCTTCACTGAGTATGGTACTGTAAGCAGTGCAAAAATTTTGAAAGACAAAATGAATGGCCGTAGCAAAGGTTTCGGTTTCGTAGAAATGGAAGATGCTGAAGCTGCGAAAGCTGCGATAGCTGCCTTAAACGAAGTTGAAATTCAAGGTCGCAAATTAATCGTTAATGAATCTCAGCCACGTGCTGAAGGTGACGATTATAAAAAGCGCAGCGGTGGCGGTGGTTACGGCGGTGGCGGTAACAGAGGCGGTGGCGGTTACGGCGGCGGCGGTGGTCGTAGCAGTGGCGGCGGTGGTGGTTACGGCGGCGGTGGCGGTCGTAGCAGCGGTGGTGGTTACGGTGGTGGCGGCGGTCGCAGTGGCGGCGGCGGTGGTTACAGCAAAGACTATTAATATCTTTTATAAACACGCTTTATTAAATTTCCCTTCAGCAATGAGGGGATTTTTATTAAATCACGTTTTCTTCTTTTACAATATTCATGTAATTTTTAAGTTAAAAATTTTCATATTTGCAGTTGAGAAAATGCTTTTAGTACTTTTATAAAATAATAGACGATTAAAGTTATGAAGACATCTAAAAAATTACTTTACAGCGCAGCAGCTATTGCATTTACCAGTTTAATAGTTTATGCAGCAAGACGATCAAATACAAAAAGAAGAATTGCAGAAGTAGCAAATGAAGGCTATGAAACTGCTGCAGATCTTTTACACCCAAAAACGAATAAACGTTTTAAAAAATTGCATTATGGTCCTGTATTGCCTGAACATTATTGACAAAAAAATGCTGCCTTTTTTTTGCAGCAATTTTTTTGTCTATATGTGAACACTATTTAGCGCCAGGTTCACAATTTTTTCTAATAAAGTTTGTGTAAAGTGTACTCAAATGTTCTCTCGTACCGGCACCCTCACTAATACTATGTGTTCGATTAGGGTACGCCATAAATTCAAATTGTTTGTTGTATTTTATCAACTCATTCAATAACATTTCTGCATTATCGTAATGAACATTATCATCACCGGTGCCGTGTATGTAAAGAAGTTTACCTTGTAAC
>JANOTH010000175.1:0-4740 GCA_031416275.1 Ferruginibacter sp. | reverse complement strand
GTTGCAGGCGGAGGTATTTTTCTTCGGCTGTAAGGGAGATGCTGCTGAGTAGTCGCCGCTCTTTAGAGATGATATTTTTTTGAAACAGGATGCGAAAATAACGTTCCATCCGTGGCACCTGCAACATCATTTCTTCAAAATGGGGGAGTGCTATCAGCAGGAGTTCGGCATCCTCTATCGCATCTATATTGTAGGCTGCGGGTTCGCCCGAAAGAAAGCTGTACGTGTCAGAAATCCACCAACCTTCCCTGGCAAATTGCAGCATGTGTTCTACCGCTTTGTCATCTACATTGTAAGAACGCAGCAATCCCTGTTCTACAAAAGCCAGGTATTTGCACACATCGCCTTCCTGCAGCAGGTATTGTTTTTTGCGCAGTTTCTTGGGCGAAAAGTAACTTTTCACAAGGGCCTTCTCGGCTTCGTTCAAAATCACTTTATCTGCAATGTGCAAAAAGAAAACATCAAACATGCTGCAAAATAGTGAAATCAGTGTTGGGGGGCAAAAGGGAGATGGTTACCCTTCGCCAACGTTCATTTTTCTTCAGCATTGTTTTATGAAAAAGGTATAGACCATTTTGGTTTTAAAGACCATTATTTGGGATAAAAAAGGTCGCTAAAAAGTAGGGCGGCTGGTTAAAGAAAAAGCCTCGGCCGGTCACGGGTAGAGGGGTTGGGGGCTCTCGAAATTGCGAATTAAATGACGAAGGTGAAAGTAATCTTTCTCTTTAAAAAGCAGCAATTCAAAAATTATTGCCAACCTATTCCAACCTAATAAATTTTTTTAATAAACTGTAAATCCACACGTTATTAAAAGAATCAAATCTTTTTTAAAATAACTACAAAAAAATCTAGATTTTAGTAAGTACTCCGCTCAGTTCTCGTTGGTAATAACATTATATTTAGGAGACCAATCATTTTTTAACTAAATATCTATTATGAAAAAAATTGTTTTACTCTCTACGGTATTGGCAGGCTTGTTTTCTACCGGCTATTCCCAGTCAGATATTTTCTGGTCTGCAGAAACCGCAAACCGCAATAGCATCACCACAGATAAAGCTGTTTCCAGATCATCATTTCCTAAAGAGTTTAAGTTGTTCAGTTTAAACAGTACTGCTTTTAGGCAAGCAGCATTTTCAGTAGTTGGCAACACAACTAAACATTCTACTATTATCACCTTACCAAATGCTGATGGCAATTTGGAGCAATTTGAAATTGTAGAAGCCTCCAATTTTGAACCGGCATTGCAGGCGCAGTTTCCTCAAATACGTGCTTATTCAGGCAGAGGCATTACAGACAAATCTGCAATTTTAAAATTCAGCGTTTCGCCACAGGGCATACAAACAATGGTTTTTAGAACAGAAAAAGAAAACGAATTTATTGAGCCATATTCGCAAGACCATAATATATATGCTGTTTTTAAATCTCAAAGAGTAAAAGGAGAATTGCCATGGAGATGCTCTACACCCGATGCAGATTTGGCCATTGGCTTAAACACACAGGTAGGTAATTTAAATATTGCTGCAAGAAGCGGCGGCGATTTAAAAACCATGCGCCTTGCACAATCCTGCAATGCAGAATATTCAAACTATTTTGGTGCAACTAGTGCCTCACAAGTAAGTTTGGTATTAGCAGCTTTCAACAATACACTTACACGTTGCAATGGTGTGTATGAAAAAGATTTAGCACTTCATTTAAACCTTATAGCAAATACAACCGCTGTTATTTATTACAATCCATCTACAGATCCATACTCCACTACATTAAGCCAGTGGAATGCACAATTACAAACCACCTTAACCAATAACATTGGCGAAGCAAATTATGATATTGGTCACATGTTTGGCGCTAGCGGTGGTGGCGGTAACGCAGGCTGCATAGGCTGTGTATGTGTAAACGGTTCTAAAGGAAGCGGCATCACTTCACCAAACGATGGCATACCACAAGGCGATAAATTTGATATAGATTATGTAGCACACGAAGTTGGTCACCAGCTGGGTGGCAACCATACTTTTTCACAATCATTAGAAGGTACAGGCGTAAACAAAGAAGTAGGCTCCGGCATTACGGTAATGGGTTATGCAGGCATTACTGCGCAAGATGTAGCACCTAATTCTATTGCTTTTTTTCATCAAGCTTCTATAGCACAAATACAAGCAAATTTAGCCACTAAAACCTGTCCTATCACCTCTTCCATGGCAAACGTAACACCTGTTGTTGCAGCAGTTACCAATCGTACCATTCCCATCAGCACGCCATTCGCACTCACTGGTTCTGCTACCGATGGCAATGCCGGCGATGTGCTTACTTACAGCTGGGAACAAAACGACAACTCTACCGTATCGGGCACCAGCAGCGTAGCAAGTCCAACAAAAGCTACAGGGCCAAACTGGATATCTTTTCCGCCATCAACATCTGGTACAAGATTGTTTCCTAAATTATCTACCATATTGGCAGGCGCACTTATTAGTGGTCCAAACGCAGGCGGCGATGCAGGTGCAAACACAGAAGCATTAAGCTCTGTTTCCCGTACATTAAATTTTAGATTAACCGTTAGAGACAATGCACCATACAGTTCTACTGCACCATTAAGCATTGGTCAAACACAATTTACAGATGTAGTTGTTACGGTAAGCAACACCTCAGGACCATTTGCAGTTACTGCTCCAAATACAGCAGTAACATGGGCTGGCGGTTCATCACAAAATGTTACATGGAGTGTAAATAATACAACTGCCGCACCGGTAAGTTGTGCCAATGTTAAAATAAGTTTGAGTACAGATGGCGGACTTACCTTCCCAACTATATTAACTGCAAGCACACCAAACGATGGTAGCGAAGCATTGATCATTCCGGCAACGCCAACCACCACTGCACGCATTAAAGTTGAAGCTGCAGGAAATATTTTCTTCGACATCAGCAACACAAACTTTACCATTGGCGCCGCAGTTGCCTGTGGCAATGCTACAGGATTAACATCATCTAATATTACCACCAACAGCGCAACCATCAGTTGGAGTGCAGTTACAAATGCTACAAGTTATGCAGTAGAATACAAATTAAATTCAACAACGGTATGGACGAGTTTTGCAACTGCGCAAACTGCTACTACTGCAAACTTAACCGGGCTTACGCAGGCTTCGTTGTACGATTGGAGAGTTAGAGCTACCTGCGCATCTGGCACAGGAAGTTTTGTAGCTGCACAGTTTACCACCACAGCACCTGTGGTGTGTAACGCACCTACAGGTTTAGCTGCATCGGCCATTATATCATCAAGCGCTACCGTAAGTTGGACTGCCGTAAGCGGTGCCGCAAATTATGCGGTAGATTATAAATTAAATTCCGCTACTGTGTGGACGAGTGCTGCTACAGCAACAACCGCCACATCCCTTGCAATAAGCGGTTTAACAGCAAGTTCATTGTACGATTACAGGGTAAGAACAAATTGCGGCACAAATGGTACAAGTGGTTTTACAGCTGCACAGTTTACAACAGCTGCAGCAAATACTTGCCCAGGCACTTTAGATGTAAGTACAAATGGCACAGCAAGTGGTGCTGCTACCATTCCTTTTAATACAGATGTCAAAGGATTGATCAACACCACCACCGATAATGATTATTACAAGTTTGTAGTAACAACCGGTGGTACTGCCACTATTACATTATCTACATTGCCCGCAGATTTTGATGTGCGTTTATACAGCAGCAATGGCACAACAGAATTGGCTATATCCCAAAACGGAAGTACCACAAGCGAAACAATTTCCCGTACCTACACAGCAGGCACCTACTATATAAGAGTATACGGCTATAATGGTGCAAACAGCACAACCACTTGCTACACGTTAAGAGTACAATTGGGTACTGCAGCAAAAGGCGCTACAGAAACATTTGCACAATTAAACAATGATTTGATGGTATCGCCAAACCCTGCAGGATACACAGCAAATTTGTTTTATAAATTTAAAAATGCTGGCAATGCAAACATCATCGTAACGAGCCAAACGGGTGCAGTTGTATTAAAAAAAGCAGCTATAGTAAACGAGGGAGCAAACAGACAAACATTGGATGTGAGCAAACTGGCAAACGGCATGTATTTTATTAAAATACAAAATGGTGATGAAATACAAATGAGCAAACTAATGATCATGAAATAAAAAACATTATTCGTTTTTTTATAAGAGGTTGCAATTTTTGCAGCCTCTTTTTTTTGTTCAACTTTTCAGCAACGCCTTCGCCCCTGCTAAACGCTGTTTTCTTTTTCTCAGCAAACGCTCTCCTCCTGCAGAACGCTACGTTTTTCCCACCCACCAATCAGCTCAATCATTCACTTAGCGCCAATCAGTCTCCAAACACCCTAACAACCCTTACAAATCTTTTTTTATAATGGTCGGTAAAATTGCTCACCGTTACTCCGTATGCCCGGCCGGAGGTAGCATGTATAAATTGTAGGGTATCCCTGCTTCTCTTCGCCACCGTTGGTGCCCTTTCTAACAATAATTGAAGTTCATTCTATCGTGCATATGCCCAGACTCTACCTCGCCGTGGGGCTTGTTTACACGAAGCCTGTTGTTATTTTTTAGAAATGCGTCGTTGCTAAACGGTCCAACTACAAAATAACAAACCAAGTACTTGCCTCACGAATAATCCCCCAACTTACTCCCACAACCGACTGCCGGGTATGGATTATTTGCCTGTTTTCTGTTACATTCGTTACATGAAGCGATTATTATTTTGCATGGC
>JANOTH010000174.1:0-3281 GCA_031416275.1 Ferruginibacter sp. | reverse complement strand
TCCCCCTCGCGGGGGATTTAGGGGGCCACATGAAAAAAATATTAAACAATCTTTTCGAGTATAAAAGTCTAACTGCGGAGCTGGCTAAAGAAGTAATGAGCAATATTGGAAAAGGCATATACACCGATGCGGAAATTGCTTCCTTTATAACTGTCTTTTTAATGCGAACTATTACCATTGCTGAATTGCAGGGGTTTAGAGATGCCTTGATGGAAATGGCATTGCCTGTAAAATTTGATGATGATGTAATAGATATTGTTGGTACGGGCGGTGATGGAAAAAACACTTTTAATATATCTACACTTGCAAGTTTTGTTGTTGCTGGTACGGGTAATAAAGTTGCAAAGCATGGTAATTATGCATCAACATCTGTAACGGGTTCCTCCAACGTGATGGAGAAACTCGGCTATCGGTTTAAAAGCGAAAATGGTTTGTTGCGTAAAGAACTTGATGAAGCTAACATTACATTTTTGCATGCACCTGTTTTTCATCCAGCATTAAAAGCGGTGAGCCATATCCGCAAACAAATGGGCGTGCGAACATTATTTAATATGATGGGCCCTTTGGTAAACCCTGCCAATCCTGCGTTTAGGGTTTTAGGTGTTTACAATGCAGAACTAGGAAGAATGTATAATTATCTGATGCAAAAAGATAATTCAAAATATTCTATTGTAAATAGTTTGGATGGATATGATGAAATTAGTTTGACGGCAGATACAAAAGTTATTGATGAAAAAGGAGAAAAAATTTATACTGCTTATGAACTTGGAAAGAGAATAGTCTCTCCACAAGATATTTCAGGCGGTAACTCTCCAGAAGATGCGGCGGAAATATTTACAAGTGTATTAAAAGGAAAAGGTACATGGGCACAAAATGCTGTTGTGCTTGCTAACGCTGCAATTTCGCTACATACAACCCAGAAGTATGCAGATTATGAAACCTGCATGAACATGGCTGTCGAAAGCCTTGAAAGTGGAAGAGCTTATGCATCACTTAAAAAGATTACTGCTTAATATGAATATTTTAGAAAAAATAATCGAACATAAAAAGGTAGAAGTTGCTGAAAGGAAATTGCTTGTTTCTGAAACAGATTTAAGGAACAGCGAAAATTTTAATCGGAAATGCTACTCATTAATAGAAAAATTAAATCAAAATAATTCGACGGGTATTATTGCTGAATTTAAACGGAAATCGCCAAGTAAAGGTTTTATAAATGAGTTTGCAGATGTTTTGCAAGTAACAAAGGGTTATACAAGCAGTGGAGCAGCTTGCTTATCCGTACTTACTGATAATCATTTCTTCGGCGGTAGTACCGAAGATCTTGTCGCAGCAAGAATAAATGAAATACCTATTTTAAGGAAAGATTTTATTGTAGATGAGTACCAGATTATTGAAGCAAAATCAATGGGTGCTGATTTAATTTTATTGATTGCCGCTTGTTTGTCTAAGGAAGAGGTTAAAAGGTTAGCGACGTTTGCAGTATCGCTTGGCTTAGAGGTATTATTAGAATTGCATGAAGACACTGAACTTGGGCACATTTGTGATGAAACCATTTTAGTAGGTGTAAATAACCGCAACCTTAAAGATTTTAAAGTTGATGTAAACGCATCTTTAGAAATGGCCAAGAAAATTCCTAACAGTAAAGTAAAAATTGCAGAGAGTGGAATCAGCGATCCTGCAATGATAAAAATATTTAAAGAAGCCGGTTTTAAAGGGTTTTTAATTGGGGAAACTTTTATGAAAGAAACCAATCCTGCCGCGGCTTTTAATACCTTTGCAAAAAATATAGATCTATGATGAATATTAAGGTTTGTGGAATTACTTCCAAAAAACAATTACAGCAATTAGAAGGATTAAATATTGCATATGCAGGATTTATATTTCATGAGGGATCGCCACGTTTTGCCGGTGAGAAGATGGCTGATGAAGATTTGTTAGGAATGGATTTGGATATAAAAAAAGTAGGTGTGTTTGTAGATGCAGAGTATGAGGATATAATGGAAATGGTAGAAAAATTTGAGTTGGATATGGTGCAGCTTCATGGAAACGAATCACCGGAACTGTGTGAGGAATTATCTGAAGATACAGAAGTAATAAAAGTTTTTAGTATTGGAAAAGATACCGGTTCTATTGATAAAATGATTGCACCATATGATAATGTTTGTGATTATTATTTATTTGATACATCCGTTAAAGGCAGTAAGGGTGGGACAGGAGAGAAGTTTGACTGGAAAAAACTTATTGATGCAAAAATTGAAAAGCCGTTTTTTTTAAGCGGTGGGATTGGTCCTGAAGATGCAGCGATGGTAAAGAAATTTAAACATCCTGATTTTTTTGGAATAGATGTAAACAGCAAATTTGAAAAAGAACCCGGGGTAAAAGATATGGGATTGGTGTTGGGTTTTGTGAAAAATATGAAATAAAGAGCCCATCCTATCCTTCCCGGAGGGAAGGGAAATATAGAAGAACAATGCGAAGATTGAGTCGTTATGGTTTGTGAGGAAACTCTATACATCACTCACTCATAAAAAGAAATTTATGAAAAAAGAAAAAAATAAAATTTTCTCAGAACCTGATCAGCATGGATATTATGGTGATTTTGGGGGTGCATTTATTCCTGAAATGCTTCATGCAAATATTGAAATATTAAAGAAGAATTATCTAAAAATTTCTTCTACCAAAAAGTTTAAAAAAGAATTTCATAGTTTGTTGAAAGACTTTGCAGGAAGGCCGACAGCATTGTATTTTGCTGAAAACCTAAGCAAAGAATTTAATACAAATATCTATTTAAAGCGAGAAGACCTCTGCCATACAGGTGCTCATAAGATTAATAATACAATCGGGCAAGTACTTGTTGCAATCGCCTTAGGTAAAACAAGAATTATCGCCGAAACAGGAGCAGGTCAACATGGCGTTGCAACGGCCACAGTTTGCGCATTAAAAGGGCTGGAATGCATCGTTTACATGGGCGAAAAAGACATCGAACGCCAGGCGCCAAATGTTGCCAGAATGAAAATGCTTGGTGCAAAAGTTGTACCCGCTACAAGCGGAAGTAAAACGCTCAAAGATGCTACCAACGAAGCTATACGAGATTGGATAAACAACCCAATTGATACACATTACATTATTGGCTCTGTGGTTGGTCCACACCCTTTCCCAGATTTGGTGTCTATTTTTCAGTCTGTAATAAGTGAAGAAATTAAAAAACAGCTTTTGGAGCAAATGGGCGTAGAAAATCCTACTCACGTGATAGCCTGCATAGGTGGCGGCAGTAATGCGGC
>JANOTH010000173.1:0-3268 GCA_031416275.1 Ferruginibacter sp. | reverse complement strand
ATTACCTCATTAAAATATTACCACCCCTGGCCCTACATCAGCATTTTCAAAAGCGGCATCAAATTGTTTTTTTATTACTTTAGCGGCGGCGGTTTTTTTTCTATTGCTGTAATGCCCCAGTACAGACCATACAAAGACTAATGTTTGTTTGGGTTTTCTTTTAGGTCTTGCCTCCGTTGGTGCCCAAGCTAACAATAATTAAGGTTCATGCTATCACGCATACGTCGAGGCTTAGTCTTTGAACAGCCGACCCAGTATAAGAAACCTATAATTTGTTTTATTTTCAATAAATGAAACAACAATTTGCGCAATAGTGGCGCAAAAATGAGGCGTGTCCTTTGTGGGTTGGCTTTCTGTACGGCGCTGTTATAATACATCAAGAAAACCACCACCCTGCCTGCGGTAAGTGGCAAACTAAATCGGTGGCCTATTACTTTTGGCTACTTTCCCAACCCTGCGTACCATCCGCAAATTAATGCACTGCAATAGCTGAATAGTAGACTTGCAAACAACAGTATAGAAGAAAATTATTTGGTTTAAAGTTCTTTTGCATGTCTTTATATAACTTGCCTCACGAGCGCCAGACTATGCTCTACATATTTGGTAGAAGCTAGTCTTGTTTACAAAATTTGATGCCCTCGTTTTATAAAAACAAATAATGAAATTTAAATCGGCCAATGTTAGAAAATCAACAATACGATAAAAAATCTCTACGCTTCGTAAAGGGTAACAATACTGATTGGGATGAATTGGCAAAGGATGCCGTTTGTTTTGCCAACGCCTCGGGTGGTAAAATATTAATTGGCATTGAAGATGATGAAGATGAGCCGGCAGCAGGGCAAATTATTGAAGACAAAACACTTCCTGAAAAAATTGTAAAAGCAATACAACATCGCACTATTAATACGTGGGTTGTAGCAAATATTATAACTGCTGCCAACAATGCGGAGTTTATAGAATTACAGGTTTTTAGAAGTGTTCAAACCATTGCTTCTACAACCGATGGTAAATATTATATAAGGGTTTCCGACGAATGCAGGCGAGTGCCACCAGATGAGATGGCAAGGTTAGCCGCCGATAAAAATGCATTTATTTGGGAGGAACAAATTACAAAACGCATACACCGCAGTAAGTTTGATCCTCAAAAAAGAAAAGACTTTATTACTGATATTTTAAATTCTCCGAGAGTAAGCAGGTTTGTAAAAGAAAAACCTGAAGACGAAATTTTAGATTATTACTTTTTAACAAAGGATGAATTTTTAACCAATCTTGGTATTTTATGGATTGGTAACAGGCAGGAAAGAGCAGGGTTATTATTTGCCCCCGCAGTACAAATTATACGCTATAATGAAAAAGATGAAAAGGTTTGGAAAGTGACATTAGATGATTATTCTTACAACCCTAAAGAGTTGTTATCTAAAATAGTGTATGATATACCTGATTGGCAGGAAAGTACAGAAATTTCGGATGGCATCTTTAGAAAAAACATTCCATTTATACCTATTGAAGTGGTAAGAGAATTGGTAGCAAATGCTCTTGTTCATAGAACATATACCACAAGGGGAGATATATTTATAAACTTATTTCCTGATAGATTAGAAATACATAACCCAGGTATTTTACCATATGGTGTTACACCACAAAATATTTTAAGCCAGTCTGTAAGACGAAATGAACATCTTTCAAAAGTTTTCTACGACCTTAATTTAATGGAAAAGGAAGGCAGTGGCTACGACCTTGTGTATGAATTATTATTAGGCTCAGGCAAACCTTTACCATTAGTTGAAGAAGGTGATGATAGAGTAACTGTTACAGTTCGTAAACAGATTATAAGTAAAGAGGTGGTAAAATTAATGGATAAAGCCAATGAGGAATATCAGTTGAAGCAAAAAGAAATAATTGCTCTGGGCTTAGTTGCACAACATAGTTCACTTACATCTTTGCAGCTATCAAAAATATTAAACCAAAAAGATGAAAATGGTCTTCGCAACTGGTTAGGCAGGTTGATAGAATTAGACTTAGTACAATCTAAAGGCAAAACTAAAGGAACAGAATATTTTGTGAATCCAGATTATTTGAGGAAGTTAAACTTTAAGGGTAAAACAGATTTAAAAAATATTGAACCCCATAGGTTGCAGGAATTAATTTATCAGGATTTGTTGGTTTATCCTGAAAGCCAGATCGGTGATATTCATACTCGTATTGGAAAGGAAATAGCCCAAAGAAAACTTAAAGCGGAATTAGATAAGTTAGTTCAAAATGAAAGGCTTCTTAAATCCGGCGAAAAACGCTGGACAAAATATTCTATCAACAAATCATTGTAAAATAATCCACATTTTGTTGATAGAATGTTGATAGGAATTTTTGAACAAAATGATAATCAGTTGTTTATATTACCTCATTAAAATATTACCACCCCTGGCCCTACATCAGCATTTTCAAAAGCGGCATCAAATTGTTTTTTTATTACTTTAGCGGCGGCGGTTTTTTTCTATTGCTGTAATGCCCCAGTACAGACCATACAAAGACTAATGTTTGTTTGGGTTTTCTTTTAGGTCTTCTTATAAAACAGCTGCAGCTTTTGTAGCATTGCCGGCTCTACTCTTGTGCAGCAATAACCTTCCCGTCACCGATCGGCCAAAACTTTAGCTACAATTGAGTTTGCAGGGAGGATTGCTCCCTCCATATAGCCGCCAAATGGCGCACTGGTTTCAGTACCAGTAAACAATAGTTTGTTCCTCATATAACGCTCACCAAACATAGCATGTCCATTGTTGGCATGCGGAGGCAAAAAGCTTTCGTTTCCTGCCTGGATGTAGGAGTCGTTCCAAACCTTATCGTTGTAACTCACATACTCCTGGGCTTCCTCACCAAAATAATGTGCTAATTGCGTAATTACTTTTTGTTTTCGCTCTTCAAAGGTGTAGTGGTTGGCGGTGCCATTGAGAAAGCCTTTGAGGGCAAATTTTGTCTCTTCAACATTGGTATGGTCGTATATTTCCGTAGCCAGTCCAGACTGGCTGAAGACGCTTCCTGAAAAGCCCTTATCTTTCCAAAATGCCTTCTTGTATTCAACAGCAAATTTTACGGACCCACTCATCCAGGTTTGGGTTTGCCGCATTACATTTTGCAGCTGTTGCGGTATTGCCGGAGAAAATTGGATTGTTTGTACGAGCAGTTTAGGTGGTAGCGCTACAATTACCAGCTTGCACAAAAAATTGTTTTGAAGGGAATCTGTAATCTTTATGTGCTCGCCCTCATCTGCTAT
>JANOTH010000172.1:0-7358 GCA_031416275.1 Ferruginibacter sp. | reverse complement strand
TCTCCAACAATTACATCGGTACCCCAAATTCTATTCAGTATTTCATTCCGTAAAAATACTTTACCTGGCTTTGATGCAAGTAGGGCAACTAATTCAAATTCTTTTCTTGCAAGTACAATTTCAGTATTGTCAAAAGAAACTAAATATTTTTCCCTGTCTATTTCAAAATTACCAACTTTTATAACGGCTGAGCCATCGGTAGCCAAACGGCGAAAAAGCGCATTCACCTTACTTGTAAGCACTTTCGGACTTACGGGTTTTGTTATATAATCATCAGCTCCGGTTTCAAGTCCTGTTATTTCGGCACTTTCATCAGCCATGGCTGTTAAAAAAATAATAAGTGTTGGGTTAAATATGGGTTGGGAACGTAAAATATTACAAACTTCAATACCTGTCTTGCCAGGCATCATTACATCTAAAATGATAAGATCAGGCATGTGTTGTTTTGCTTTTTCCAAAGCCTCATCTCCATTCTTAGCTGTTATAATTTCGTAACCTTCAGCCTTAAGGTTAAAGGATAGAATTTCCAGAATATCTGGTTCGTCATCGGCAATAAGAATTTTTTTTCCTGTACTCATAGTTTAGATGTTACGCAAAAGTAAACTTTAAGTAATGCCACTGGTACGTTAAATGAACGTTATAACATTATCAAATTGTTAAGCGCCTGCAACAGTTTTTTTAATTTAACTGTCCTATGATTGTGCTCTCTAAAAAATTGCACCATATTTGTACCTGAATTGTTCTATATGAAGTATATATTTTTTACATTCTCTTTTTTTATTGCCTTGTTTGATGCAGCTGCTTTCTCTGATACTACCAATATACCGATTGGCAGAAAAAGCAGGCACGATGATATACGCACTGAGCAACTTAATATTGATAAGTTAGATGGCAAACTAGATGGATTTCTAAAAACAGGTATTGATGAAGGTATTACAATACAGGTATCTGATGCGCTCTACAGAATACCGAATGAAATGCGCCAATGGATTGAAAGTAACAATACCATTTTACCAACAAATAATGACAAAGTTCGTTTTCTGCGAAATGTAGCAGAGGTATTAACTTACTTTAGAATAAGCAAAAAACTGAATGAAATAAAAAATACCGACCTCCCTTTGCTACTTACAACTTTTGAAAAGATGTTAAAGGCTAGAGCTACAGGCGAACCGATACTCCCAATTTTGCAAGCTGCTCCCTATATCGTAGCCAAAATTAATACAAGAATTTTTGCCCAAGAAAGTGAAATAAATGCAGCCGAAGCCATAGTTTATTTGAAGTATATTGGTTTTAACCAAGATAAAATACTTCAAACTATAGCACCATTTAGCAAAGAAAGTTTTGCTGACAGTCTGGTTGTTGTAGCATGCAAGTTAAACCCTGTTCAGTTTTACAACTATGCACAATCTGAAAATAGCACAGTAGGTAAACTAATACACCGCAATACCAACGGCATGGTGGTGCAGGTGGCAGCACTAAGCAAAACAGAAAATGCACTTTTTTACTTTCCATTTTTAGATGACCTGCTTTCTGAAAGACAAAGTATTGATAGCATAAAGAAATTTGTAGGAGATGGTGATAAAGGGTACGACAGTGTTGGTTATTTTAAATTACTTGTAAAAACTGCCACTGCCTATTCAAAAAGAATGGCAAAACCTTTTTATGATACAGCCATTGCATATTACGGTGCTAACGGACTCTTAAGGACGTTGCAAAAAAAAGCAATTCAACATTTTATTTCTCCTATTAATAACCTGCACGAAGAAAATAACCTTGCGGTGAGAATGCGTGCCATTCAGCCTTTAGCGCCTTCTGATCTTTATTATATGATGGTGATGGGGGAGAATGAAATTTATACCAGCAGTTATAAACACAGCTTTAGCAGATTGTTGCAAATAATGGGTCCAAAACCAAAGGGAGATTCGCTGCTGCTCTCTGTAAATTTTAACCAGTTTAGAAAATTTATTAAAATGGCTGCTAATTATAACCAGCTAGATACATTTTTAAAAACAATGCCCCTCGAAAGATCTGAACAATTAATGCAAGCTTTTGTGGCACAACTGGAAAATAACCTGGAAGATGCAGTTGATGTTGCAGATAGTTACAGCAGCATTAACGATGTAAAACTGCAGCAAACAATGTTGCAAAATGTAATAAACAACGAACAGGCTGCTATTGCAAATAACAACAACAAAGCAAAAGTTATTTACGGGCTTTTAAAAACAATTTTTCTTTCGTTGAATGATAATACAGTTGATCTTTCAGCACAATTTGGTATACCGCCCATTTATGAAGTAGGCAATAATTATATAAGAGATGAAAAGGCAAATCTTGTAGAGCAGGTGTTTTTTTATGGTGATAAAGATGGGAAGTTGTTTTACCCATCTTTTAGAAATTCTTTTTCGAGCAAAGAATGGAAAGTAACAGATAAAAAAGAATGGATGGAAGCCGTTTCGTTAAAAGGCAACGTTATGGTATTTGCAAACAAGCCTTTGGATAACGATGCTAATTTAGATGACACTGCACAGATTCATCTTGCAAAATATTTACAAGAACAAAACCTAAAACCTGCAGTGATAGTGCACCGTGGGCACAGTTACTGGCTCGATCGTACTATGAGCAGAATGCCAGGTGATGCCAAAATAGTGGTATTGGGCTCTTGTGGTGGTTATCAAAACCTAAATGAAATTTTAGCCCTAAATCCCGATGCGCATATTATTTCAACAAAAGAAATTGGTACAGGCGATATCAACAGGCCAATTCTTACTTATATAAACCAAGTGTTTGCAGCCAACGAAAATTTATCGTGGCCAAAAATGTGGCAAAGCCTTACGTCAGTTTTTTCGAGAGACCCAAGCAAAAGTATAAGAGATAGTTGGGATGATTATGTACCGCCTTATAAAAACCTTGGAGCTATCTTTTTAAAGGCATACAATAAAAATATACAGACTCTGTAGGGTTATGTTTTAAAATTTGCCCGTTCATAAAAGTTAATGAATGAAATCTGTTTATGTTTTTAGTGGCTTAGGAGCAGATGAAAGGGTATTTCATAAAATTGATTTTGGTAACAGTGTTGTAAAATTTATTAAATGGATAGCACCCTCCAAAAATGAACCAATTGAAAGTTATGCTTTGCGTTTAACCACACAAATTTCATCAATTAACCCAATTTTAGTTGGACTTTCTTTTGGTGGGATGATGGCGATAGAAGTAGCTAAACATATTGCTACAGAAAAAATAATCATAATCTCTTCTGCAAAAGGTAAAAACGAAATTCCCTTCTATTTTAGGCTAGCCGGCACAACAGGTATTGTAAACATTATTGCTTCTAAGGCGCTTATAAAAGTCAATGTATTTACGAACTGGTTTTTTAGCAACCGTACCAAGGAAGATAAAAGAATGATGTCAGCAATTTTGCACGATACAGATCCTGTTTTTTTAAAATGGGCAATCCATGCAATCGCCACTTGGCAAAATAGCACCATACACAAAAATCTATATCATATACACGGAGATGCGGATAGAATTCTACCCTTTAAATTTGTAACCTGCGACGAGATCGTGAAGGGTGGTGCTCATTTGATGATCGTGAACAAAGCTGATGCAGTGAATATACTATTCCGCAAGGTTATTAATTCATAACTGCTACATTTTTTTCCGGTTGTTCTTCCTCCTAACATTGTCTGTTTAATTTCTATATTTAAGGTGGCTGCTCATCAGTTATTTGATTAAAATAACGTTCACAACTTTATTGTTATAGGGATTGTAATAAGGTTACCTTGTAGCACAAAGAAATTTTCTTTCCCTTTGCTGACAGCAAGGCTACAGATTTTATATGTATGCTGCAGAATTGTTATGATAAAGCATGAAAACAATAATAACGGCCAAATACAACTGATTCTGCTGGCAGATGATGATGCCGACGACTGCATGTTTTTTGAGCATGCAATTAAAGAACTTTCTATTCCCGCAAATATTGTTAGTGTGCATGATGGTGAAGCGGTAATGAAATGGTTAACAAACGCCAATATTTTACCCGATATTATATTTTTAGACATCAATATGCCATGTAAAAACGGTGCAGAATGCTTGGAAGAAATTAAAGAAATAGAGCCTTTAAAAAATATACCTATTGTAGTAATTTCAACTTCACTGGAAAATGAGATTGTAGAATCTCTGCATAAAAATGGTGCTCATTTTTATATAAGAAAACCAAGTTCATTTGCGCATTTAAAAATATTACTATCACATGTTATCAATTTGGTTGCAGCGGGTGATTGTCCTCAACCAGCTATCGAAAAATTTGTACTTAGAGCAGAAACATTTGCATTATGAACGATGGAATAGATGAAAATAGTCCTGATAAAGAATTAATAAAATCAACCAATACATTTCCCGTAGTGGGTATTGGTGCCTCTGCCGGTGGGCTAGAGGCATTTAAAAAATTATTAATAGCTATTCCTGAAGACTCTGGTATGGCTTATGTGTTGGTGCAGCATCTTCACCCCCGGCATGAAAGTTTTCTTACAGAAATTCTACAAAAAGTTACTGCAATACCTGTTGCTGAAATAGCGGATAATGTGACCGTTTTGCCCAATCACATTTATATAATCCCCAGCAATAAAATGCTTATTGCAAATGATGGCAAACTGGAGTTGAGCCCAAGACCTGAAAAGAGCAAAAACAAACTAAACTTGCCAATAGATTTATTTTTTAAATCGCTGGCAGAAATTCACCAAGCGCATGCAATAGGTGTGGTATTATCAGGCACAGCATCTGATGGTACGCTGGGGCTAAAAGCTATAAAAGACAATGGTGGTATAACAATAGCGCAGGATACTTCTGCAGAGTATGATGGTATGCCTCAAAGTGCCGTGTATGCAGGCGTGGTAGATTTTATTTTACCACCGGATGAAATCCCCAAAAAGATATTAGAAATAACGGCACAAATAAAACTGAACGAAGCAGATCTTGATAATTTGCCAAAGCAGGAAGAAGAAACCTTCAAACAGATATTGACCCTGCTGCGTTTAAGAAAAGGAACAGATTTTACTTACTATAAACAAACAACTGTAAGAAGAAGAATATTGCGCCGAATGGCGATAAATAAAAAAGAAAATATAGTACAATACCATGCCTATGCAAGGCTGCACAAGGAGGAACAGGATGCATTGTATCAGGATCTATTAATACCAGTAACTTCTTTTTTTAGGGAGCCTAAGGTGTTTGATAATTTATGCGAGACTGTTTTTCCACTTATTGTAAAAAATAAAGACAAAACCCGCCCCATAAGGGTATGGGTAGCAGGTTGTAGCACGGGCGAAGAAGCTTATTCAATTGCTATATGCTTAAAAGAATTTATAGGTGATAGCCACGAAAGGATTCAGATTTTTGCAACAGATATTAGTGTACCTGCCATTGCCAAAGCAAGAACCGGGACTTACACAAAAGGGGAATTAGAAAAAGTAAGTGATGCAAGGTTAAAAGAATTTTTTACTAAAACAGATACCGGGTTTCGTGTAAATAAAGAGCTGAGGGATATGTGTGTATTTGCTGTACACAACTTTTTAAAAGATCCCCCCTTTGGCAAAATTGATTTTATAAGCTGTAGAAATGTATTGATCTACATGCAGCAGTATCTGCAGAAAAAAGCATTTTCAACTTTTCATTATGCATTAAATTCGCATGGATATTTATTGCTTGGTAAATCTGAAACGAGCAACAGCATGCCTGATCTTTTTTCGCCTATTGTGAAGCATGACAAATTATTTATAAAGAAGGATGGGCCTTCAAAGTTCATACATGTTGCAAGCCTTCGAAGTGAAAGAAGTGTTCAGAATATTTCGGCTAATATTAAAAGTGAACCAATGCAAACTGATTTTCAAAAAACGGCTGACGAGATAATACTCGGAAAATATACTCCGGCCGGTGTTGTGGTAAATGATGCCATGGACATTGTGCATTTTAGAGGAAATACCAATTTGTACTTGGAACAAGCCGCAGGTAAGCCAAGCCACAACTTATTAAAAATGGCGAAGAGCGGGCTTGCTTTTGAGCTTCGTAATATTTTGCACAAGGCAAAAAAACTTAATGGGACTGTTTTAAAAGAGAATATTGTACTTGCTGTTGATAATATAAAACGGTTTGTAGATATTGAAGCACTTCCCATTCCAAATATGCTAGAGCCGCATTACCTTATACTTTTTCACGATAACAAAACGTTGCATATTTCTACCCCGGGTAACGGAAGCAACAATGGTAACTCCACTTTAGCAATTGAAGAAAAAGATCTTTACATAAAACAAATTGAAAAGGAACTTGCGCAAACAAGAGAAGATATGCGCAGCATTACTGAAGACCAGGAAGCAGCCAATGAAGAACTGCAAAGTGCCAACGAAGAATTGCTTAGCGGAAGCGAAGAATTGCAAAGCCTAAACGAAGAACTGGAAACCAGTAAAGAAGAACTGCAAAGTTCTAATGAAGAACTTACTGTAGTGAACCAGGAATTAATTAGCCTGAACGAGCAGATAACAATTGCAAGGCGGTATGCCGAATCTATTGTAGCCACTATTAGAGAACCTATTTTGGTATTAGATAAAAACCTGCGGATACGCAGTGCAAACAAAGCATTTTACAACACTTTTCATATTCAGAAAAAGGAAACTGAAGGCAGTTTAATTTATGATCTTGCAGAGAAACACTGGAACATTCCTGCCTTAAGAACCCTACTGAGGGGTATTATAGAAGAAAATAAAACTTTTACTGATTTTGAAGTTGTACATACTTTCCCCTTGGTTGGTAAAAAAATACTGTTGCTCAATGCGAGGGAAGTAATAAGTGAAATTAATACAGAAAAATACATTTTACTTGCCATTGAAGATGTAACTGAACAAAAAAAATACAGATTAAAAGATGATGAATTTTTAGGCAGGTTTAAAAATATACTGTTACAGGTTTCTGTAGGTGTAAGTATTTTTAAGGGAATAAGGTTTCATATTGAAATGGCTAATGAAGCTTTCTTGCAAATTGTGGGTAAGAGTGAGCAGGAATTTGTGGGGAAATATCTTTTTGAAACCATGCCTGAAACCAGAAGCATTGCAGAACCAATATTGTTTAAAGTTTTAAAGTCTGGTATTCCTCATGAAATTAAAGAACTGGAATATTCTATTAATGCTGACAATGAAAAAGGATATTATAATCTTGTGTACCAGCCCATGTTTGATGAGGCGGCGGTAATAACCGGGATAATCTGTATAACTAATGATATAACAGATGTAGTGGTAGCCAGAAAGAAAATGGAAGCGCAGGCAAAAATGGTAGAAGAGCTTTTGCTTACCGCACCGGCGTTTATTTGCACG
>JANOTH010000171.1:0-4512 GCA_031416275.1 Ferruginibacter sp. | reverse complement strand
TTTCCAATTACCCTGATAAAACCTAAGTCCGGGTACAGTCCAGACATGCGAAGCCCTACGATTTCACTTACTCTTAGCCCGCAACTGTACATCGTTTCAAGAATGGCTTTGTTACGGGTGCCTTCAGGTTTACTTAAATCTATGGCAGCAATAATTTTCTCTATTTCTTCAAAAGCAAGTGTGTCAGGCAGTTTACGGATGTTTTTTGGAGCTTCTAAAAGAGTTGCAGGATCAATGTTTACAATCTCTTCCAGCAAACAATATTTAAAAAAACTTTTAATACCGGAAATTATTCTTGCCTGCGATGCATGTTGCATACCTAATTCATTCACATATTTTGTAAATTTTTCGAGATCCTTTAATTCAATATCAGTGATTTTTTGTGTGGGGTTTGTTGTTGCTAAAAAATCGGTAAGGTGTTTAACATCGTGTAAATATGCTTGTACAGAATTATCAGACAATGATTTTTCTAACTGAAGCCAGGCCTTATATCCCTTCTTATAAACTTCCCACATTTATTTTATTTCTTTTTATTTTGATGGCGCTACAATTTAATTAAACATTATTTTCGTTTAACATTTATTTTCCACCTCAAATCAAAGTATGTTTCCTGTAAATCTTAGAACTTTTAAAAAAAAGCTATTGGTGAACCGAAGTTCTTTTAGAAGATTTATTAATAAAATGGAAAAGGCACCACCAATTAATATTGATAAACTCACACCGATAATCGATGCCGAGGTTTGGCAAGAAGTTGACTGCTTATCTTGTGCCAACTGTTGCAAGGTTATGACACCAACATTCACTGAAAAAGATTTAAAAAGAATATCAAATCATTTTGGGCAATCAGTAGAATCTTTCAAGAAACAGTGGTTAAAAAAAGAACGTAACGGCGATTGGATTAATGTTACACAACCTTGTCAATTTTTAAATATGCAAACTAATATGTGCAGTATTTATTCCGTTCGACCTGAGGATTGTGCAGGCTTTCCACACATAAAAAAGAGAAAATTTGAGGATTACGCTCATGTTCATAAGCAAAATATAGATTATTGTCCTGCAACTTTTAAAATGGTTGAAAAGCTGATTGGTAGGGTAGAAGCTTTAAAAATAATCGGGAATTAAAATTGAAAATTAAATTATCGTCAATTTAAACTTGAGTAGTTAAATGGTAAATCTGTATTCATTTGCTAACATTACTAGATAACTAATATTAAACTTCACAAATACACATCCTCAATAAGAAAATATTCCACCTCTAAATCTTTTATCATCGAAATAGATAGAACATCAAATTGAATGCGCTGCCACTGAGGGTATTGAAATAAATATTCCTCAGAAGCATTAATGAGATTACGAATTTTCTTCTCACTCACTTTATCCTCTGGGTTTCCAAATTTTAATGTAGTTGCAGCCTTCACTTCTATAAAATGAAGAACTTCATTATTCGTTGCAATAATATCGACCTCTAAATTTTTGTGTCGCCAGTTTGTATGTAAGATGGTATATCCTTTTTCTTTAAACCAAATAGCAGCAAGTGCTTCACCTTTTTTTCCGGTATCGTTGTGTGAAGCCATTTTTTAAACTTTGTTTGCTGCTGTGAGCAGAAATTATTAATTAGATTTTTGCCGGCAATTTTTTGTTCGTCCTAAAAAATTGGGAGCTACCACTATCCGCAAACTTTCATCAGAAAATCTACTTTTACATTATTAAAGTGTATCTATACTAAAGTAACCTATTAGTTGCTGCCGGTTCTCGTTCGTATTCAGTATCAATTTCTAAGTTTTTTCCATCCGCTGCGGCAGTAGCCAATTCATCGCATCTGTTATTAAATTCAATATCGGCATGGCCTTTTACCCAAACAATAGTTATGGAAAAATCTTTTGCCAGCGCATGGTATCTTTTCCAGAGATCAGGATTTTTCTTGCCACCTTTAAAATTGGTTTTCATCCAGGTATTTAACCAGCCTTTATTTATGCTGTTTACAACATACTGGCTGTCAGAATAAATAGTAACGGGTATTTCTCGGTTAGTAATACTCTCCAACCCTGCAATTATTGCCCACAATTCCATACGATTGTTGGTGGTATGTTTAAAACCTTTCGATAGTTCTTTTTTATGTGCTCCATACATAAGCACCACGCCATAACCACCTGGGCCGGGGTTTCCACGTGCCGCACCGTCTGTATATAAAGTTATTTTACTCATATTATTAAATAGAACCACTAAGACAGTAAGGTAAAAAAGTAACACAAAGACAAATCATAATTATTATAGTTTGAATTTCTTACTTCTTAAAATTTCTTTGTGCTTCTTCTGTTTTTCTTTGCGACTTTGTGGTTTATTTCTACACCTGAAAAACACCTACTTTAAATTCTGCAATATCAGGATTATTATTTGCTGCTGCAATTCCTTCGCTTATTACCTTTCTTGTGTCAGCGGGGTCAATAATAGCATCAACCCACAAACGTGAGGCGGCATATTGTGCTTTTGTTTGCGATAAATATTTATCTGTTATTTTATCGAGGATAGCTTTTTCTTCTTCAGCAGTTACTTCTTGTCCTTTTGCTTTCATGCCTGCCACCTGTATTTGCAACATTGTTTTTGCGGCCTGCTCACCACCCATAACGGCAATTTTTGCACCTGGCCAAGCATATATAAATCTTGGGTCGTAAGCTTTACCACACATAGCGTAATTGCCTGCTCCATAAGAGTTACCGGTGATGATGGTAATTTTTGGTACAACAGAATTTGAAACCGCATTTACCAGTTTTGCACCATCTTTTATGATGCCGCTGTGTTCGCTTCTACTTCCCACCATAAAACCTGTAACATCCTGCAAAAATACCAATGGAATTTTTTTCTGATTACAGTTCATTATAAAACGTGCAGCTTTATCTGCACTGTCATTATAAATTACACCACCCAATTGCATTTCACCTTTTTTACTTTTTACAATGAGGCGTTGGTTTGCAACAATTCCCACAGCCCAACCATCCACACGTGCATAACCACAAACTATTGTCTTTCCATAATCCTGTTTAAATTCATCGAAGCTATCGGCATCAACAATGCTTTTAATTACATTTAAAACATCGTACGGTTTGCTATTATCTGCTGCGATAATTCCATAAATTTCTGATGTTTTTTTTAATGGATTCATAGCTTCAATTCTATCAAAGCCGGCTGTTTTGGGCTTGCCTAATTTGCTTATTATTCTTTTAACCCTATCCAAACATTCTTCTTCTGTTTTAAACTTATAATCTGCAATGCCACTTAACTCATTGTGTGTGGCAGCACCACCAAGTGTTTCCGCATCTGCATCTTCACCAATAGCAGCTTTTACTAAATATGGCCCTGCTAAAAATATTGATCCTGCCCCTTCCACCATCAGTGTTTCGTCACTCATAATTGGTAGGTAGGCACCGCCGGCAACGCATGCACCGGTAACGGCTGCAATTTGTGTAATACCCATCGCACTCATCTTAGCGTTGTTGCGAAATATTCTACCAAAGTGTTCTTTATCAGGAAAAATTTCATCTTGCATTGGCAAAAAAACGCCTGCGCTATCAACTATATAAATTACGGGTAAATGGTTTTCCATTGCTATTTCCTGCATCCTCAAATTCTTTTTCCCTGTAATAGGAAACCAAGCACCGGCTTTTACAGTTTGGTCGTTGGCTACAATTATACATTGTCTTCCGCTTACGTATCCAATGCCGCTCACAGTTCCGCCTGCAGGGCATCCGCCATATTCCTCATACATACCAAAACCTGCAAAGGCCCCTATTTCTATAAAAGGTTTATCAGCATCGCACAGGTATGCAATACGTTCCCGGGCAACTAATTTATTTTTTTCTTTTTGTTTTTCTATTGCTTTTTTTCCGCCCCCCTCGTGAATTTTTTCTAGTTGTTTTTTAACTGTTCCCCACGCAAGTTTTTGCTCGTCTTCGTTTTTATTAAATTGAATATCCATTAATCGTTTTTATATGCGGCAATTTAGGTAATAGTATTGAGTAGTAAGTAATGCGTATACAGATAAGGTAGTAAAATGTTCAAATAGGTTTGTAGTAATGTATGCTGTTTAAAGTAAAATATTTTCTGTTATCAATTCTTATCTTCGCTTCAAACCAAGTTGCATAATTAAAGCTAAATATTTAGTTGAAGATGAAATGTGCGACGCCACCGAAGCTGACCAAAGCTGCTTCTTTGTTGGGCTAATAAAATAAAAAAAGACACAAGATTTTAGATATTAGATACAAGAACAAACATGAGCAAAGAACTTACAAAGCGGGCCGATAATTATTCTGAATGGTACAATGAATTGGTGGTGAAAAGCCAGTTGGCAGATCACTCTGCTGTAAGAGGTTGCATGGTTATAAAGCCCTATGGATATGCGTTGTGGGAGAATATGCGTGACCAACTGGATAAAATGTTTAAAGACACAGGGCATGTAAATGCATATTTTCCATTGTTTGTACCAAAGAGTTTGTTTGAAGCAGAGGAAACAAATGC
>JANOTH010000170.1:0-1955 GCA_031416275.1 Ferruginibacter sp. | reverse complement strand
CCCGAGATTACGCATCGTCTATTCATCATAGGTTAGAAGAGAACTGCGAAAATTTAGAAGTTGTTGAATATTTAAAAATGCTTGCACGGAAAGACTGGTAGATTAAAAACAGAATTGATTAATGCAGAACCACTGCCTACAACAAATAAGGCTTCGTCGGGCCTGCAAGGCCAACGATGATTCCAATGTTGTACTGGATCGTTCTCCCAGGTATTCCCTAATAAAAGGTTGAGGGTTGTTCAAGGCCGTTCTCCCCAGGTGTTCCATAATAAAAGGCGGAGGGTTGTTCAAGGTCTTAGTGCAACGTGACCTTGAACTTACGGATAAGTAGAGGTCTCCGACCTCATGTCAGCTGTTCGGAGAACAACACATATCCTACGTTCTGATCCCGCATCTGCGCATAGGCGTCAACTTAATTTTTGCATTTCAGTATGGTTAGTATCATGTTTTCTCTTTTATTTCGTTGTTCATAGCAACATTTCTCAAAAGCCAATCTGGTGAATTTCCTTTTGCTCATGACTATTATTTCGATAAAATTCTCACATACCCACGCAAACAATTTAATGATGCTGATGGCTTTGTTTTCTGTTGGTCTCATCATCTTTTCCAGGACTGTGAGATATAATTTTTTGCAAAACAATGTTATGAACAGTAACATCAGATATATACAAGTTTTAACCCGGTATTCATTTGTACATTCATCATGAAGTAATTGCTGCATTCTTAACCCTGATGATTTCCATGATTTGAAAATGATCTCTATCTGCCATCTTACCCGATAAGCGTTTATGCTATCTTCTGTTGACCAGGTATCTTCATTTACGGTAGTCACATATACGTTAAAGTCCAGCCACTGATAATATTCTGCACCATGATTTAATCTTTTATCTCTGTCGTGTTTTGCCTTTCGTTTTTTTTCTGCTGCAACCTTTTTAGGTAGCCGCATCATTATTAATCTCACCACAACTTGTTTTTCTCCTATCATTATCCAGCGGTCCACTTTGTTTCTGGCTTTCAACAAACTTTTCAGCGTGATTTCAGTTCCATCCAGTTCATACATTTTTAAGCCAAAACGCAGTCTGGATAAGAAGTGTACACCATTGCCTGCCAGTTCTTTAAAGGTGGCTAAGGCAAAATAACCAAGGTCTCTTATAACCAAATCGCCCTCGCCGCACAATGGTAGTATATCGCCACTTGCAGCCTGATCATTGCGTGTAAATCCGCTTAATGAAAAACTCAAAAACTGCATTGTCTTTAATTCGAGAATGGTCTGAATACGAGCTACTGCTTTTTGCATCCCCCTTGAACAATTGCCTGGAAACGACTGAGCTAAACAGTCTGGCAATTTAATATTGGTACTGTCTTGTAATAACACTTTACCGAAGCTTTCAAAAATTAAACTGCCTTTCAACACTTCGGCTTTCTTCGATAAGGCTTTTTGCAACAAATCATGAGAAAACGCAACTGTTTGTTCACTCATTCTTTTAAATAAAGCCTGCTTGGTAACCCTCTCTCCTGACAACTTTTCAATCTGTTCGGCCCAATGATTATAGGTGTTCTTTTTATTACAGATACCCATAAAGAAACCCAGTACAAAATCAAAAGGTGTAATCTTTTTAGGTGTTCGTTTTGTGAACTTCGTACTCTTGGCGACCTTTTTAATGACCTTTTTATCAAAGAAATTTTCGAAGCTTTGTTTTACATTGCGGGCGGAATAGCTGCTTGTTTTCATCTTGCCGGATGTTTTTATTACAAGTAGCTATTTCCTTTTTATTTAAACATCACATCTGAATAAAAATAACAGCCTGAAACCTTTATCCACGTTCCCTTTTAGCTGTTTTACAGTTTTTTTAAGTTGACGCCTATGCGATAGCTAACGGGACAACCTCTTGCCTTCGCCAGAAGGCACCAACGATAAAATTGCTTGTCCCGTCCTTTACTCCGCTTTTTCAAAT
>JANOTH010000169.1:0-9120 GCA_031416275.1 Ferruginibacter sp. | reverse complement strand
ATGGCAGAGCAAAAAATTACAAACATAATTGGTACAGGTGCAGACTGTGTTGTATCTACAGATTGTAGTTGTTTAATGCAACTTGGTGGAATTATTAAAAATAAAAAGTTGTCGATAGAAACTTTACACCTAGCCGATATATTGGCTAGTGGATGGTAAGACTCGCCAGGCAAAAAAAAAATAAAAAAACATCCATTTTCAGGATGTTTTTTTGTATTTGGATTGATTGATTATTAATTTAAACGATAAACGGATCAACAATAGCAAGTACTGCTGCTCTTGATAGTGGCTCATCAAAACATGCACTTGCTGCAGTAGCAGAAACACCACCAACAGTTACGATATTAATACCACCTTGTACAGTTACTTCTTCGCCATTATAACTAGGTTGTACTGCAGCTGCAAAGCCTGCACCAATATTACTTTCAGCATTATTTATCCATGGCTTAATACTACCTACATAAGCAGCAGTTATAGCACCCGGTGCAGTTGCTCTAACTCTTCTCATTTGTCTAATATGAGAGGCATGTCTTGCTTCAACTGAGTGAATATTTAATGCAGCTGTAAGAACAGTTTTATTATTGATTAGAGTTCCTGCTGCGCCTTTGTAAGCACGAACGCCTGTATCTTCAAAAGTTTGTGCCATAGCCAAAAACACATCGTAATTAGTCGGCCATCCTAAAAATGGACCCATATTGCTACCATTGCCACCTGTAAAGTCGAAAGTAGGCTCTGGTGTTGGCGTTGACCCTAAAGCAGTAATTACAGTTCTCAAAAAAGCTACGTGTTTTACTTCGTGATCACGAATTTTTGTAAGGTCTGATATCCCTTGTGCTCCTGCATTTGCCTGCACGCCTGTACCTGCAACGCCAATTTGATAGAATTTTGCTTCAAGATATTCCAACGTTAATGCAAACTGTAAAGTACCAATTACATCAGCAGGAGTTTGTCCGTAAGCTTTTTTAAACATTGACCCTAAGGCCAACGGCATTGCAGCAAGAGCGGCCTTTCCTGTAAAATTTGCAAATTGTTTCATAGCAGAACGACGTGTGTCCAACCTATCATAAACATCTGCATCTACCTTTTCTATTTCAGAAAATATATTTTGTAAGTTCATTTTTTAAGATTTAAAGTTTTTAAATATTTGCATTAAGCAGGTAATCCACGCTTACTTATTTGTGAATCTACACTAAGAAATGCATTTGCAATATCAACAATCGCAGTTGGTGGCTTCGAAATTTCCAACGCATTTACATCCAAGTCGTCAGAGAAAGTTCCGTTAGAAATTAAATCACGAATTAACGCAGCATGCCTTGCTTCAACAGAAACAATTTTACCTGCAGCAGTTAAATAATTGCCATCAACAATGTATTGGCCTGCACCGTTGTAGGCTGCAACACCTGTATCTTCAAAAGCTTTTGCTTGCGCTAAAATTCCCGCTCTTGTTGTAAAATCAACAGCAGAAAATTTTGGTGTTAATCCTTTAATTGCATTTGACCCTAAGGCAACTTTAAAATATTCTCTATGCGCTACTTCATGGTCTTTAATATCTACCATGTACTCTTTCTCTAAAACAGACATAGCATTAAAACCTGCAGAAGTAATTACCTGCAAATAGAATGCTGCCTCTAATTGTTCAAGGGCATACGCAAAATTTAAAATTTGAAAATCACCTGCTCCTAAAAATACACCTGTATCAGTATTAGCATCTACATCATCATCATTGTTACAAGCTGTTCCTAAAGCAACAACTGCAGCCGATGCTCCAAAAAACTTTAACATGTTTCGCCTTTGGATTCCGAAGGAAGAAATCAATTTCTCGTCCTGCAAAGGAAGAGATGACATTTGTCTTTTCATAAAATTTATTTAATTATTAAAAGTGTTGTAACATTGACAGACACAAACACTGCCAAGTTTTATTTAGTTACGGTTTAAGGTATAAACGAGTTCAATTATGTGGATAAATTGAATTTTACAATGGGAATTATGTAGTTTCAATTTGAGGAAATATATATACATCAAAAGATAATTTACACAATGGCTTATTGGTTATTAAAATCAGAACCTTTCAAATACAGTTGGGATCAATTCGAGAAAGACAAAAAAACTCACTGGGATGGTGTTAGAAATTATCTAGCAAGAAATCATTTGAAAGCAATGAAAAAAGGCGATAAAATATTCTTTTATCATAGTAATGAGGGATTAGAAATTGTAGGTATTGCAAAGGTTGTGAAAGAATTTTATCAAGATCCTACAACACCTGAACCGGCTTGGGTTGTGGTAGATGTATCTCCCGTAAAAAAACTTAAAAAACCGGTAACATTGGCTCAGGTAAAAGCTGAAAAAGAGTTGCAGGAAATGTCTTTAATTAAATCAATGCGATTGTCCGTGCAACCGGTAAGGGAAGGGGAGTGGTTTAAAATTTTGAAGATGGCCGGTGAAAAAATTGTTTAATATGAAAAAGCATATTGTTGTTTTAACAGGAGCGGGGATAAGTGCAGAAAGTGGGATTAAAACATTTAGAGATAGTGATGGATTATGGATGGGGTATAATATTGAAGATGTAGCAACACCCCGAGGTTTTGCAAAAAATCCTTCTTTGGTTTTAGACTTTTATAACCAGAGAAGAAGAGAGGTAAAAATGGCTTTGCCAAACACGGCGCATAAAGGCATAGCAGACTTAGAAACTAATTTTACAGTTACAATCATAACACAAAATATAGATGATCTTCATGAAAGGGGAGGATCAAAAAATGTAGTGCATTTGCATGGAGAAATTTTTAAAATGCGAAGCCTGTTAAACAAGGAGAAAATTTTTGATATTGAGAATGATATTCTTCTTGGAGATTTTGCAGAAGACGGAGCACAGCTTAGGCCACATATTGTTTGGTTTGAAGAAGAGGTGCCAATGATAGAAACCGCTGTTAACATTGTGAAACAGGCAGATATTTTTGTTGTGATTGGTACATCGTTGCAAGTTTATCCCGCTGCAGGTCTAATTGATTTGGTGAACGATAAAGTACCAAAATATATTATCGATAAAAAAATTCCATCTGTGGATCATCTAAAGAACATTATCCCGTTGGAAGGAACTGCAACAGAGGGAGTGGACCGCTTGAAGAAATTACTAAAAGTTTAGACCAAATATTTCTCAACAAAATCTTTTGATTTTATCACTTCCATTTCAGAAAAATAAAAGTCACTTACATCTTCAGTTATAATTAATGTACACTTACTTTTTTGCGCCGAATAGTATTCTAATCCATCTTCAAAATCATAAACCTTTTTATTTCGTAGTGATGATAAGACTGTATCGTTTCCAACATCTGTGATAAAAACATTATTAGCCAACAGATGTATTTTTTGCTTAGCGGCAGTGGTACCATGTTTCTTTTCAGCAAAATAGAATGCAATCGCCAGACAAATAGGAGAAGTGTAAATTTTATATTTAGTGTTTGACCCAAGGCTTAAAATTCTTGCTGCATAGGTAAATAAAGGATATTCTTTGTTAAGCACAGCCACAAGAATATTGGCATCTAAAAATATTCTCATTTTTTAGATTTTAAAAAGGCATCTTTAGATTGCTTGCGAGTGCGGTTAACGTTATATGTCGCATTGCCTTCTGCAACCATACTTACCCAATCTGCGATAGGATAATCTTCAATAGATTTATACGTTTTACTTGTTACCTTGGTTAATAAAAATTCGATCAAACGGGATAAACTAATATTATTTTCACTGGCATACTGTTTCGCCTTTTCTATAACGCTTTTATCAAAGCTTAAAGTGATTTTAGAATCCATAAAAATTTTGTTATACGACAAAGATAATAAAACTATACGTATAATTTAATTTCTTGTTTTTTCTTCTAAAAATATAATCCCATTTTTCTCAAGCTCTGTTAGTAAGGGTTCATAAATTTCTTTAATTATTGGAATATGAAGACCTACTAAATTTATGGTCCCATTTAAAATTAATTTAGCTGCAATGCCTAAAGGAAGTCCAACAGTTTTTGCCATAGCTGTATGTATACTGTCTTTTCCTTTTACAATTAACGAGGAAATGATTTGACATTTTTCACTGTTCAATTCGTATTCAATATCATGCTGCATAACGACCAGATCTTTGTCTTTTGGCGAAAGCGCTAATTTTTTTTCTAGAATAAATTGTAAGCCATCTGCTGCACTTATCATTCCTTTGTTAATGATAGTTTCTTCATCATCTAGGCCTAAAAAATGCAACTGTTGCAAAACCTTATTGCCGTCGTGGGCACTCATTGCCAGATCATCATAAGTAGGAGAGTCGTTCTCATTTTTTTCATTTTGCGACAAAAAGCCCTTTTCATTAACTGCTAGGCCTTGTTCGAGTGCATTTGCTTGAAGATTATCTGCTAATATTTTAATAACCTCACTTGTATAAATTTCATTTTCTTTTAATTCCTGCTCTAGTTTTTTAGTTAAATCATGTTTATCAAAATGCTGCTGAAAAAAACCGGCAACAGATAAATCATCCGATTGGTAAACGATGTCCTCATCTGTAAGTTTTAAATCAATTATATTTTTCCACCCCAGCATAAAATCCCTGTACCTGAGTGTTGTGCGAATAAAGGTTTCTGCTGTGTGCAATTCGTACAAATCAATATAGGAGAGACTATTTCTATTTGGGTAATAACTTAATCTACCAATACTTTTATCGCCTGTTTCAATCATTCTATCAGCATTAAAAAGATCTCGGTATTTCTCTTTTACAATTTCACCGGTCATTTTATATTCTGCACCTGCTTTTCCTGCAAGCACTACATTGCGTGGATTCCAACTAATTTTATAGTGCCATGGGTTATCATCGCTTTCGGGTGCCACCAAACCGCCACAATGACTTTTAAAAGATGTTATTTTTCCACCTTTATCTTTTATATCATTTATAATTTGCATAGCGCTCATATGGTCAATACCGGGGTCTAAACCCATTTCGCATAGAAATAAAATCCCTTTCTCTTTTACCTCTTCTGCTAATAATTTTATTTCTTCATCGGCATATGATGCAGTTAATAGGTGTTTGCCAAACTGTACACAATCTTTAGCAATAAGAATATGCAGAAATGGCGGCATCATTGATATAACCAAATCACATTGTTTGACAAGTTTACTTCTTAAATCATTATTTGTTATATCCGCTTCAATAGCTGAAGACGATGAATGATGTTTTGTTTTTTGTTCAATTAATTTTTTATCAGCATCTACAATAGTAACCAGCCAACTATTTTCTTCGGCATTTTCTATTAAATATTCTATAAGAACGGAAGCAGATTTTCCTGCACCAAAAAGGAGTATATTTTTCAAGTAATTTTTTTTTGCAAGATAGAGAAAAGTGGGAGAGTGGAAAGTAGGCAGTGGGCAGTGAAATTTTTAGAAGTGAAAGTTAAGAAGGCAACGATAAATTAGATTTGTTTGAAGCCTTAGCAGAATGTTAAAGAAATATTATTAGCCCGTACCTGCGGCAACAATATAACACAGATAAAGTTGAATAGAGATAAATAGCCGAAGAGCGGCGGGATAGCAATGGAAAGCCCGGAATGAGATTTTGCCAGAGGCAAAAACCGAAATGAGGACTTGCAATGTATAGCCCGAAAAACAGACTAGAAACGCTGATAAGATGAGCGCCCCAAAACAACTAAAATACCGTTTAAAACCTTATCCACAATAAACTAAAACTTTGTGTAAAACAATCCCAAAAAACAGACGATTTACAGCGGAAAAACAGCTGAAAATCGGTATTTTCGCAGACATTAGAAATCTATGGAAAACAACGAAACAAACGACGGAGAATTAAACGAACAAAACAACTCGGGCAACGCCAATAACAGGGGCAAAATTATTCCGGTTGTTATTGAAGAGCAGATGAAAACTTTCTACATTGATTACTCTATGAGTGTGATTGTAGGAAGGGCCTTACCTGATGTGAGAGATGGTTTGAAGCCTGTACACAGGCGTGTGCTGTATGGTATGAATGAATTAAACAACGCCAGCAACAAACCGTATAAAAAAAGTGCTCGTATTGTAGGTGAAGTTATGGGTAAGTATCACCCTCACGGTGATGCCTCTATTTACGATACCATGGTGCGTATGGCGCAAGACTGGAGCATGCGGTATACAATGGTAGATGGCCAAGGAAACTTTGGTAGCCAAGATGGTGATGAACCCGCAGCTATGCGTTACACCGAGGTACGTATGCAGAAGTTTACTGAGGCGATGATGGATGATATTGATAAAGAAACGGTAGATTTTCAATTAAACTTTGATGATAGTTTAAAAGAGCCGACAGTGCTTCCTTCTAAAATTCCGCAGTTGTTGGTAAACGGCGCAAGTGGTATTGCTGTTGGTATGGCAACGAATATGATGCCGCATAATCTTACAGAAGTTATTGATGGTTGTATTGCATACATTGACAACAATGACATAGATATTGAAGATTTAATTAAGATTGTAAAAGCACCGGATTTTCCTACTGGTGGAATAATTTACGGTTATGAGGGCGTGAAGGCAGGATTGCTTACAGGCCGTGGGAGAGTGGTATTGAGAGGGAAGACAAATATAGAAACTGATGCAAGAGGCAGAGAAAAAATAATTATTACCGAAGTGCCTTATCAGGTAAACAGAGATTCACTTACTGCCAAAATTGGTGAATTGGTGAGTGAGAAAATTGTAGAAGGTATTAGCGATGTAAACAATGAAAGTAACAGTAAGGAAGGAACTAGAATTGTTGTTGAGCTTAAAAAAGATGCGGTTGCGCAGGTGGTAATTAACCATTTGTTTAAGCATTCTGAATTACAAACATCTTACGGCATAAACAACGTAGCGCTTGTAAATGGCCGACCAAAAATTTTAAATGTAAAAGACCTTATATCGGAGTTTATTGCCTTTAGGCATGAAGTTGTTACAAGAAGAACAGAATTTGAATTGCGTAAAGCAAAAGAGCGTGCGCACATTTTAGAAGGGTTTATTATTGCTTTGGATAACCTGGATGCTGTTATAAAATTGATTAGAGAAAGTGCCACACCCAATATTGCGCAAGAAGGTTTGATCAGCAATTTCGGCATGAGTGAGATACAGGCTAAAGCAGTGTTGGAACTCCGTTTACAGCGTTTAACCGGAATGGAGATTGATAAGATAAGGGAAGAGTATGCAGAAATCATGGCGTTAATAGGCAGGTTAGAAGAAATATTGGCAAGTAGAGATTTACGCTTCGGTATTATAAAAACTGAATTGCTAGATGTTAGGACAAGGTTTGGTGACGAAAGAAAAAGTGAAATTGAATACGCTGATGATGAAGTAAATATGTTGGATTTTATTGTGGAAGAAGATGTGGTAGTTACTATCTCTCACATGGGTTACATTAAGCGTACCTCGGTAACTGAATATCGCCAACAACGCCGTGGTGGCCGTGGCGCAAAGGGTAGCAGTACAAGACAAGAAGATTACATTGAAAAATTATTTGTGGCAAGTACGCACCATACCTTAATGTTTTTTACCGAAAAGGGAAGGTGCTTTTGGTTGAAGGTTTACCAAATACCTGAGGGTGAAAAAACAAATAAAGGGCGTGCGTTGCAGAATATGATACAAATACCTGCAGACGATAAAGTGCGTGCCATTATTGATGTGAAGAACTTTGAAGATGAAGAATATTTAAAAAGTCATTATATCGTTTTGTGTACAAAACATGGTATCATTAAAAAGACTGACTTAAAAGATTTTAGCAGACCACGCCAAGGTGGAATAAATGCTATAAATATAAGAGAAGGGGATGAATTGATACAGGCAAGTATGACTGATGGAAATTGTGAAATTATGATGGCAGTGAAGAGTGGCAGAGCAATTCGTTTTCCTGAAACAAAAGTAAGAAGTACAGGCCGCGGTGGTATTGGTGTACAAGGTATTGAAGTGGATGAAAATACTGATGAAGTAGTAGGAATGATTTGCGTAAACAAGGAAGATAAATCTCAAACAGTTTTGGTGGTCAGTGAAAAAGGATACGGTAAGCGTACTTTTATGGATGATCCTGAAAACGGCGAGGCAAATTATAGAATAACAAACCGTGGCGGTAAAGGCGTACGTACCATAAAAATTACAGAAAAAACTGGTGGTCTCGCAGGACTTTTAGCGGTTGTGGAAACACAGGATTTGATGATTACCTGCGAAAGTGGTATTACGATAAGGATGGCAGTTAAAAACATAAGTGAGCAAAGTCGTGCTACACAAGGTGTGAAACTTATTCGTATTGATGAAAATGATAAGATTGCTGCTATAACTCAAATTGATGAGCAGGAGGAAACAGAAGAAATTGTGGAAGGAGCTGTGACAAGTGAATTAGAAACAGCGACTGATGATTTAGTTACTGGAAATGATACTCAAGATTTAGCTGATGAGGATTCAGAAGCAGACGAGAATTTAGATGAGGAAGAAGCTGATGACAAAGAGGATTAATTTTAAATAATTTGTTTTTCGAAAATAATGACTGCCCGGGAGGGTGGTCATTTTTTTGACGAAGCTTAATCACTTTTATACTACTATATTAAAGGACAACTTTCCTTAATTAGATGATTATGAAAATTTATTTTTTATTTTTTGCATTGATTTTTATGGTAGTAAAAGGATTTTGTCAAGGCAAACCTGCAAATGATCTTTTTGAAGAGGCGATAGACAAAGCAAAAAAAGAAAAGAAAAATGTATTCGTAATCTTTACAGCTACGTGGTGCACTCCATGTAAATACCTTAAGCGGGGAATTTCAGATGCATACAATGCAAAATTTTTTGAAGATAATTATGTTATTCTCCCGTTGTACAGCAGCTATGTTGATATTAAAAAGGGGATATCGAACGAGGGAGCTAACCATCTCTTAGCAAAATATGGCGGTGATACAACCGCCATACCTTACTGGTTAATTTTAAATCCGCTCAAACAAAAACTGCATGGTCAATTAGATTTTTCGGGCGACCAACAATTTCTCAAAAACTTCGTTAATGTCATAAAGAAAACATCTCGCCTCAGTACTTCTGAATTGCAAATGCTTTACGATAGATTTAGACAGCTTGCGAGTTTAGTACCTGAAGATTAAGGTTATTA
>JANOTH010000168.1:0-6226 GCA_031416275.1 Ferruginibacter sp. | reverse complement strand
CTTTTGCACAGTAGTTATAAAGACAGAATTGACATTGTAAAAGATTTAAAGAACATTCCTGAAGTGGACTGTTTTCCCGGACAGATAAACCAGGTGTTAATGAATTTATTGAGCAATGCCATACAGGCAATACAAGGCGTGGGTAAAATTTTTGTACGTACTGAGCTAGTGGCTGCTGATAAAGTTTGTATAAGTATTAGAGATACGGGTGCCGGCATTCCGGAGGAAATACGTACTAAAATATTTGATCCATTTTTTACAACAAAAGATGTGGGCAAAGGCACAGGTTTGGGGCTTTCTATTAGTTATGGAATTATACAAAAACACAATGGTAGCATCGAAGTTTTGTCGGAAACAGGCGTAGGTTCCACCTTTATTATCACGTTACCTATTCATCAAAACATTACCTAAATAAAACTATAAGAATGTATGAATGATTTATCTGTAAATAATATTTTGTATGTAGATGATGAGGTAAATAACCTCAACTCTTTTAGAGCAGCTATGCGACGATACTATCATGTATTTACTGCAGAAAGTGGTGAAGACGCTTTAAAAATATTTAATGAAAACGATATACAGGTTATTGTAACTGACCAGCGCATGCCTAATATGACGGGTGTACAGTTTTTGCAACAATTACCCGAAGAGCCAGATAATGTTAGAATTATTTTAACCGGCTTTAGTGATATGGAAGCCATTATAGATGCGATAAATACCGGCAAAGTTTACCGTTACATCACCAAGCCATGGGATAAAGACGAACTTAAAATTACCATTGACAATGCAATTGAAACCGCACTACTTCGCCGCAATAATAAAAAATTAATACATGAGTTACAGGATTATAATGAGCAGCTTGAAGATAAAGTAAACCAACGAACACTCGAAATTGAAAAACAAAGAAAACAACTGGAAACAGAAAAATCAAAATCGGATGCATTGCTCTTAAATATTTTGCCGGAAGAAATAGCGGCAGAGTTAAAAAACTTTGGAAAATCATATGCCCGAAGACACGATAATGTTTCCGTATTATTTGCAGACATTGAAGGTTTTACTGGAATAGCTCAAAATTTAACCCCCGATCTTTTAGTAACCCAATTAGATGAAGCCTTTCGTGGATTTGATTATATAACCGGAAAGTATGGGTTGGAAAAAATAAAAACAATTGGCGATGCATATATGTGTGCAGCAGGTCTGCCAAAAGATGATGAGGATCATGCCTTAAACACTTTGAAAGCCGCTATAGATATGCAACAATTTATTACGGAGTTAGGCAGAAGTAAGTTGATACAGGACCTCCCTGTTTTTAAAATACGCATTGGCATTCACTCGGGCTCTGTAGTATCTGGCGTGGTGGGTACAAAAAAGTTTGTGTATGATATATGGGGCGATACCGTAAACCTTGCTTCTCAAATGGAACAGCAAGGCGTACCTGGAAAAATAAATATTTCAGGCGACACTTATGCACTCGTAAAAAACTTTTACAACTGCGAACACAGAGGGAAAATAGCCACTAAAAACAAGGATGAACTGGATATGTATTTTGTAGTGGAGAAAAAATAAATTAAATAACCGGCGTTTATTTTATCATAAGACCGTTACATCATTATCAATTGCATAACTGCAGTGTTTACTGGGGGGTAATTCATTACAGTGGCAATTGATTTTTAAATTTTTATTACCATGGAAAATGAAACCAAATTAATTGAACCAAAAAAATTCATTTTTATTGAAAATAAAAACACCCCCCAAGCAATGAAAAATAAACATAAAACCGACCATGTAGATTGGAAAACGGTTACATCTCTCAAGAATATTTTACTCATTTTAATTGGTACAGGCCTGGCCGTATTGGCCATGAAAGGATTTATGATTCCTAATAAATTTTTAGATGGTGGCATTACCGGTATCTCCATTTTGCTCCATGAAATTTTTCATATCAACATTAGTTTTTTAGTAATTATTTTAAATGTATTATTTATTTATTGGGGTTATAAACGAATAGGAAAAACCTTTGCTGTACAAACCAGTATTGCGGTGGTACTGCTTTCCATTGGTTTGCTCTTTGTACATATTAATCCCATAACACACGACAAATTATTAATTGCCATTTTTGGCGGCATCTTAATGGGCACCGGCGTGGGGCTTGTTATAAGAGGGGGAGGAGTAATAGACGGTGCCGAAGTAATTGCTGTTTTTACAGGAAGAAAAACCGGCTTTTCCAACAGTGAAATTATTTTACTAATCAATGTTATCATTTTTGCTGTAGCTGCATCTCAGTTTGGTATTGAAACAGCTATGTATTCCATCATCACTTATTTTACTGCTACCCGAGCCATTAATTATGTGGTAGATGGTATTGAAGAATTTACTGCCATGAACATTGTATGGTGCAAGCAGGAAGAAATTAAAAATCTTTTGGTAAATGAACTTGGTAAAGGCATAACTGTTTACCAAGGGCAACGAGGTTATTTGCCGGGCAGTTTTGAAGTAAGTACAGCATGTGAAATTATTGTAACGATCATTACACGATTAGAAATAAAACAAATTCAAGATGCCATTTTAGAAATAGATGATAAAGCATTTATGTATGTACAAAGCATTAAAGAAGCATCTGGTGGGGTATTAAAACACAAAGCACATGCTAAGTAAGTTATCCATGAAATTATTTGTAAGTGATTTGCTTAAAAGTAAACTGCCTGCCAATTATTACTACCATAATGTAGAACATACTTTGTATGTATTACAAAAGGTAAATGAAATAGGAATTCATGAAAACTGTAACGAAAAAGAATTGGAACTGTTAAGTGCAGCCGCTCTCTGGCACGACACGGGCTATATAAACACCTATGCGGGGCATGAAGAAGAAAGTTGTGTACTGGCAAAAAGATATTTACCAAAATATGGTTTTACAAAAAATGAGATTGCTGAAATATTGGGGATGATAATGGCTACAAAAATATTGCAAACACCTACCACCAAATTAGAAGAAATTATGGCTGATGCAGATTTGGAATATTTAGGAACCCATACGGTAGAAGAAAAGACGCATTTATTATTTAGAGAATTACAATCCTTAACGCCTTCTCTTAATGAAACAACATGGAATAAAATGCAAATATCCTTTTTAGAAACACACCACTATTTTACCAATTATTGTAAAATACATAAAGACCCTTTGCGGTATTTGTATCATCAAAAATTAGTAGATGCGCAAAAGTGAATTATTCTAATCGTTCTTTATTTAGAGAAATTTGCTTGAATAAGCTGAGCTAAAATATTAGATAGAAAAGAGTGTGAATGTTGATTTTTCTAATATGAAGAATTAATACTACTAACACACATTTTATCCCATAATCTGATGAAAAAATACTATCTAATGGTGAATAATTACAGGATATAATTTTTATTAAAATGGAGATTTGTATCAACAATTTGCTTGTGGTCATACTTGTCGGGGGGTAATGTATAACTGCTGCAAATTGGTTTTTTTAAAATGTATTCCTGTGTAAAATTTAAAATGGGTAAGCCGAAAACCGTTTAGCGTAGGTAGTAATTTATAAAAATTAATAAAATGAAAAAACTAACTGCCCTTTTACTAATGTCACTGAGTTGTACAAAAGCTTTTTGCCAAAAGCCTTCAAATACCTCGGAAGAATCTATGAGAAAACTTTATTTCTGATAAAATTGCAACGTACAATAAGCAAGATTGGGTTGGCGAGAAAAAGACAGTTTTCGACAATATTAAAGTTTACGAGTTTCCAAGTACACTTCGAGACTCAACAGCAGATGGTATAGTTTCTCGTCATTCAAAAACATTTGCTAAATATCCGAAAAATAAGCCGAGATATTTGATATATACATTGTAGAAAATAAACCGATTTTAAAAGAGAAAATTACAGGTAGAGGTGAGCCATTTTATTCAGCAATTATTTATGAGTTTGATAATGATAAAATTGTAAATATTTGGTTTATTTCAAATACGGCAGGCAATGCTTCTTATACATCTTTCCTTAATGATACCCTTATACATCGGGTGAGCAATTGTGATACAGTACCTTTTCATGTTACCGATATTGAACTGCTCTCATCTTATAAACCAACAACAGCGCTTGCGCCTTTACCATTTCCTATTTTGTTTGATAATGAAAAAGCAATTGCTTACCGTTTAAGCGGTACAACCTTCAGCAATCAACTTATCAATGGCCGTGGCCCGATGGTGGCAGAACTGGTTGCTGGAAATGAACTGATTTGCCATAACACAAAAACCAAAAAATCAACCACTATTAAAACAGGAAAATATTTGTACCTGCAACCCGGCAGCTCTTTTTATTTTTCTGCAAAAAAAACGAAAAAAACAATTTAGTACTGTTTGAAATTAAATGATTTAATTTTTGGGCGCAAATCGCTCTTTTAGTACTAAAATTAAAATTATGAGAAAAATAATCTTGCTTCTTTTTGTAAGTGTGTATACCATTTCTATTCATGCACAGCAGCTTTATTATCCTGATGCTAACTGGCAGGTGAAAAATCCAGAAGCGTTGAAGATCAATAAAAAATTACTGGACAGTGCAGTAACGTTTGCATTAAATAACGAAAATAAAGTGGAAAATGATTTGCGGCTTGCAAACACCAAATCGTACGCAAGAGAACCGGGTTACAAAATCATTGGCCCCATGAAACAGCGTGGTGGCCCTGCCGGAATGGTTATTAAAAATGGATACATAGTGGCACAATGGGGCGATGTAAACCGTGTGGACATGACCTTTAGTGCTACCAAAAGTTATTTAAGTACCATTGCAGGTTTAGCCATCGACAATGGATTGATTAAAAATGCAAACGAAAAAGTGAATCAATATGTGTGGGATGAATCTTTTGAAGGTGAGCATAATTCAAAAGTTACTTGGCATCATTTGCTAACGCAATCTTCTGACTGGAGTGGTAGTTTGTTTGGTCTGCATGATTGGGCCGACAGGCCACCAAAAGAAGGGGGTATTGATGACTGGAAGAACCGCAAGCTGTTTGAACCGGGAACCAATTACGAATACAACGATGTACGAGTAAACCTGCTGGCGTATTCGTTATTACAGGTTTGGCGCAAGCCTTTGCCTGTTGTCCTAAAAGAAAAAATCATGGATCCCATTAGCGCATCTACCACCTGGCGCTGGTTTGGTTACGAAAATTCTTATGTAAATATGGATGGATTAATGATGCAATCTGTTAGTGGTGGCGGGCATCATGGTGGTGGCATTTTTATAAATACAGTAGATCATGCAAGATTTGGTTTATTGTTTTTAAGAAATGGAAAATGGAAAGATCAACAGTTGTTATCCGAAAAATGGATCAATGCTATAAAGCAACCTTCTGTTGCTAATAAAAATTATGGTTACCTGTGGTGGTTAAATACCGATCAAGGATGGAAGGGTATTTCGCCTAAAGTTTATTATGCGGCCGGTTATGGCGGCAATTATATTATTGTTGATAAAGAACATGATCTAGTTGTTGTAGCCCGTTGGATAGATGATGGTAAAGTAGCAGAGATGTTGCGTTTAATTACACAAGCTGTTGAAGCAAAGTGATTGTAAAAATAAAATTAAAAAGCATTTAAAATAAGCAAGGTGAAAATATTACTATTGATTATCAGCATAACATTATCACAGCAAATCAATGCACAATCCTATCAAAAAATACATCGCAAAGCCATTGTAGTAGATACCCACAATGATATATTGATGCAGGCTGCTGACAGGGGAACATCACTTGACCAGGACCTTACCGGTAAAACACATAGTGATCTTTCACGCTGGAAAAAAGGCGGACTCGATGTACAGATTTTTTCAGTGTATTGTGATGGCGGATTGAAAAATGGCTATGCTTATGCCAATAGAGAAATGGATAGTCTTGATGCAGTTGCCTTACGCAACCCCGATAAAATTATAAAAGTATCCAACTATGCCGAAATATTAAGAGCTGTAAAGCAACATAAGATTGCCGCTATGTTTGGTGTAGAAGGCGGCCACATGATAGAAGATGATCTTACAAAATTAGAAGCGCTTCACAAACGTGGCGCAAGGTATTTAACCCTCACACATAATGTTGCTCCTACCTGGGCTACCAGCGCAGCAGATGAGACCACCAAACCAAATTTGCTTAACAAGGGATTGACTGAATTTGGCAGACAGGTAGTGCAACGTATGAACGAATTGGGGATGATGATAGATGT
>JANOTH010000167.1:0-1771 GCA_031416275.1 Ferruginibacter sp. | reverse complement strand
TAGTTGCGGTTTTGGGTAGACAGTTTGGCTCTCTGCTTTTTAAAATACAGTTTTAAAAATCATACCTGTCGTTGCAGCGTTTGCCTTTTGTTGCGGTGGTTTTTGGTGGACAGGGTGGGTTTATTTGTGTACATGCAGTTGTTGCGGTTGGACTCATTTACTCTTATTAATGCTTACAGCTTTTGAATTTTTGAACAGTCTTCGGAATTTAATTGAAGCAGTTGGTGGTTTATTTTTTAGTTCCTAAAATTTGCCGCCAGCACATAACACGAACTGTGCAAAAAAACAAATAAATCAGGCTACTTTTTTATAATAATTTCTATCGAACGTACACTCGTTTTTTACCACCCCAAAAACCTGCTTTAATAGTTTGTTTGCTACTGCAATAACTGCTAGTTTTTTGTTCTTTCCTTTTGCTACCAGCCTATCAAATAATTCTTTACAAGCCCCATTAGTTTCCTTTGCATTAAGGGCGCACATATAAAGGGTATGCCGGAGCAGAGAGCCTCCCTGTTTGCATATGCGCACCTTGCCTCGTATGCTGCTACCGCTGGAATATTCTTTTGGACTAAGCCCAGCATAACTAATTAGCTGCTGGTATGTTTCTGTGTGTTTAAAACCCTGGGTACTTACAATTAAAATCGCTGTGGCTCGCTTTCCAATTCCAACTACGCTGCGCACTTGCTTTACCAGGTCTGGCTGCCATTGCTCTAATTTTTTATATAATTCTGCTTCAAACTTTTTAAGCTCAGCCTGTAGATCACGCAGTATTTTTTTGTATCCTGTTACGATAACCTTACTGTCGATATCCAGCTTGGAAAGTGAATGCAATTTATTTTTAAAGCTGGTTATTTCTGTAGTAATTGTCTCTATGGCATTATTGATGGCACGGCACTCAAAGTAAAGCTGGCAGGGCATTTCATAGCACGCGGGATTATGATCAACTCCATACATGCAAATATGAAAGGCGTCTTTCTTGTCCGTTTTATTGCGCTCAAGTTTCATCTGTATATACCGCTTGATCTGCAAGGCATTCACAACACTATACCTTGCCTTTTTTGCCTCCAGGAAAAAACAAAGAGGCAACTGGTACACACCTGTGGACTCCATCACAAAATGGTAATTCTTACCCGTAAGCTTCCAGATATGGAGAAAACCCTCGGTGCTGTTAGCACACTTACACCATTGAAAGATACCTTCTGTAGTTTGATAGCATATGTCCAGGCTATCGCCGGAGACATCTACGCCACAATACAGTTTACGTAAGTCTTTAATTGATTTCATAATGCATGTTTTTGATTGTAAATAATTGAGTAAATTAGCTTTGCCAAAAACAAAATGGAAGAACAATTCTTACGTTGCTATCATCCTAGCACGAGCTTCAATGCTCACCGAACTGTACAGCATAATGTAAGAAAAGGGAGGCAGGGATAAGCGTGTTAGAAAAGCTTTATGCTTATTGGGTTTGACTATCTTATTCTGCCCCCTGTTCTTTCAAATTGATGTTGATAAATGCTGTACTAAATTTACTGTATTGTAAACATAGGATGGGTTTTGTGCAAGTGTGGCTTGACATTGCAGCAATCATCAGAATTTCTTTTACGGGCTTTGGTTCCGGCGGGAAAAACATCGCCAAACATTTGTTCTTATTATTTATCTTTAGCAAAAGCCTAGCAGCGGTTCCGGGCGGAAGGAATGCTATTTCCACACCTGCACAAATGCCTAACGTTACCTGCCATTTAGAGACTCATACTATGAATAAATTTATCAC